>JAZNWA010000016.1:0-49883 GCA_045593085.1 Lachnospiraceae bacterium | reverse complement strand
CGGGCGGAAAACACTTATTGAAAACGCCTAACTTCCTCTAGGCGGATGCACTCGTATGTTTATCACATGCGGCGAAAAAACTCGGCCGAAGAAAAGCATTTCGGCCTCAAACAGTTTTCGCCTGCATGTACATTTACTCGTCGCATCCGCCAAGAGGAACTAAGACGCTTCCCAAAGTGTTTTACCGCTCCGCGAACAAATGCGGTCGAGCTTGTGGAATTTTGGAAAAATATAAATAATCAAAATGTTCGGGCGAAAGGACTTAGGAATACCGACTTTTTTCGAAATCAAATAAAATAAAAAGAAAAAGACTCTTCCATTTTTTAAATAAGAAAAATAAAAAAGCCGTCTTGCGACGGCCTTTTATAAAACTTATAATTGAATCATTTTTGTAATCCAGTGATATTGCGGAGTTTCCGTATCATGCAGCTTCGTTTTTAAACGATTGACTTCGTCAGATGCTTCTTTCAGCAAATCTGCATCTTTATAGATGTCTGCAATCATAAAATCCATCTCTCCGCTTTGGCGGATACCAAAGAAATCTCCCGGTCCACGTAATTCCAAATCTTTCTCCGCAATATAAAAGCCATCATTGGAATGATTTAATATTTCAAGGCGTTTATTTTCCTTACTATTTTTACCATCTATAAAAATACAATACGACTGGGAGGAACTTCGTCCTACTCGTCCTCTTAACTGATGAAGCTGTGCCAAACCAAACTGTTCTGCATTTTCAATCATCATCACGGTGGCATTGGCAACATTTACACCAACTTCAACAACCGTTGTTGAAACCAGCACCTGAATCTTATTTGCAAGAAAATCTTCCATGATGCGATTCTTTTCTGCTGCTTTCATTTGTCCGTGCAAAACACCAATTTTTACCGTTCCTACAAAATACTCATTTAAATGTTTTGCATAGGAAATCACATCTACTGCGTCCATTGCTTCACTTTCCTCAACCAACGGGCAAATTACATATGCCTGAAATCCAATTTCAACCTGGCGCCGGATAAATTCATACGCTGTATTACGATAGGAAGTGCCAACCACACAGTTCTTTATGGGTAGACGTTCTGCCGGAAGACCTTTTATTGTTGAAACAGATAAATCTCCATATAAAATCAACGCCAATGTACGTGGAATTGGTGTGGCAGACATAACTAATGAATGGGCAATCTCACCTTTATCACTTAAAGCTTCTCTTTGTCGCACACCAAAACGATGTTGCTCATCCGCAATAACCAGGGCAAGATTGTCAAATTCCACAGAGTCCTGAATTAATGCATGTGTTCCAACCACAAGGCAACTCTTATCCTGCTTAATTTCAGCCTTAATCTTCTTTTTCTGTGCCGCAGTCATACTACCTGTTAATAAATAAACATTATACTCTAATCCAAAAACTGACTGATATGACAAAAATGTTTCATAATGTTGTTTTGCCAAAACTTCCGTAGGCGCCATAATCGCTGACTGATAACCGCTAAAATGTGCATTTAGCATTGCCAAAAATGCAAGAATCGTTTTACCGCTTCCCACATCTCCCTGAATAAGTCTTTGCATTGGGACATCCCGGTTCATATCTTCAAATATATCCTTTAATGCACCCATTTGTCCTTCTGTTAATTGATACGGAAGTTTTTGTATCAGTTTGACGATTTGATTAAAATTATCACAAACAAACTTTGTTTTCGTCAAAGATACTTTTGCTGCCTGCATTTGTAATAAAAAGCGGAAAAATTCCTGGAACACAAGTCTTTTTCTACCTTCTATTAGTTCCTGCATATTTTGCGGAAAATGCATATGTAACACTGCATCTTTGTAGGAAATCAGATGACGTCTTGCACACATTTCCATCGGCAACAAATCCTCTAGTTGATCCACATACGGAATACATTGCTGTACTAATTTTCGAAACGCATTGTTTGAAAGATCTTTTGTCACATGATATACCGGTTGCATGCTTTGCCTTAGAGCTTCATAGGCTTCATAGGTATAAATAACCGGTTGTTCCATTATGATTTTTCCATTTTTATTTCGAATTTTTCCATAAAAAATGTAGGACTGGGCAGAATGAAGCTGCTTTTTTATATAGGGCTGATGAAACCATGTCATGCCTATATTAGCAGTTCCGTCACTGACTGTCACAGTCACGATATCCATTCCTTTAAATTTCTTATGAAAAGGTGAATTCATAACCGTTCCCTCAATTGCCATAACCGTATCCGCTATAGCCTGAGAAACCGGTTGAATCATAGGGTAATCAACATAATGAAAAGGAAAATAAAGGAGTATATCCCGCACGGTATATACTCCTAATTTTTGCAGGCACTTTTCTTTATGTTCCCCAACCCCTTTCAATTCTCTGATTGGAGAGTTTAGGTTCATATTGCACCTCGTATATTAATTATTCAACAGAAATGAAGTAATAATAAATTGGCTGACCGCCATTATATATTTCAACTTCACAGTCCGGATATACTTCCCTTAATCCTTCTGCTAATGTTTCCGCATCATCTTCTGTCTTATCTTCACCATAATAAATGGTGATAATAGATGAATCTTCTGTTACCATTTTTGATAACATTTCAAAAATAACATCTTTTAAATCCGGACCGGCTGCCAAGATAGACTTATCGCCAACACCCATAAAGTCATCTTTATTTATCTTGATATCATCGATTTCAGTATCACGAACAGCATATGTTACCTGACCGGTCTGAATCGTTGATAAAGCTTCTGTCATCGCCTCCACATTTTCATCTGCAGATAATTCCGGAATAAAGTTAATCATTGCCACAATACCCTGTGGAATCGTCTTTGATGGGATTACACGAATCACTTTATCTTCTGTCAATTCCGCTGCCTGATTTGCGGCCATAATAATATTTTTATTATTCGGAAGGATAAAAATTTCCTTTGCATTTACCTTATCAATAGCATTCAGCATATCTTCGGTACTTGGATTCATTGTCTGACCACCTTCAATAAGGTAATCAACACCTAAACCGGTGAAAATTTCACTAAGTCCGGCACCAACAGATACAGAAATAAAGCCAAAATCCTTTGGCGGTTCTGCCAACGCTGCCTTTTCTTCTTTTTGAGCTGCCGCTACTTTTTCAGCATCTTTAATAAGTTTTTCTTCATGTTCTTCGCGCATATTATCAATCTTAATGCTGCTTAAAGAACCAAACGTCAAAGCTTTTTGTAACGCTAAACCAGGGTCATTGGTATGCACGTGAACTTTTGTAATTTCTTCATCCGCTACGACTACAATGGAATCACCAATACCTTCCAAAAAGTCTTTCATTCCACGCTCTTCTTTTTCCGTCATTGGTTTGTTCAAAACAATAATAAATTCTGTACAATAACCAAACTTAATTTCAGCTTCTGTCTCTGCAGAAATTTTAACCACGGAGGAAGTATTACTCTGGTTTTCAAATGTATAATCTACTTCTTTTCCGCATAAAGCATCATAGAAACCACGAACGACTTCAATTAATCCCTGTCCGCCGGAGTCAACTACACCGGCCTGCTTTAACACCGGTAACATATCCGGGGTCTTACTTAATACAAGTTCACCTTCTTCCAAAACCAAACCAACAAATTCAACAACATCATCTGTTTCATCTGCTAATTTTAAAGCTTTATCTGCCATCCCTCTGGCAACGGTAAGAATCGTACCTTCCTTCGGTTTCATAACAGCCTTGTATGCTGTTTCCACTGCTTTTTGACAAGCTTCGCTCAAAGTAACAACATCAATTGTGTCATGAAGCTCAATAACTCTTGTAAAACCTCTTAATAACTGGGATAAAATAACGCCGGAGTTACCACGGGCTCCCTTTAAAGAACCGGAAGCAATCGCTTTTGATAAGGTCTTTAAGTTCATATCATTGATTGCCTGCACCGATTTTACGGCAGACATAATTGTCATACACATATTTGTACCCGTATCGCCATCCGGCACCGGGAAAACATTTAATTCATTAATCCATTCTTTTTTTGCTTCTAAATTTTTAGCTCCGGCCAAAAAACACTTGGCCATCAGCTTATCATCAATGTGATTCATGCTCAAAATCCTCCCTAATCAATTACACGAATTCCTTCAACAGAAATATTAATTTTGTCGATCGTCAATCCTGTAAATTCTTCAACCTGATATTTCACAGTGCTGATTAAAGTTTCAGAAATCGCATTAATATTAATACCATATGCAATAATAACATGAAAGTTAATTGTAATCTTATTCTTTTGAATCGATACTTCAATACCACGGTTTAAATAATCCTTCTTAAGCAAATGAACAAGACCGTCTTTCATGTTTACAGCTGCCATACCCACAATACCAAAACAACCAACGGCAACGGAACCGGCATATGTTTTAATTACTTCTTCATCAATAACTACTCTTCCAAGTTCTGTATCAAATTTCCCTCTCATATATAAACCTCCTTGTAAAAGATGTTTGTTCCTAAAAGTATATCTACCCTATTATAAACGTTTTTTTCCAAAAAGAAAACCTTATTTATTATTTTTTATAATTTTTTAAAATATTTGTTGCATTGTAATCAATAGTTTGGTAGAATATCTTTGTTGCGAAATCGACTGTTTTATGTCGTTTCTAGAAAGTTGCAAGGAGGTGCACGAATATGGCAAAGTGTAGCGTATGCGGAAAAGGCGCACATTTCGGAAACAATGTAAGCCACGCAGAAAATAAATCAACCAAAATTTGGAAATCTAATATTAAGAGAGTTAAATGTATGGTTGAAGGAAGTCCAAAAAAGGTATATGTTTGTACTTCTTGCTTAAAGAGCGGAAAAGTTGAAAGAGCTTAATTAGCACGTAAAGTTGCCGGGATATTTTCCCGGCATTTTTTATTTGCCGTTTTACCACTTCCATTCTTCTGCCTTTTTCCCACATAGGAAGCTATCAACATCGTTTGTCACAACAAAACATATTGTATCCAACCAAAAGACAAATCAACATCACTATTATTCCCCACCCTTTGCTAGGCAGGCACATCATAATTAGTATACCAATTGAAATAAAAAATAATGCAAAACCTAATACACGAATCATAACATCACACAAAAAAAGACATATATAATATTATATATGCCTTTTCTAATAATATTTTTCATATTATTCTTCAATTGTTTCATTACAAATATCTGCGTCTTCTTTTTTATGGTTCTTAGCAAGCTCATCTAAGTCCAAATCTTTACCTTTTGTAAAACGCTCCAACAAATCAGGAACCATGTCTAAGACCTTTGATAAGCTATCCTGATTCTTAACATTGACTAATTTCGTCATTCCATTATGAATAACCAAAATAGCGCTTGGAGAAATCTTTCCTCCCATACCGCCTCCACCGTTATTCTTTGTGCCATCTGACAAAGCACCGGCACCCACACCAAAAGAAACATCTACCAACGGTAAGATAATGGTATCACCAATATGAATTGCTTCGCCCACAACAGTGTTTGCGGAAATGAAACTATTCATTCCATGAAATAAAGATTCAACACTTGTTACAAAATTATTTTCTGCCATTTGAAAATGCCTCCTACGCCTATCTATTTATTCATTTTTGAAATAATATTTCTTGTTTCTTTTTTAGAAAAAAGGTTAAACATCAATTTTGCAGCATGAACTGCACGGATATGTCCTTTAAACTTAGCTTGTCCGTTTAAGTACATTTTATCACTTTCAAAATCCGATTTCAATAGAACATCTTCTTTATATACAATCGGGAAAACACTGATGATGCCCAGTACCATTCCGGTATAGGCCGGATCACCCATGGAAAAACACAATTCCGCCTTTAGTTTTCTCGGTCCCCAGTGTTTAAACAATCGTTTTAATTCGTTAATAAAAATATTAAATGCCAAGATATTGTCACGATTCAAAATATTTTTCTTGAAATTTTTGATTGTTGAGAAAAGATGTTTCTTTTTATTCTTCTTGTTCTTTTTCTTAATGGATTGTTTCTTGTCCGATTCTTCTTTCTTTTTCTTCGGGTGAATCTTTATTCCGAACACTTTTAAACACTGTGAAAACTGTCCTTCTTCATATGTCGCATTATATTGAAGTACGAAAAGCAGCCAATAAATGCGAAATCTTAAAAGCAAAGAATCCTCTTCTTCTGTTTTTTTGTATTCACCGGTATATTTAGCAGGAACCAAAAAAACAATTCCAAGTAAGAAGATTGCAAGTAGCATCAAAGATAATACTACAATGCCAATCCATTTTATAATGATTAACAAAACGCCCATCTTCACGCTCTCCCTGATTGAAAATGCTCTTTAATATTATGAAGATGACCATCTGCTATGTATATCTTTCGGATAATACTTTCAATAAGGGCAAAAGCTTCCTCTTTTCCTTTTGCCACTCCGATTATGAACATTTCCTGCTTTGGATAATGTTTTTGCAAAAGTTCAGCCGTTGGAATGATACGAAAATTGTCCTTTTCGTTTTCGCACAAAACAAGAATAAAAATATCATCCTGATAGATATTATTCGTAATATTAAAAACAATATTCTTAAGCATCTTCGATGTTATATTATCACTATAATATAAAGGTTCATACCATCTCATAATTTTCTCACTAATCATCCGTGTAAACTGTCATTTATGCTTGTATATATAAAAAACACGCTGTGCGTGTTCTTTATATTACTGAATGAAATTGTAAATAAATGCATTAATAATAACGTTTGGAGCCCCAAAGATTATTTTTCTTTAAATCCAAATATTCATTGTAGGCTTTTTCCAACATTTGTTTTTCATTTGCAAATTTCAACAAATGATAAGCTTCGTGGAATTTGTAAAATCCGGAATCCACGAAATACTCTTCTTTTTG
Source organism: Lachnospiraceae bacterium (assembly GCA_045593085.1). GTDB lineage: Bacteria > Bacillota > Clostridia > Lachnospirales > Lachnospiraceae > XBB1006. The sequence continues at coordinate 43,017 of JAZNWA010000016.1, read as the reverse complement.
CGGTTTTGAGTAATAACTATCAGCCATCATAAGATACCAATGAACCTGTTTCTCAACGGTATCTTCAGGAACACTAAAGGTATACTGACTCTTCCCAATATACTTAATAATGGTTGCATCTGCACCGGATTCTTCTTTTACTTCTCTAACAGCGGTCTCTTTAAAATCTTCGCCTTCTTCCACTGTTCCTTTTGGAAGAACCCATCCTTCGTATTTATTCTTGTAATTTTTATACAATACAAGAACTTTTCCTCTGAAAATTACCACACCACCACAGCTCGTTGCTTCAATCATCGCAATTCCTCCTTAGGGTGTTGGTTTATATCTTGAGAAAATTATACAACTTTTTTGGAATTGTTGCAACATAACATTCAAATAACACAGATATTATTTTAAAAAATAAAGATCGAAAATTATTTTTGCAATTGGAGTCGCATACGTACTGCCCAATCCTTTTTTCTCTACAATGACAGCTATGGCTATTTGCTTTCCGTTTTCGTCTTCTGCATAACCCACAAACCAGGCATGGGTATCATCATTAACATCACTGACTTGTGCAGAACCGGTTTTCCCATAAGCTATATAATCTTTGGATTGTAATGATTTTGCCGTTCCGTACTCAACGGTTGCACGCATACAATTCTGCAGAAATTCAGACTCACTTTGTGATAATAATTCCCCATACGTCTGTCCTTCATTCAAAGAAATCACTCTTCCCGCATCATTTACAACTTTTTCCACAACATATGGTTGCATTAAAATGCCATCATTTGCAATAGCTGAAGTGATAAGTAACATATGAAGCGGCGAAACCGTTGTTGTGTGCTGGCCAAAGCTTCCACGCATGATTTCATCTGTAGTAGATAATTGATTTAGTTCAAAAAAACTCTTTGTATACGGATAGCTAATCGGTAATGATGTATTAAACAATAACTGCTCACAGGATTGACGGAACCGTTCCATATCCATTGTAAGCCCCATTGTGGAAAATGCCCCGTTACAGGAATAAGCAAACGCTTTTTCCAAATTTAATTCACCATGTTCTTTTTCTTCAAAGCAGCGGATACAAACATGTCCGACAGTTGCTTTCCCATTACAAACATATTGATAAGATTCAAAATTTGAATTTTGGCGATAGTATTCCAGTGTCGTAAATATTTTAAAAACAGACCCCGGGGTATAACTTCCCTGTGTTGCTCTGTTAAAAAGTGCAGAACCACTCTCTTGTTCGTTTCCTGTTGCAATAAGCTGCTCATAATCCGTCAAAATGGTATTTGGATCAAAATCCGGTTTCGATACCATTGCAAGGATTTCTCCTGTTTTGGGATCCATAACAATTACAGCTCCGTCGTTTTTCCCAAGAGCTTCATAAGCTGCTTTTTGAACTTCCGAATCAAAGGTTGTAATTACATCATTTCCTAAATTCTTGTTTCCTTCGATAAAATTATAAATTTTTGTAAAAACAGAACTATTGGAACGCAGAAGGGAAAAATTAGCAATGGATTCAACACCGGTTGATCCGTTCGTGCAATATCCCACAGCATGTGCGAAAATCTCATGATAGGGGTAGTTCCGTACCTCGTTACCGGATTCATCTACAATTGTTTGTGCCAACACTTTTCCGTCTGCTGAATATATCGTGCCTCTGACAACGGTCTCCGAAAAAGTATGCTGTCTTTTATTATATGCGTTATTAATGGTTTGTTCAGCTTTAAATATTTGGAAATAACAAACATTACCTATTAAAAGCAAAAATAAACCAACAAAAAAATATTTTACAACTGCAAACTCTTTATTAAACTTTATATTGTTTTTTCTTTTTCCTTTGTTCGTATTTCTCTTTTCTTTTTTGGGCAATCTGTTCACCTTCATTTTCTTTTATAATATAAATCCCCTGAACGATTGAAAACATAATAAAAGTACTTAACAACGAACTACCGCCATAGCTTACAAACGGAAATGTTACACCGGTTGACGGAATCAGTCGTGTAGCTCCGCCAATGGTTAAAAAAACTTGTGTTGCATAAATTACAGCAATACCAAGGGCAACAAATTTATAAAATGTATGTTTCATCCAAATTGCAATATTAAAAATCAACATAATGCAAATAATACAAAGTACTATTAATAAAATGGCAAGAAAAAGTCCCATTTCTTCTGAAATAGCCGAAAAAATAAAATCTTTTTCAACGACCGGAATGGACTGTGGTAATCCTTGAAACAATCCGCTTCCGAACCATCCGCCGGTACCAATCGCAAATAGGGATTGTGAAACTTGATACCCAGCCCCATCAATCACCGCAAAAGGATCCTGCCATGCCAAAACCCGGACTCGCACATGTGAAAAAAGTTGATAAGCTAAAATTGACGAAGCAACTCCGGCACATGCAATAGCAGCAAAATACCTAAGGTCTTTCGTTGAAACATAAACTAAAACCATATAGGTAACAAAAAAGATAAAGGCCGCCCCTAAATCCCTTGAAGCAACTAAAATCACAACGTGAGCTGCTGCTATTAGGGTCGTAATCGCAATATTTTTAAATGTATTTTTCTTACATAATATAGATGATAAGAAAAACACATATAAAATCTTAACAAATTCGGATGGTTGTATACTGATTGGCCCCAAGGATAGGGATAATTTTGCGCCATGGCTTACTGTGGCAATTGCAAGAACAACAGATAACAACAGTAATCCAAGCAACGCATAAAGCCAGGTATATTGTTTCAACTTCGGGATTTTCATTAACATCAATGGTAAAATCCCGGCTACTACCACTGCAGCAGAAAGAAAAATCAGTTGCTTATATGCCATATTAGGGTTTAAACGTTCTAGCATAATTAACCCAACAACCACAAACATGCATACATTATTTAAAAGCGGTTTTGAATTCTTTTTATAACCGTAATCATACATTACAAGATAAATAACAAAAATAACCGTCTCAAGAGCATAAAACAGCCAAAAACGAATCTGATGGTTGGCTACAAATAAAGTTAAATGAGCCCAAAAATGAAAGATAAACAGGTAATATCTTTGCTTTTTTATCCTTTTTTGAAATAACATATGATTGTTTTCATTAATTAGTTGAAAAGCTTCTATCACATATAGAAACATCAAAACCAATAGAATAAATTTTGAAACATGTACAAAAATTTCTCCCATATTCCCTCCGTTTTATTCCACCCCACGTTTAAAGTGTCCGTATGTAATATCAGATAACAATACACCGGTATTTTGATCATTCAGCACATGTTCATCATATAAGGCAAAAACTGTTTCTATATCGTTCTCGTTTTCATCCGTTATAAATATTCGATACCTTAAAGGATTAATCATTTTCAGGTTTTCTTCCATAAGATATACCGGAACACTGTTATAAATAACGTTACCACAATTGTTACAATTTGCTTCAACCGGAAATTTTGCATTTTTACGGTCTTTTAAATAAAAGAACTCTTTGCTTATTCCATCTTTACCTGCTTTACATAAACCACAGGTTTTCTTTACACAATTTGCAGTTATCATTAACGGGTGTTTTCCATAAATAACCAACTCTGAATTGGAATTGTTTCGATGTTCAATTTCCTTTTTGTTTAACTCATATGGAATTGTGCATTCATCACATCCTAATTCTTTCAAGGTGTTCATTGCATAGTCGGAGTAAGAATATAACATTTGATCTCCAATGATTCTAAAAGTGTCCTTTGTTGTTGCCTTTTTATCTTTTACATACCCCAAAGAATCCGTAGATCGTACTAAAAAGCCGGTTACATTCTTAACGATTTCCTCCCAAACAGGTTCCAATTTCTCTTCAAACATCTTTCGGAACACATAAGGGAAGGCCGGATAACACTCTTTACCGGATGATTGAATTGCAAAAATATCCTCAAATAACTGTTGTTTTTCATTGGTCAGATCATAACTATCAAGTTCCAAATAAACACGGCATATATTTTTATTTGACAAAATAACAGGTAAATGTTTCCGAATATTTCCACCAACAGACAAGCTCGGTTTTATAAAATCCTTATAATTTGCTTTTGCCATTTCAAAATGAATTTGGTCATTTCGCAAAAACTGCTTGGTGACCATATTTGTAAGCTCCCTTAATGCATTTCTGCGAAATTCATTTATAACAGAAACCGGTAAAAATATATTCTCATCTCCAACAATATTTAATGATTCAAAGGAAAATAATTCATTGCCTGTTTTATTCATCTGTTTTAAAATCTGTTCTTTTGTTGTCGGCTTGTTATTGGCAATATCAATTACCGGACCAACAAATTCAAAAGTTTGTTTACCGTATTTAATTTCCATTCTTATTTCTTTATTTGCATAAACAAATAAAGTTCCATGAATTTTTTCACGGATAGGCTTTGTTATGTCATTTGGAATCGGATACTCATTGTTGGAGCTGCTGTGAGAAGCCGTACCCTTTGTCACCATTTTTGCACTGTTATGCTGATAATAGTAACCGCTGCAAAATCCTTCTCTGTTTCCGGAATCCAATAAATAATTCCAATCTTTATCAGAAACCTGATAATTCTTTTTTAAATGTTCTACATTCTTACTGTTCTCACATTGATCCAGGTATTTACGGTATAAAGAAACAACGGTATATGCATATTCCGTCTGTTTCATACGTCCTTCAATTTTTAAAGAATCAACCGGAATCATCGCTAAATCCGGAAGATTTTTTAACATTGCAAGATCTTTTAGACTGAGTAAAGTTCCGTTTTCAGAGACCCTTTGTTTTTTATTATTCAAAAGTTCATAATTTAATCGACAAGGTTGTGCACATCTGCCGCGATTTCCGCTTCGTCCGCCAATCAAACTGCTCATGAGACAATTTCCGGAAAAACTATAACATAAAGCACCGTGAATAAACGTTTCCACTTCAACAGCAGCCTCTTTTCGGATACGGGATATTTCTTCTAAACTTAGTTCTCTGGCAGGAACCACACGATTTACTCCGAATTCTTTTAAAAGCAATGCTCCCCATTTATTGGAAACGGACATCTGTGTACTTGCATGTAACTCCAAACCCGGATAAGTCTTCTGTAATGCAGACAGCACTCCTAAATCCTGTACAATTACACCATCTAAACCGGCCTTATAATAAGGCATCAAAGAGTTGATACACTCTTCTAATTCATTATTCTTAACTAAAGTATTAACGGTCATGTAAACTTTAACATTTTTCAAATGGGCATAATGAATGGCCTGAATGCATTCTTCTTCTGTAAAATTTTTCGCATAAGCACGGGCTGAAAATCTTGGCCCACCAAGGTAAACAGCATCCGCACCGGCAGCAATTACAGCATAAAATGTTTCCAAACTTCCGGCCGGAGCCAATAATTCCTGTCTCATATGTAATCCTCTCAAAATAAGCTGTTACCCATAAAAATGAGTAACAGCCCAATGTTTAATACTTAATCTTTCCTAAAAGAGCTTCATCCAATGAAATCTCTAACTTATCTTTTATTAATGTCAATTCTTTCACGCGGGCTTCCAAATCTTCAATCGTATCTTTTTGTGTATCAATCTTAATCTGTAAGCCGATCATTTCATGGCGCAAATCAGAAACAATCTTCTGATTTTCTTCCATATCAGCCTCAAGCATCTCTGCTCTGTCCTTTATTTTAAAGTATTCATCTGTCAGATTTAACTGTAACAGCAATGCCTTTGTATCACTGCCCAAATGCTTATAACCACTCATTTCAGCAGACAATTCTTCAATTTTCTTATTGATAAAACCTGCCACTTTATGTAAATATTCTTCACTTTCATATCCACTCAAAGTGTAAACTTTACCACCAATAATGACATCTGCATTCTTTTTGGTTTCCATAATGCACCTAACCTTTTGTATGTAAATTTATGTGAGACCACATATATGTATAAATTATAACTGTAACATTATGAAATTACAACCGAAAAATACTATTCCGGCTTGTTAATTCCAAAATGATGATATGCATAATCCGTAACAACTCGTCCTCTAGGCGTCCGATTCATAAAGCCATTCTGAACAAGATACGGCTCATAAACGTCTTCAATCGTACCGGAATCTTCACCAATAGCTGCTGCAAGTGTTTCCAAACCAATCGGTCCGCCATTGAACTTCTCAATCATCGTTAATAAGATGTTCCGGTCATTTTTGTCGAGCCCCAATTTATCAACCTCAAGTAAGTCAAGGGCATAACAGGCAACTTCTTTCGTAATAACACCATTATATTTTACCTGTGCAAAATCTCTAACACGTTTTAACAAACGATTGGCAAGTCTTGGGGTACCTCTACTGCGTCGTGCCAACTCAAACGCACCGTCATCATCCACCTCTACTCCCAGCTTATTTGCTGACTGAAGGATAATCGTTTTTAGTTCATCATAATTGTAAAATTCCAAATGATTAACCACTCCAAAACGGTCACGTAGAGGAGCTGATAATAATCCGGCTCTTGTGGTAGCCCCTACCAGTGTAAATTTCGGCAAATCAAGACGTAAGGACCGTGCTGTTGCACCTTTTCCAATCATAATGTCAATACAATAATCTTCCATCGCAGGATATAATACTTCTTCCACCTGACGGTTCAATCGATGTATTTCATCGACAAACAGAATATCTCCTTCATTTAAATTATTTAAAATAGCAGCCATTTCCCCCGGCTTTTGAATGGCCGGTCCGGATGTGATTTTAACATTAACATTCATTTCATTTGCAATAATACATGCAAGTGTCGTTTTTCCAAGTCCAGGAGGTCCATAAAATAAAACATGATCCAATGCTTCATTTCTTTCTTTTGCTGCTTCAATATATATCTTTAGATTGTTCTTAACTTTTTCCTGTCCGATATAATCATTTAAGGACTGTGGACGAAGAGAACTTTCTGTTTTCACATCTTCATCTAAAATCTGTGTTGTTATCACTCTTTTTTCCATAACAAATTTCCTTTCTGATTATAATAAGAATTATTAAAAAACAATTTTCTTTAAAGCGGCTTTTAAAAGTTCTTCTGACGATAATAAATGAGCATCCGGAATGGCTGAAACAGCCTTATATGCATCCGTTGAAGAATACCCTAAACTTACAAGTGCACTAACTGCTTCTGACTTTGATAACTGATCCACAGAAGCCGCGTTGTTTTTAGCAAGCTTGAACTCAAAGGCTTCTTCCAAATTCAATTTATCTTTTAATTCCAGAATCAATTTTTGAGCCATCTTATTACCAATTCCCGGTGCTTTGCAAATGGCTTTTACATCATCGGAAAGAATTGCAAAACGTAAATCATCCGGTGTCAAAACAGACAAGATTGAAAGTGCTCCCTTCGGACCAATTCCGTTTACACCAATTAACATTTTAAAGATCTGCTTATCATCTTCGGATAAAAATCCATATAGCATCATCGCGTCTTCACGAACATGAAGATATGTATAAATCTTAACTTCAAACCCAACGCCCGGCAAATCCGATATAACACTGACCGGAATATAGATTTCATACCCAATTCCATTGCATTCAACTACAATAAAATCTTCTCCGATATAAGATAACATTCCTTTAAAATAATTGTACATATCTGTACCTCCAATTTATACAAGACTTCCCATATAATAAAAGCCTTTGCACTCATCTAAGTGAACCTTTACAATTGTACCGATTAAGTCTTTGCTTCCCTGGAAATGAACAATAGAATTATTACTGAGTCTTCCTGTTAACAAAGACTCATCCTGTTCATTTAAACCTTCCACCAAAACATCTAACGTACTACTTGTAAGGCTTTCTGCTTTCTTTGTGGAAATTTCCTGCACAAGATTAAGCAAACGGTCAAAACGGTCTTTTACCACGTCTTCCGGTACTTGATTCTCCATCACAGCGGCCGGTGTACCGGTTCTTTTGGAATAGATAAAAGTAAATGCACTGTCATATTCCACTTTAGAAACAACATCCATTGTTTCTAAGAAATCCTCTTCTGTTTCTCCTGGAAATCCTACAATAATATCTGTTGTTAAAGCGATATTTGGCATTTTAGCTTTGATTTTTTCAACCAAAGCAAGGTAGCCTTCCTTCGTATAACGGCGATTCATTTTATCAAGAATCGGAGTGCTTCCGGATTGAACAGGCAAATGAAGGTGATTACAAATCTTCTTAGAAGAAGCCATCACCTCAATTAATTCATCCGAAAGATCTTTTGGGTGTGATGTCATAAAACGAATACGCTCCAACCCTTCAATTCCTTCAATTTGCTTTAAAAGCTGGGCAAAACTGATTGGATTAGCAAGGTTTTTACCATATGAATTAACATTCTGACCTAAAAGCATAATTTCAATTACGCCATCCGCTACTAATTTCTTTATTTCATTCATAATATCTTCCGGTTCTCGGCTTTTTTCCCTGCCTCGCACATAAGGAACGATACAATAACTACAAAAATTATTGCATCCAAACATAATGTTGACACCGGATTTAAAAGCATATTTTCTGGAAATAGGAAGTTCTTCTACAATCTTATCATTACTTTCCCATATATCCATAATAGTGTGGTCCGTCAACAAAGATTGGGTCAAAAGTTCTGCAAAGCAGAAAATATTATGTGTGCCAAAAACAAGATCAACAAAGTGATAGCTCTGTTTAATCTTTTCCTGAACTTTAGCTTCCTGCATCATACAACCGCATAAGGCAATCTTCATATTTGGATTCTTTTTTTTGTAATTTCCGAGATAGCCCAATCGTCCATATACTTTATTATTAGCATTTTCTCGAACCGTACAGGTATTATAAATAACAAAGTCCGCCTTCTCAGAATCCGTCTCAACATATCCTACACGTTCCAAAATCCCTAAAATCTTCTCGGAATCACGGGCATTCATCTGACATCCAAAAGTATTAACACAACAAGTTAATTTTCTTCCTGCAGCTTCCTCTAACTGTAACACAATCTCCTTTGCGGCATTTAAAAAATATTCCTGTCTTTCGTATACATCCGTCGGAGCCTTTTCATAAATAGCTATCCACTTTGGATTCACTGTTTTTTTCTTACTCATCTTACTTATTGTTCCTTTTTATAACTAGATAATGGTTTCACATCTCCGGTTTCATCAATAACATCAATGTTGTTAATGTTGCCAAGCAATGCTCCTTTAATACTTGCAATATATTCCTGACGCAACAAAGCTTGTTCCTTTGCCTCTTCTTCCGTCAATCCTTCTGCTTTTGATTTGTGATATAATTCATTAATTCTTGCGATTTTTTCGTTTGTCATAAGATACCTCTTCCAAAGAAAAGAGCGAAGGTTTCACTTCGCTCTTAAATTCATTTCTAACGACGAACCCTAAGATTCATTCATTAATCTAATACTAAATTAGTTTTATGAAATTGTCAATATGTATCGAACAGATTTTCGAACAATCGTTCGTTGTTTATAACTGCACAATAACTTTCTTCGGGCACTTTTCAGCACAAGTACCGCAATGTGTACATTTATCCTGATCAATCACTGCAATGTTGTTTTCAACATGAATTGCATCAGACGGACAATTCTTTTCGCAAAGTTTACATCCGATACATCCTGCGCCACATACCTGTGTAACAGTCTTACCATTGTCTTTGGAAGAACACGCAACAGCATGTGAAGCGTCATATGGTACAAGTGAAATCAAACCGTTTGGACAAGCTTTAACACAAAGTCCGCATGCCAAACATGCTTCTTTATCAATCACTGCAACACCATCTACAATACGGATTGCATTATTACCACATACTTTTACACAGTTACCAAATCCTAAACATCCATAATTACATGCTTTAGCACCGCCACCCGGTACTTTTTTGGCAAGGGAACAATCCTGTGCACCAACATATACATACTGGTCTTTTGCTTTTTCACAGGTTCCGGAACAAGCAACATATGCCACCATACGTGTTGATTCTTCAGCATCAACTCCCATAATTCCGGCAATTTTTGCTCCTACTGCTGAACCACCCACCGGACACTGGTTAACCGGTGCTTCACCTTTAACAATCGCAGCCGCCAATCCGGAACATCCCGGATATCCGCATCCACCACAGTTGTTTCCCGGAAGGACTTCTAAAATCGCGGTTTCTCTAGGGTCAACCTCTACTTCAAATTTCTCACCTGCAACTCCAAGGAATAATCCGACAAAAATACCCACACCGGCAATTAATACACCGGCAATAATAATCTGCACAACCATCGTCTCTTCCTCCTAAATAAGTCCTGAAAATCCAAAGAATGCAATTGCCATAAGACCTGCAGTGATTAATACACTTGCAGAACCCTTAAATGCTTCCGGATAATCGTTATGTTCAATCTTTTCACGAATGCCGGCCATAATAATGATTGCAATGGTAAATCCGACAGCTGTGAAAAATCCGTTTAAGGTTCCAATCCAAATATTGTAATTATACTGAACATTCTTTAATGCAATACCTAAAACTGCACAGTTTGTTGTAATTAAAGGTAAATAAACGCCTAAAGAATTGTATAATGCAGGCATTGCCTTATGTAAAAACATTTCAACAAATTGAACCAATGCTGCAATGATTAAAATAAATACGATTGTGTTTAAATATTCCAAATGTGACGGTACTAAAATAAACTGATTAACCGCACCTGTAACTAACGATGAAAGTGTAATAACGAAAATAACTGCAGCACCCATGCCGGCAGCTGTTTCTACCTTCTTTGAAACGCCAAGGAAAGGACACAGACCGAGGAACTGACTTAATACAACGTTATTAACCAACGCAGCGCCAATTGTAACAAGTAATAATGTTTCTGACATATCATTCCCTCCTATTCATTTTCCTTATTTTCTGTTGTTTTGCAGGATTCGCAGTGTGATGAACAAGATGCACACTCGCCGGTACATCCGCTATTTTCACGAACCGGAATTCCTTTTTTCTTCTTGTTGTTCTTAATATGGTTAAGAATTGCCTGAAGAATGCCTAATACAAAGAATGCACCAGGAGCTAAAATAAAGATTGTAATTGGCGTAAAACCAAATTTACCTGCCGCAGCATCAGCAAGTGGTAAAACCTGAATTCCAAACACCTGACCTGCACCTAATAATTCACGAACAGCACCAATGATTGTCAAACTGCAAGTAAATCCAAGTCCCATACCGATACCATCAAATAAAGATTCGATAGGACCATTTTTTGATGCGTAGCTTTCTGCTCTACCAAGGATGATACAGTTAACTACAATAAGCGGAATATAAATACCTAATGATTCATAAATTGCAGGAACAAACCCCTGAACAAGGAACTGTACCATAGTTACGAATGATGCTACTACAACGATAAAACCAGGAACACGAACTCTGTCCGGAATCTGTTTTCTTAATAACGAAATTAAAAGGTTTGATAAAGCTAAAACAACTGTTGTAGAAAGACCCATACCTATTCCGTTTGAAGCTGAAGTCGTAACAGCTAATGTAGGACACATACCTAACAATAAGACGAAGGTAGGATTTTCTTTAATAATACCATTAAATAAACGTTCAAAATATTTATTCATTTGTATTTCCTCCTTCTTCCATTAATTCTTCCTGCATATAACAAATACAAGCATTAACAGCATTTGTAACAGCATTTGATGTAATTGTTGCACTGGTGATTGCGTCAACTTCATTTTCCGCACTTGCACCCGTTTTTGTTACAACAAATTTATCTACAAGTTTATTTATAAATTGGGAAGAAAATTTATCTTCTTTTGCCTTTGCACCCAAACCGGCAGTTTCACTCATTGATAAAACAGAATAACCGTTCACCGTTCCGTCATTTTGAATACCTACTGTTAATGTAATATCTCCGCCATAACCTGCGCCGGAAGTAACTGTAATAACATATCCAAGAACATTGCCGTTAGCATCTACTGCTTTAACAATACCATCAATTGTATCATTAGAAAATCCATTTGAAGAAAGAATTTCTGCTGCATGTCCGGCATCAAATTCCATATCTTCAAATTTTTCACCGCTTTCAAAAACTGCTCTAAATGCAGCCTGACGGGTAGCTTCCTGCGTTTTCTTAATCGGCTCTTCTGTAATTACAAAAACCGCACCAAGTAATAAACCTGCAATTGCAGTAATCAGGAAAATCTTCAAAGTATCCATTAAAATTCTACGCATTTACTTTCCCTCCTTTTCCAAAGGCTCTCGGACGGGAAATCTTTTCGATGAGCGGGACCAAAAGGTTGCTGAAAATAATTGCATAGGATACACCTTCTGCAGACGCACCGAAAATACGGAATAAGCCGGTTAAAATACCGATACATATACCATAAATAATTTTTCCGGTATTTGTGATCGGACATGTTACATAGTCTGTTGCCATGAAAAATGCACCCAGCATTAAACCGCCACCGCAAAGATGAGCCACTAAGAAGTTCAAATCAAATCCATGACCACCAAACAAAAGAATAAAAGCTGAAAAGCTCAAAATGTATGATGCCGGAATTGTAAGATTAATAACGCCTGTCATAATCAAATAAATTGCACCGATTAAAATAGCAATTACAGATGTTTCTCCGATTGTTCCAGGAATTGTACCGATTAACATATCAACTGTATTAACAGCTTCACCTGCTTTTAATGCAGCAAGTGGTGTAGCCTGTGCTACTCCGTCATATACAAAGGTTGTCATCTGTCCTGTAAAGGAAATCAAAAGGAAGCATCTTGCGCCAAGTGCAGGGTTCATGAAGTTCTGTCCCAGTCCTCCAAAGACCATTTTTACAATAACAATCGCAAATACGCCACCCAAAATTGCTAAATACCACGGGAATGTTGATGGTAAGTTTAATGCCAACAACAAACCGGTAACAACGGCACTTAAATCACCGATTGTCTGTTTTCTATGGGTAATTTTATTAAAAACAAATTCTGAAGCAACACAGCTTGCAATGGTTACCAAAATAAGAACCAATGCAGAAAGTCCGAAGTTATATACACCAAAAACAGTTGCCGGAAGTAATGCAATAATAACATTAAGCATAATTCTGGACGTCGTATCGTTATCTCGAACATGCGGTGTTGATGTTACATTTAATAATTCACTCACTTTTTTCTACCTCTTTTCATCAAAAGTTTTGATTATTTTTTCTTTCGATTTGCAAGTACTGTCTGTCTACCTGCTTTCATCAACTGAGCAAGATGTCTCTTTGCAGGGCAAATGAAGCTACAACATCCGCATTCAACACATTCTGCGCCATCAAGTTTTTCAAACGTCTCGATATCGCCTCTTTCTACTAATTTAGAAAGATGTGCCGGAACTAAGCGTGATGGACAAACACTCACGCATCTGCCACAGTTAATACATGCTGTTGGTTCATATTTTGCAACTTCGTCTTCTACCATACAAAGAAGCGTTGATGTTGTTTTCATAACAGGGAAATGCTTATCAAAAACAGCAGGTCCCATCATCGGACCACCGGCTAAAATCTTAGCAGGGTCACATACAAAACCGCCGGCAGCTTCGATTAATTCATCAAAGTAAGTACCGATCTTAACAAGGAAGTTTCTTGGATCATTAATTGCTTCGCCGGTAATTGTAACGACACGTTCTGTTAAAGGCATTCCTTCTTTTACCGCATCGTAAATGGAAATAACCGTTTCCACGTTGTCAACAATACATCCCGCATCTGCCGGTAACATGGAAGAATTTACCTTTCTGCCGGTTACCGCATAAATCATATGACGTTCAGAACCCTGTGGGAACTTTGTTTTTAATGCACGAACTTCAATGCGCGGTTCATCTTCAACCATTGCTTTTAATTTTTCAATACAATCCGGTTTGTTGTCTTCAATTGCAAAAACACCTTTTGCATTATCAAACAGGGAAACCATAATTTTCAAGCCACCAATTAAACGTTCTGCTTCTTCTAACATCAAACGATAGTCAGATGTTAAATAAGGTTCACATTCTGCACAGTTTACAATAATGTGATCAATTTTTTCCGGTTCCTTTGGTGATAATTTTACATGTGTAGGGAATCCTGCACCACCCATACCAACGATTCCGGCTTCCTGAATCTTAGCAATGATTTCCTCACGTGTAAGCTTCGTTACATCTTTTACTTTGTTGTATGTAACTTCTTTGTACTCATGGTCGTTTTCAATAACAATTGCATTTACCATAGCACTCACATTATTTCTTCTTGGTTCAATTGCCTTAACGGTTCCGGAAACAGAAGAAAAAATGTTAGCTGAAACAAATCCACCGGCTTCAGCAATTTTCTGGCCTACTAAAACCTGGTCTCCCACAGCTACAATCGGATTAGCCGGCGCACCGATATGCTGAGAAAGAAAGAATACTAATTCATCTTTCGGAAGATATCTCTTAATCGGCTTATCCTTGGATATTTCCTTTCCTTCATACGGATGAACTCCGCCTTTAAAAGTTGGATTTCCCATAGTAACACCTCTCTTGAAAATATTTAAAGAATCTCACAATAAAACTCTTTATAAAAACTCACAGTTATTATATCATATATATAATAAATTGTCATAAAATAAAATTTTAACAAGGTACTTTTATCTGTACAATTGTTCGCGAGGAGAAGACATTTGAAAATAATTAAGAATATTCCTGACAAAAAAATATATCCTTCTGAGCTGTTGGCAAACTTCCGTCCGGATGATTTGTTTTTTGATATTGAAACGACCGGATTGTCCCGTTCCTTAAACAGCATCTACATCATCGGATGTATGTATTTAGAAAAAGAGAATCTTGTCATAACACAATATTTTGCAGAATCTATTGACGATGAAATAAATGTATTACAGACATTTGCAGATTTTTCTCAAAAATATACTCGTTTCATATCCTTTAACGGTGAAACTTTTGATATCCCTTTTATTAATGAAAAATCGGAAAAATACGCACTTTTATCTCCGTTTACCGGTAAAGAATCCGTGGATTTATATAAAATCGCCAAACAGTATAAACACCTTTTAAAAACCGAGAACTTAAAGCAGAAATCCATCGAACAGGCTTTTGGTTGTTTTCGAGAAGATAAATATTCCGGCAAAGAACTTATCGATTTTTATTTCAAATATATAAAAACCGGTCAGGAGTCTTTATTTTCTGATTTAATGTTACATAATTATGAAGATATGCTTGGAATGTTGCATCTGTTTTCCTTACTTGCATTAAAACAAATGGATATCAAAGATGCAAAAATAAAAAGCACAAAAATTAACACAAATGACTTTTGGGGTAATCCTGAATCCAAAATCATTATTGATGGAGAATACCCCCTTGGCATAAGTTCCCCACTTTCTTATTCTTTTAAAGATTTTTATTTAACATTATCACCAACAGGATTTCATATTGCAATTACCGTACAGAATCAAATGGTGAAAATTCCGTACGAAAATTATAAGGATTATGTCTATTTGCCACTGGAAGATATGGCTATTCCCAAAATTTTATCCGGCGGAATCAATAAAAATGAACTCCAAAAATGCACTGCAGATAACTGTTACGGATGGCAAAATATATCATCCGATTTCCTTTCAAATAATGACGCATTAATTTCATATAGCCAAAAAATCATCAACTACTTATTACAATGTAAAACAAAATCTCCTAAGAAATAACTCTTAGGAGATTTTAATTTTTTATTATTTTGAATTTTTAACAAAAAAGAATGATTTGGAACGTTCAAAATGAATATCTTTATAATTCATAATCTGTTCCGTGCTACCGATAAACAAAACACCGCTTTCCGTTAAAGCTTTATTAAATTTGACATAAATATCATCTTTCGCTTCTTCCGTAAAATAAATCAATACATTACGGCAAACAATTAAATGACATCCGGTCGGATATGGATCCTTTAACAAGTTGTGTTCTTTGAATTCAACACGTTTCTTGATTTCATCCGAAATCTGGTAGGATGCTCCCACCTGGGTAAAATATTTACGCTTAAATTCATCCGGAACACTTGCAATACTTTTTGCATTATATAATCCGACTTTAGCCTTTGCCAATACCTGTTTATCAATGTCCGTTGCAATGATTTTAATCTTGTCTAACGGTAAATGTTTGGACAGAGCCATAACAAGCGAATATGGTTCATCACCTGTTGAGCATGCCGCGGACCAAATCTTCAAATTGTTGCCAAACTGTTTAATTAAATTTGGAAATACTTCTTTATCTAAAATCTGCCATTGTTCCGGATTACGATAGAATTCAGAAACATTGATGGTAAGGAAGTTAACAAACTCCTCAAATCTGTCTTTATCCTGTTTAATCAGTGCAACATATTCATCAAAAGACTTGGCTTTATTCTTACCTACTAAGGTTTCGATACGACGCTTCATCTGTTTTTCTTTGTATGCATTCAAGTCAATCTTGGTTAAAACAAAAACGTCTTTTTTAAATTTCTCGTAACCTTCCATAGTATGCACCTCGCTTAATAATTGTTATTATGCTTCTTCGTTTTCTAATTCAGCTGCAACTTTTTCGATGTCAACGTCAGCAACATCAACATCTTCTTCTACAACTTCTTCAACAACTTCCGGCTCAATTAAAGCTTTGATGCTTAAGCTGATCTTTTTGTCAGCTTCGTTGAAGTCTACAATCTTAGCTTCAACTTCCTGTCCTAATGCCAAAGCATCTGCAGGTTTTTCAATATGTTCTTTAGAAATCTGAGATACATGTAAAAGTGCGTCAACACCTTCTGCAATTTCAACAAATG
Source organism: Lachnospiraceae bacterium (assembly GCA_045593085.1). Classification (GTDB taxonomy): domain Bacteria; phylum Bacillota; class Clostridia; order Lachnospirales; family Lachnospiraceae; genus XBB1006. The sequence goes on along the minus strand of JAZNWA010000016.1, from coordinate 26,286 downwards.
CGCCAAAATCTGTCATTCTTGCAACTTTACCTGTAATAATAGTTCCAACAGCAAATCTTTCAGCAGCATTTGCCCATGGATTTGCATCATCAAATTTCATACTTAATGCGATCTTTGTACCGTTAATTTCCTTAATAAATGCTTTAACAGTATCGCCAACCTTGAATAATTTCTTAGGATTTTCGATTCTTCCCCAAGAAATTTCAGAAATATGAAGTAATCCGTCAACACCACCAAGATCAACGAATGCACCAAAGTCTGTCACATTCTTAATGGTTCCTTCAACAACATCACCTTCATGAATCTTTTCAAATAATTCTTTCTGTAATTCGCTCTTCTTAGCAACTAATAACTGCTTGCGATCGCCAATTACTCTTCTTCTCTTTGGATTGAATTCTGTGATTACAAATTCAATTTCTTCATTTTTGTACTTAGCCAAATCCTTTTCGAATACATCAGATACTAAGCTTGCCGGGATGAATACTTTTGCTTCATCCACGATAACTGTCACACCACCGGCTAATACTTCTGTAACAGTTGCTCTTAATACTTCTTTGTTTTCGAAAGCTTCTTCTAAACGTTTGCTTCCTTTTTCAGCCTGAAGGCGTTTGTAAGAAAGGAGCACCTGTCCTTCGCCGTCGTTTACTTTAATAATCTTTACATCTAATTTATCACCGATTTTAACAGCTGTTGTTAAATCAACCGGCTCATTAGAATATTCATTACGTGTTAAAATTCCGTCGGATTTGTAGCCGATATTTAAAATAATCTCTTCCGGCTTCACACCAATGACTGTACCTTCAACGACCTCCCCATTTCTTATTGTTTTAAATGATTCTTCAAGCATTTGTTCAAAACTCATTTCTGACATTTTTTTGAACCTCCTCAATAATATAGTTTGGGGTAGACGCCCCTGCAGTAATACCTACAACCCGGTAATCTTTCAGCTCATCTAAATTAAGATCGTGAATGGTTTGTATATAGTAAGTATTTTCGCATTCTTTTTTACAAATCTCAAATAATTTTTGGGTATTTGAGCTTGTCTTGCTACCAATAACAATCATTGCATCGCATTCTTTCGCTAATTGGGCCGCCTCAGTCTGACGAGTGGACGTTGCATTACAAATTGTATTAATAACATCATTTTTATCATAACCTTTTTTAGAAATGATTTCAACTAATTCTTCAAATTTTTTGCCATTATATGTCGTTTGGGCAACGATACATATTTTTCTGTCTCTTGGAAGTGAAAAACTTTCTGCTTCTTCAACACTATCGATAATAAATGTATCCTCTGTTTCGCTCCACCCTTTGATACCTTCTACTTCCGGATGATTCGGATTACCGATAATTACAATCGCATATCCTTCTTTGCTGTAATGAGAAACATGGTCATGAATCTTTTTTACAAATGGGCAGGTTGCATCCACATAACCAAAGGAAATTTTATCCAAATCTTCAATAACATCTTTGGAAACACCATGGGAACGCAAAATAATTTTTCCGCTTTTCTTCTCGTGTAACTCGTTTAAGTCATGAATAATTTCCACACCTTTGTCTGACAAATCTTTTGTAACTTCTTCGTTATGAATAATCGGTCCGTAGGTATAAATCGGTTCTTTTGCATCCGCCGCACACTCATAAACAAGATTCACAGCTCTTTTTACGCCAAAACAAAAGCCGGCTGATTTTGCCACTCTAACTTCCATTTACTGTCCCTTTCTCTCATTATATATATTACGGATAAAAGAACAAACCTGCTCCGGATTCATTTGGGAATTATCAAGTAAAACCGCATCATCGGCCTGTTTCAATGGTGCAACAGGTCTGTTCATATCACGGAAATCTCTTTCTTCAATATCTTTTTTTATCTTTTCAAATTCTACGATTTCTCCTTTTGCAATGTGTTCATCGTATCTTCTTTTTGCACGAACATCCACTGCAGCAGTTAAATATATCTTAAGTTCTGCATTTGGCAATACAACTGTTCCGATATCTCTTCCGTCCATAATAACGTTATTCTCTTTTGCAAGACCACGTTGTAAATCCATAAGATGTGCTCTTACTTCCGGAATTGCACTACAAGCTGATGCCATATTTCCTGCTTCCGGAGTACGAATTTGTCCATTTACATTTTCTCCGTTCAAAATAACCTGTTGCTCATTATTCTTATATTCAATGGACACATGAACATCACCGATGCGGGAAACAATTTCGTCTGTCATATCCGCAGAAATATTCAAACGTGAAAAATACAATCCGATTGCACGATACATCGCTCCGGTATCTACATAAATAAACTGTAATTCCTTTGCAAGTGTTTTAGCAATCGTACTTTTCCCTGCTCCGGCCGGTCCATCAATCGCAATACTAAATCCCATACTATTCTCCTTTATCTTTTATCCTTTATTCTATCTTTATCTCTTATTCGGTTACCGCCGCATAATTGCCGGCAAGATATCCGGTCGACCATGCAATTTGAAGATTAAATCCACCCGTTAATGCATCCACATCAATCATTTCTCCTGCAAAATACAGATTCTTTACAATTTTTGACTCCATTGTGGATGGATTAATCTCTTTAATATTAATACCACCTCTGGTAATGATTGCTTCATTAAATCCACGCACACCGATTAATGTGACTTTAAAATCAGTTAATAAATCAATTAGGGTCTGGCGGTTTTCTTTCGTAATTTCGTTTCCTTTTGTATCCGGATCAATTCCGCTTCGTTGAATCATTACCGGAATCAATTTGGCAGGAAGAAGGGCTCCGAGAATGTTCTTAAACTGCTTGTTTATATTCTCTTCAAATTCCCTCAAAAGTCTTTTGTCAAGCTGTTCTTTTGTTAAAGCAGGCTTAAAATTAATACTTAACGTCAACGGTCTGTCTTTTAACTTATCAATGACAATGCTGCTTGCACTAAGCAACGTCGGGCCACTTACACCAAAATGTGTAAAAAGCATTTCACCAAAATCTTCGTATAGACATTTCTTTTGATCGAAGATTTTAACGGAAATATTTTTAAGGGACAATCCCATTAATGACTTCACATCTTCTTCTGCACATTCAAAAGGTACAAGTGCAGGAAAACACTCCGTAACACTGTGTCCGCCTTTTTTAGCAAATCCGAAACCATCACCCGTACTTCCGGTAGACGGATAAGACAATCCGCCGGTTGCTAATATTACAGAATCCGAATAAACCTTTTTCCCTGAGTCTGTTAAAATAACACCTTTTACACCATCATTATCAATGATTAAATCTTTTACACCGGTATTTAAATAAACATTTACGCCTAATTGTTTCAGCACTTTTTGAAGGCATGCAATAATATCTGAGGAATGATCAGAAACCGGGAAAACACGGTTGCCCCGCTCAATCTTTAATTTACATCCGTTCTCTTCAAAAAAATCCATAACCATTTGATTGGTATATTCATAATAAGAACTGTACATGAATTTATGATTGTGTACGGTATTTTTAAATAAGTCTTCGAGGTCACAGGCATTGGTAACATTGCAACGACCTTTACCGGTGATAAATAACTTCTTTCCAAGCTTTTCATTCTTTTCAAACAAATCAACCGATGCACCATTTTTAGCTGCCGTGATTGCAGCCATCATACCTGCCGGGCCGCCACCGATTACAATCAAATGTTTCATGTTCTACGCTCCGTTTTTATACTAAACAAAAATGGGTGTTAATATATAACCAACACCCATTAATTATACCATATATTATGTTTAAAATAAAGCATTAATAAAAACAATCATCCGCTAAAAATTATACCGGATAGGCACCATTTTTCTTGTCTGCAATTGTTTCATCCATTTTGTTTTCCTGTGCATCACGGTATTTAAAATAATCAACTGCAACCTGTGGGAACAAAGCATAACTTAATACATCTTCATCCTGTCTGATATATTCTTTTGCTTCTTCTCTTAACTTGTCTAACTCGTTTTCAATCAAGTCTGCAGGTCTGCAGGTAATCTGTTTTTCATCACCGATTACTTTCTTTACTACCTCAGGATTAAAAGGCTTAACTGTCTGGCCATATTCTCCGCGAAGCATTGCTTTTGTTTCTTTTGTAGCAATCTTATATCTCTCACCGCCAAGTACATTAAACACAGCCTGCGTACCTACAATCTGACTGGACGGAGTTACTAACGGTGGTTCTCCCAGATCTTCACGAACACGTGGAATTTCCTGTAATACATCCATATATTTATCTTCGGCGCCCTGTTCTTTTAACTGGGAAATCATATTTGACAACATACCGCCAGGCACCTGATAACGTAATGTATTAATATCAACGCCTAAAACTTTGGTATTCATCTTCCCGGATGCAATAAATTCTTCTCTAAGAGGCCTGAAGTAAGAAGCAATTTCTGCTAACAGTTCCGAATCCAAGCCAGTATCATACGGCGTTCCTTTAAAGGTTTCCACCATCACTTCCGTAGCCGGCTGACTGGTACCAAGAGCCATTGGGCTCATTGCTGTATCAATCACATCACAGCCCGCTTCTACAGCCTTTAGCAATGTCATACTTGCCACGCCGCTGGTGTAATGTGTATGTAACTGAATCGGAATATTAACGGTTTCTTTTAAAGCTCCAACAAGTTCAGAAGCAGCATACGGAACCAGTAATCCTGCCATATCCTTGATACAGATGGAGTTTGCCCCCATATCTTCAATTCTTTTTGCAATATTTTTCCAATATTCTAAGGTATATGCATCACCTAATGTATAAGACAATGCAATCTGAGCATGTCCTTTTTCCTTATTCGCGGCTTTTACTGCTGTTTCCAAATTACGGATATCATTTAAACAGTCAAAAATACGAATAATATCAATACCGTTTGCTATGGATTTCTGAACAAAGTATTCGACTACGTCATCGGCATAATGACGATATCCCAAAATATTCTGTCCTCGGAACAACATCTGTAATTTTGTATTTTTAAATCCGTCTTTTAACAGACGAAGTCTCTGCCACGGATCTTCTTTCAAAAAGCGTAAGCAGGCATCAAACGTCGCACCACCCCAACATTCAACGGAATGATATCCGACTTTATCCATTTTATCAATAATCGGAAGCATCTGTTCTGTGGTCATTCTTGTTGCAATCAAAGATTGATGTGCATCACGAAGAACCGTCTCAGTAATTCCGACTTTTCTCATATTATTCTCCATATTTCCTCCTATACGCCAAACATAGCCATAAATATACCTGCGGCAACTGCAGTACCGATAACACCGGCAACGTTTGGTCCCATTGCATGCATTAATAAGAAGTTTGTCGGATCTTCCTCAGCACCAACTTTATGTGCAACTCGTGCTGCCATCGGAACCGCAGATACTCCGGCTGCTCCGATCAAAGGGTTCACCTGACCGTGTGTTAATTTACACATTATCTTACCAAACAGCACACCGGATGCTGTACCAAATGCAAATGCAAATAATCCGATTGCAACAATACCTAAGGTACGAAGATTTAAAAATGCTTCTGCACTGGTGGTCGCGCCAACGGATACACCAAGTAAGATAACAACAATATACATTAAAGCATTGGAAGAATGCTCTGTTAACTGCTTTACAACACCACTTTCCCTAAACAAGTTACCAAGCATCAACATACCTACAAGAGGTGTTGCCTGTGGAACGATTAATGCACATACAATTGTAACAACGATCGGGAACATAATACGCTCCAATTTGGAAACTTTTCTAAGCTGTGTCATCTTGATTTTACGTTCTTCTTTTGTTGTAAGAAGTTTCATAATAGGCGGCTGAATCAACGGAACTAAAGCCATATAGGAATATGCCGCAACAGCAATCGGTCCCATTAAATCACTTTGACCCAATTTCGATGCTAAATATAAGGATGTCGGACCATCCGCTCCTCCAATGATGGAAACAGCAGCAGCCGCTTCTTCCGAAAAGCCAAATATAATTGCCATAAAGTACGCACCAAAAACACCAAACTGAGCGGCCGCGCCAAGTAAAAAGCTCTTCGGATTCGCAATAAGTGGTCCAAAGTCCGTTCCTGCACCAACGCCTAAGAAGATAAGCGACGGTAAAATAGACCATTCATCTAACAAAAAGAAGTAATGAAATAATCCGCCAACACCCTCTCCTTCTTCGATTGTCATCATAATGTCCGGGAACAGATTAACCAAAAGCATACCAAAAGCAATCGGTACCAATAACAACGGTTCAAAGCCTTTTTTTATTGCAAGAAATAAAAACAGACATGCAAAACCAATCATTACATAATTCTTCCATCCCAAAGTGAAAAATCCGGACTGTTGGAGCAGATTCCATAACGTTTCACCAATGTTTCCCATAAACTGCCTCCTAGTTTAATGTAACAATTGGAGCACCTGCTTCAATCATTTCGCCTTCTTTGGTTTCAACACTGGCAACGGTACCTGCATCACTGGTTACTACTGCAGTTTCCATCTTCATAACTTCTAAAACTGCAATCGTGTCTCCCGCATTCACCCGGTCACCTGGTTTAACATTAATTTTTAATACTTTTCCTGCAGCACCGGCGGAAACAGCGATACCACCTTTATTTACGCTTGCAACAGGAGCTGACGGCATAACCGGAGCTTTCTGCGGAATCGGTGCGCTCATCACCGGAGCGTTATTTACACCTGTTTTTTCTTCTACGGTTACATCATATGCAACACCATTTACTGTAATTGTATAGCTCTTCATATAATCTCCTCTAAATCAATCATCAAATATTATCTGCGAACGATTCTTCTAACAATAAAATCGCTTTGACTCATTCCTGTATATGCTTCTATAGCAGCTGTTATCGCTGCAATTTCCTGCATTGATATACTTTGAATTTCGACCGGAATTCCGGTAACTGCAGGTTGTGTAACAGCTTCTTGCCTTTTCTTTTTTGAAACCTTTTTGTTTGCTATTTTCTGTTCAAAATATGGAACAATTTTAAAACAATAAATAATTAAACTGATTAATATTAATACGACAAAAACAATACCCATTCCTATAATTGTCGTTCCCAGTGCCTGTAATATTTTTTCCATGCCCGACACCGCCTATCGTAAAGAATTTTTCTTTATGGTCACAGATTTGTTCTTTGTATATAACAAATCAAACGCAGAAAGAAGGTATTTTCTGGTATCTTCCGGTTTAATTAATTTATGTACGTATCCTCTCTTTGCCTGGTTAACAGCAAGATTATGGCTTGTTTCATAGTCTGTGGCAGATATATTACCCAAAATCTTAGATGCCTGTTCCGCCTTCATAGCACCAATTTTTGCATTCGGCCAAGCATAAACAAAGTCCGCACCAATCGCTTTTGCATTCATTAATAAATACGGCGTGCCAAAAGCCTGTCTCGGAATAAGAGTAACTTTCGGAACATCTGCATCAATCATAGCTGATGTCATAGATGCCATGCTTCTTGCAAGAGATTTTTCTTCTGTAGTAGTCGTTTCAAAACGAACTGCATCAGATAATGTTAATAACGGAACATCAAATTCATCGCAGAATCGGATAAAAGCGGTTGCCTTTTCCATTCCCATTGTGGTTAATACCTCTCCACGGTTTGCCACAACACCTACTGTCATTCCGTTTAGACGGATAAAGCCGGTCAACATATCTTTTGCAAACTCTTTCTTTGTTTCGATAAATAAGTAATGATCTGCAATATTAGAAATCAACACATCAACATCATAATTGGATTCGTTCATTCCCTCGATGGTTCGATTCAAATCATCCGTTGTTTCATTCATAACATTTCCTTCCGTATTATTAGCAGGAAGATTATGCAATAACATTGCAATCTTATCACGAATCTCTTCTACTGTTAGAACCTCATCAACCACACCACTGTATATAGTCTGGTATTCAGATGCGGATGTATCTAACTTTTCTCTATAATTGGACTCTAATGTATTCGGTGAATTAACAAATAATTTTCCTTCATTTTTAACCATAAAGTTAAAATCACTCATTGCAGGAATTAAAGATAAGCCTCCACCGCAATTTCCATAAATAACGGTAAATAACGGAACGCTTCCGCCGGCTTCCTGTAAAGCCATTAACACATCACCAAAACCTTCTAATGCATCTGTTGATTCCTGTAATCGGAACCCGGAACAGTCAATCATTCCGATAACCGGAGCACCAATCTTTATTGCTTGTAAATAGGTCTCCATAATTTTTCTGCAATGCATTTCCCCCATGGAACCGTTTAAAACGCTTGGATTTTGACTGAAAACAAATACAAGTCTGCCATCCATCAAACCATATCCTGTCACAACACCGTCTGAACTCTCATTCATTTCACGAATCGAAAAATCCGTATTGCGTGCAACAACATCGGCCCAAAGTTCAACAAAGCTACCTTCATCAAACAATGCTTTTATTCGGTTTAAAGCCACATTATTCTGTACTTCTCCCATCTATATACCTCCATTCACAATTCTCGCCATAGTAATTTTAGTCCTTTTTACTTTAAAATTCAATTTAAAAAATTAAATATTTATAATTTTGCATATAAAATTTTTTAATACTTCCTGTATACAGTTTTTATATGTGTTTTCTTCTACTTCAACAGCTGAAAATATCGTAACGGTATCTACTAATTCCTCATTTATGTATACCCGTAATTCCCCTACAATTTCGCCCTCCTTAACCGGTGCAGATATGGTTTCGGATATATTAAAAATATACTGCATACGATCTTCCTCTTTCATAAAAAAAACATTGGAATCTTCACTTAATTTAAGGCTCAAACGATTTTGTGCGGTTTTATCAATTTGCTTTTTCTCATTCAATATAATAGGAGCTGTTATTTCTTTTACTTGCGGATATTTTATTTCTTTATCCGAATAATTTTCTCGAATATAATTAATAATCTTTTTTGAGTCGGACCATTTATAATTTCGATTATTCGGCCAACCGCAGGCAAGCAATGAAAATGAAATTTGTCTTTCATTCACTTCAGCCTGACACACATAACAATAACCTGCCTTGTTTGTAAATCCGGTTTTTCCGCTAAGGACCCCGGAATAACTTAGTAACGTATTTCTATTTGTACACTGTATACTTCTTCCATTTTTCTTATACTCCTCTCCCACATTTTTATACGCATAAACCGTATGAGACTGTGTTGTTGTAATCTTTAAAAAATCCTCTTTTTTAGGGGAAATTGTAGTACAGTACGCCATGATTTTTGCCAAATCTGTTGCAGATATGGAATGTTCTCCATTGTCATTCGTGTTATCCAACCCGTTTGCTGTAATAAAATTATATTTTTCACAACCGATTTCTGTTGCTTTTTCATTCATAAGATCAGCAAACCGATAAATATCTTCACATAAATACTCAGCCAGAATAACCGCAGCATCGTTATAAGACTCTAACATCAAAGCATAGAGCAAATCTTCCACTTTATAATATTCATCTTTTTTTGCTCCCATATGGACTTTAGGCATTGACGCCGCATACTTGGACGTCACCGCATAATCATTTAGATTTCCATTTTCCAAGATTAAAATACAGGTCAGTATTTTCGTTGTGCTTGCCATCGGAACCTGTGCCAAACCGTTTTTCTGATATAAAATCCGTCCTGTCTTACTATCAATAACAGAGCAATATGTGGAATATAAATCAAGCGTCTCTTCTGCCCCAACGTTTAAAAAACATAACAAACACATACTAACAGCTAAAAGAAACGCTATACCTTTTGCTTTCCAATTTTTCATAACCAATCTCCTATATTTTACACTTACAATTATGATGACAGATGAAAAAATATGAAAAAACCGACCCAAGTCTAACAACTCAAGGTCGGTTCCTAATGATTAAATGAATTTATAAATTGCCGGACAACATATGCATCATATAAGTGATTAACATATTAATTCCTGCTTTATTTTCACCGCCACGCGGAATAATAATATCCGCATAACGTTTTGATGGTTCAACAAATTCTTCGTGCATCGGTTTAACCGTTTCAGAATACTGATTTAAAACTGATTCAACCGTTCTGGCACGCTCTACGGTATCTCTTTTTATTCTACGCATCAAACGCTCGTCTGCATCAGCATCTACAAATACTTTTACATCCATAAGATCACGTAGTTCTTTATTCTCTAAAACCAAAATTCCTTCAATTACAATAATTTGTTTTGGAGTCACATGAACAGTGGAATCTTTTGAGCGGTTATGAATGGAATAATCATAAACTGGCACATCCACGCTATGTCCCTTTAACAAAGCTCTGACATCATCAGCCATACGTCCTGTTTCAAATGCATCCGGATGGTCATAATTTAACAAACTACGCTCATCATAGGTCATATCATCGTGGGCTTTATAATAACTGTCATGATTTAATACTAAAATATTATCTCCAAAATATTCTTTTATAATATCAACAATGGTTGTTTTACCCGATGCAGAACCACCGGCAACTCCAATCACCCAATTCTTTTCCATAAATGAATGCTTCTCCTAAAAATTAGTTTACGGCCTGTTTTTCTCTTTTCTTAAGAATAAATTGAAACAGCATCGGATATAAAAATGCAATAAACAAAATTAAGGCAAAATTACGGAAAGTATAACCAAAAATATTAACCGGAAGGATGAGCTTTAATCCACTCTTCAAGCCGATAGCACAGGCAAGTCCAATCACAACTTTAACGATTTGGATAACAAGTGGCTGTTTTTCCTCAAACTGAACATACTTCTGTTCAAATAAATGACCGATAATAAAACCTAACGCCGCTCCGATGGTTTGACAGCAGTTCTTAATATAACGTTCTTCTACCACGCCTGATAAGAATAAAGTATCTCCAAGAATAAATAAGGCTAAGCAGGCAACCGCCATAATAATCAAAAGAATCTTAACACGTTTTTTATCCTTAAATGCAAAATGAACAGCAAAAACCACTGCAAGTGATAACACCCATGCTACAATTACATCTTTCGGTGTATGAACGCCAAGATACATTCTTGAAAATCCTACCAGTAAGAAAATCAAGGTAAAGATAATACTAACCCATTTCTTCTTTGCATTCACTGCAACCGTACCATATACTGATGTTGCACTTTGGGTATGCCCGCTAGGGAACGAATAACCGGTAGCTGCTTCAATGGCAGAATCAACCGGTTTGAAATTCGGATCCAAAATCCATGGTCTGTCAATTCTGAAAATAATCTTCAACCCTTGCACAAGTAATCCGGATAAGCAGAAAGAAAAGCCCATTTCACAACCTAAGCGTTTATTGATGCACCAATAAATAATACAAATCAGAATAATCAGCGCTGTTTCTTCCCCAAAACGTGTCAGGAACTGAATTACATGGTCAAAAAACTCTGTACGATATTCTGACAAAAACCATAAGAACTTCATATTATACCTCCACAACTTCAATTGTATTCATTTCATCCTGTGCCTGTTGCTTAAACTCTTCAATCTGATCAGAGTTAACGGTTGGCAAATCGTCCACAGACTGTACACCGAAATCTCTTAAAAATTCTTCTGTCGTACCAAATAACAATGGGCGTCCCGGTGCATCCAGTCTACCAAGTTCCTGTACAAGATTATACTCTATCAAACGATTTACTGCATGGTCACAGGATACGCCTCTGATTTTTTCAATCTGAATCTTTGTAATCGGCTGTTTATACGCAATAATAGATAATGTTTCCAATAACACATCGGTTAACACATATTTCTTCGGCTGCTCTTTTACCTTAACCAAAACATCATAGTATTCCTGCTTCGTACACATTTGGAACGAGCCGTCTAATTCAATAATTTTTAATCCTGTTTCATCTGAGTCATATTTATCCATTAAAGAATGAATATGTTCCAAGGTTTCCTTTTTTTCCAGTTCAATTGCTTCTGCGATTTTTTCCAATTCTACTGAATCTCCAAAGGAAAATAATATCGCTTCAATTGCTGCTTCGTAATTCATTTATGCACTCCTCTTTCTTACTTGGCAATTTTGGATTCAATTTTAATATCGCCAAATATTTCTTCCTGACTAATTTCGATCTTTCCGACTCTCATCATCTCTAAAATAGATAAAAAGACAACGATCATTTTCATTTTGGATGGTTGTTTTTCCATTAAATCACGGAAGGAAAAAGACTTATGATTTTGACAATAATTTTCCAAGTCAAACATCACTTCTTCCATGTTCACTTCTTCTTTTTCAATCTTTCCAAAAGACGCCCTAACCGGGTCTATACGGTCAATCTGACGTTGCATGATGCCCTTAAAAATATCATTTAATTTTTCAAGAGTCGCATCACCAATCAATTCCTCTCTGTTAATAGGAGGCGTGTATGCTTTTACGGTCTCCGGTAATGTTTCCGGTTTGAAAAGATATCTGGCCGCATCCATCTGACGGTCACGCAATTCATAAGACATATATTTATAAATCTTATATTCAATCAACTGGGCAACAAGCTCCGCTCTCGGATCCACTTCTTCTCCTTCTTCATTGATCTCTGCCGGGAGAAGCATTTTTGCCTTAATATCAAGCAATGTAGCAGCCATCAAAAGAAAGTCACTCATGATATTTAAATCCTGACGTTTCATTTCTTCCAAATACTCCATATACTGCTTTGTAATAAGTGCAATCGGTATATCGTAAATATTTACTTTGTTTTTATCAATCAGGTGTAACAATAAGTCTAAAGGTCCTTCAAAAGACTCAAGTTTTACCTTTAATTCCGCACTTTCCATGAAAATATCCTCCAACCAATATTTTACTTAATTTTTGGCCTCTTTGCAAGAAGATATCTCAACATATATTAACTGGGCAGGATCCAAAACCCGGATATGAAAATGATGGGTTCCCAAGCCCTGTGAAACCACTAACGTTGTCTTCTTATTCTCACCGATATAATAGGTTCCGCCGTCATATTTAGGGAATAAAGTAAGCTCTGTGCTGACCAGTCCACCAATTCCCGGAATACGAACCAAGCCCCCATGGGAATGCCCTGCAAAAACAGCATCCGGTTCTAACATAAGATAATCCTCTGCATAAGAGGGCTGGTGAACAAATAGAAGTTTTAACTCTTTTGCATCATTGTTAATATAATTCCCTATACGACTCTTTGCATCATTCAACACCGTCTTTGGAAGCACTTTTTTTGTGCCTTTTTCATATTGAGTCAATGGCAATTCCAAAGAATATCCGAAAATCTTCTCATCCTTACATGGAAAAAATCCATCGTTGCGAATGATTTTTACACCTATTTTTAACAAAGCATCACAATATTCTTTAAAACGTTTTTCATCTCTTACTTCTAATGCCGTCTCATGGTTTCCAAACAAATAATAAACCGGCGCAATTTCTATCAGCCGTGAAAGAAATTCCAGCATAGTCTCATATTGTTCCGGGTGACCTTTCGAAACCGTATCTCCACCTAAAATAATTGCTTCCGGATTAAGCTCGTTAATCTTGTTTATCAAACGGCTCTTTTTTTTAGCAGGATTGCCATAAGTTTTTCCATGTACATCGCTTAAAAAAACAAAATTTCCTGTTGCAGATTCGTGGGAAAGATTTATTCTTTTTACGGAAAAACGATTTAATTCAATAATTTGATAAATAATATATATCAATACAATTCCAAAAAAATATACCATTTTCTGCTCCCTTCGTACTGCATCTATCTTATCTTTTTTCCGGCAAATTGTAAACTTGTTTCCTTGAAAAAACGCATAAACTTCTAAATCCAATTCATAAAGTAAACATTTGACTCATAGGAATAAACCAGCACTTAATATGGAGTTTTTATGTGTATTGGAAGAAAACCTTATAAATTTAAAATTCTATTCTTTTTACTGGTTTTATCCTTCATGTTTCAGCTTACGTTTCCGATTTATGCTCAGCCGTCCTCTATGGAATTGTCTTGTGAAGGTGCCATTTTAATCGAAGCAAGCACAGGAACTATTCTCTTTGAACAAAACGCAGACAAACAATTGCGTCCTGCCAGCGTAACAAAAATCATGACTATGCTTCTCATCTTTGAGGCGTTGGAAAAAGAACAGATTGCACTTGACGATGTTGTTACTGTTTCCGCACATGCCGCAAGCATGGGCGGTTCTCAGGTGTTTTTAGAAGAAAATGAACAACAAACCGTTGAAACCCTTCTAAAATGTATCAGTATAGCAAGTGCAAATGATGCAAGTGTGGCAATGGCTGAGTTTATTGCAGGTTCTGAAGAAGAATTTGTAAATCGGATGAATCAAAAAGCAGCCGCTTTGGGTATGGCTAATACAAATTTCATAAACTGCTGTGGCTTAGATGCTGACGGTCATTTAACTTCTGCCCGTGATGTTGCTATTATGTCCCGGGAACTAATTACAAAGTATCCTCAAATCCACAAGTACAGTACCATTTGGATGGATGAATTTGAACATGTCACAAAAAAAGGCACTTCTAAATTCGGATTAACAAACACCAACAAATTAATCTCTACCTATCCCTATGCTACAGGTTTAAAAACCGGGTCGACCTCACTTGCAAAATATTCTGTTTCTGCCACGGCGACCAAAGATGATGTAACTTTAATCGCTGTTATTATGGCCGATGTGGATTATAAGGTACGATTTACCAATGCTCAAAAATTGTTGGATTACGGTTTTGCTAATTGTAAAATCTATGCCGATAACAATCCGCCTCTTTTAGCACCAATTGAGGTTAAAAACGGCACCCGGCCCGACATTAACCTTTGTTATCACGAATATTTTACTTATATTGACACAACCGGTGCAAATTTAAGTAATATAAAAACCGTTTTAAATCTCCCACAGGAATTGCACGCGCCTATAAATAACGATCAGGTTATAGGCACCCTCGATTATTATTTAAATGAACAAAAAATCGGCTCTCTTAATATTTATCCAACAACAACTGTAGATAGAATAACCTTTAAGTACTGTCTTATTCAGATGTTTCAGGCATTGTTACCATAAAAAAAGGTAAATCTCAAACTTTTCAATTTAAGATTTACCTATATCACTACATCAACGGAGCAAATAAGCGAAGCAATCCCTGTGCCGTGCTTTTTAATCTGGACTGCTTTTGAATAACATCCAATGTGATTTCTCGGGAAGATGCAATGGTTTTTAATGCATCTTCCTTAATCTGTGCAATTGCATCAACATCAAACAACCATGTACCGCATTCATAATGCATATATAAGCTTCGATAATCCAAATTAATGGAACCTACCGTTGCTATTACATCATCACATACAAAGTTTTTCGCATGAATGAATCCCGGGGTGTATTCGTAAATTCGGACACCGGCTTTAATTAATTGGCCGTAATACGACTGACTCATCATAAAAATAATCTTTTTGTCCGGAATACCAGGGCAAACAATCCTTACATCCACACCGGACTTCGCTGCATTACATAGCGCTGTCATTAACTCGTTATCAATAATCAAATATGGTGTGAAAATAAAAATGTAGTCTTTTGCACGATTAATAATATTTAAATAAACATTTTCCCCAACCTTTTCTTTATCCAACGGAGAATCTGCATAAGGTTGAATAAAACCTTTCTGCTTTGGAAACTCATTCGTGTTGTCGGTATAGAAATACTGCTCTAAGCTTTCCATCTTTCCGGTGGTATACTGCCACATCTCCAAAAACATTGCCGTCATATTATTAACAGCCTCACCTACAATACGAACACCGGTATCTTTCCAATATCCAAAGCGTTCTACTTCATTGATATATTCATCTGCAAGATTAAAACCACCAACATATCCCACTTTGCCGTCAATTACAATAATCTTGCGGTGATCTCTGTTATTCATAATAACGGATAAGACTGCCTTTAATGGATTAAACTTCAGGCATTGTATGCCTTTTTTGCAAATTTCTTCATCAAATTTATACGGAACCGTTGATACGCTTCCCATATCGTCATATAGGAAACGAACTTCCACTCCCTCCTGCACCTTCTTTTCCAATTCATTTAATATGGAATCAAAAAATCTTCCTCGTTGAATGATAAAAAATTCTAGGAAAATAAATTTCTTTGCAGACCTAATATCTTCTAAAATTGGTTCCATTACATCTTCCCCACTGGAGAAATAACGAAGTCCCTGATTTTTATGAACCTGATAGCCGGACCACTTAGAAAGATATTCTGATTGTTTTGCAGCACCTCTGCTTCTGTTTTCAATACTTTTTATAACCTCTTCCTTTGCTTTCAATCCTGCAATTGAATGAGCATGCATAACAGACAGACGTTTTCTGTTTTTCACCGTAATATTCGTTCTACCAATCAAAGCGTATAATGCCAGCCCCGGAATCGGTAAGGCTAAAATCGTAATGGACCATGCGAGTTTGTACGATGGATTATCTTGTTTATTTACAATCGTTAAAATAACAATGTATGTCATGATTTGCATGAACATTCCGGCCCATCTGATGTTATAACTAAAGGCGTAAAAAATAACAATAAACCATAAGATTTGAATTAACATCAGAACAACCCATAAAAATATACGACTTGTCAATATCTTTAGTATCTTATTCATACATTACCCATCCTTTCTACAAATTATGATAAATGATGACATCTTAAAGTTCAATGAAAATTAAAATTTTTATTGTTTTTTTATATTTTTTCCCTTCAATAGCATCTCCAGATTTATCTTCCCCCACCCTTGTTTGTTTTTATCCATACCTGTATTAATAGCCGTTTCATACAATCGGTATTTTACCTGGGCAGGTGTTAACATAGGGTATTTCTCTAATAAAACCGCAATGCATCCGGAAACAAACGGTGTAGACATTGAAGTCCCACTTTTTTTCACATACTTTCCGAATGCATTAGCACAACTTATGATATTTGTACCTGGTGCAATAATTTCCGGCTTGACAATACACGATGGTGTCGGTCCTCTCCCTGAATAATCTTTTTTTAATCCGGAGTTGTCATCTACCAGCAAATCATCGGATGCTCCAACCGTAATAATTTTTCTTAAGTTTCCCGGCGAAGTGATACTCCCCGGTGTCGGTCCGTTATTCCCTGCAGCACACACAACAATAATGCCTGCATCCCATGCTTTTTCTAAGGCATTTAACAAAATTCCTTTTTCGGAATATGGAATCTTTTTTCCTATTCCCATAGAAAAATTAATGATTCGGATTTTATATTTATCTTTCACGGAAAGTATATGTTCTACACCGTTTTTTGCCCGAAGGATCGTCCCGACTCCGTTTTGATCCAATATTTTAATTGCATATATTTTTGCTTTTGGTGCCACTCCCATATGTACTTTTCCACTTAACCTGCCACTTCCGGCTATAATTCCGCTGACATGTGTTCCATGACCATTATCATCGTATATGATATCTTTATTATTGACTAAGTCTATCATTCCCATAATCCGATCATCAAAATCTTCATGCGGAAAAATTCCGGTATCAAAAACGGCAATTCCTATGTCTTTCCCCGTATATCCTTTCTCCTTGGCATACAGCAAACCATAATCATCTTTCATTTTGTCCTACCAAGTTCTATTATTATACTGATTAGAATATGAAAAAAATAAGCCGAGGTGATATACCACCTCGGCTAAATCTTTAATTCTTATTACATTGGAATCGCATCAGCCGGAACATCTTTAATGCTAAAGCTGATTCTTCCCATTTTGTCTTTACCTAAGCATACACAAGTAACCTTATCGCCTAAAGTTAAAACATCTTCTACATGGTTAATTCTTTCCTTAGAAACTTTAGAAATATGAACCATTCCTTCTTTTCCAGGAGCAAACTCAACGAATGCACCAAATTCTTTAATGCTAATAACAGTACCGCTAAATACCTGTCCTTCTTCGAATTCTGTAACGATTACGTTGATCATACGTTTCGCTTTTTCCATATTTTCAGCATCTACGCCACAAATAGAAACGAATCCGTCATCTGTAATATCAATCTTAACACCTGTAGCATCAATGATTGCATTGATTGTCTTACCACGCTGTCCAACAACTTCTCCGATTTTAGCCGGGTCAATCTGCATCTGAATAATCTTCGGAGCATATTCACCAACTTCCGGTCTCGGCTGCGCAATACATGGAGTTAATATTTCATTAATGATGTATTCTCTTGCTTCTTTTGTTCTTCTGATAGCTTCTTCTACGATTGGTCTTGTTAAACCATGAATCTTAATATCCATCTGAATAGCTGTGATACCGTCATGTGTACCGGCTACCTTAAAGTCCATATCACCAAAGAAGTCTTCCAATCCCTGAATATCCGTTAATACAATGTAATCATCATCTGTATCACCGGTTACAAGACCACAAGAAATACCTGCTACCTGTTTCTTAATCGGAACACCTGCAGCCATTAATGACAAGGTTGATGCACAAACAGATGCCTGAGATGTAGAACCATTGGATTCAAAGGTTTCAGATACTGTACGAATTGAATATGGGAATTCTTCTTCGCTTGGTAATACAGGAACCAATGCCTTTTCAGCCAATGCTCCGTGACCGATTTCACGTCTTCCCGGTCCTCTGGATGGTTTTGTTTCACCTACAGAGTATGATGGGAAGTTGTAATGATGCATATATCTCTTAGTTGTAACGTTATCATCAATACCATCTAATTTCTGAGCTTCTGATAACGGTCCTAATGTTGTAATCGTACAAATCTGTGTCTGTCCTCTGGTAAACATACCGGAACCATGTACTCTTGGAATAATATCAATTTCAGCAGCTAATTTTCTAATTTCATTGATCTTTCTTCCGTCCGGACGTTTCTGATCTTTTAAAATCATCTTACGAACGGTCTTTTTCTGATACTGATACAATGCTTCCGGTAAAATAGCTAACCATTCTTCATTATCAGCAAAAGCTTCTTCTAATCTTTCTCTAACAACACGTAAGTTTTCTTCACGAACCTGTTTAACATCTGTAAATACAGCTTCTTCCATTTCAGCCGGAGTTACAATCTCACGCATTTTAGCAAACATTTCTTCCGGAATTGCACAGCTTACATATTCATGCTTTGCTTTACCAACTTCAGCCACCATATTGTTAATAAATGCGATGATTTCCTGGTTGATTTCATGACATTTATAAATTGCCTCAATCATTTTTTCTTCCGGAACTTCATTTGCTCCTGCTTCAATCATGATAACTTTTTCAGATGTAGAAGCAACGGTTAACTGTAAATCACCATCGTTCCAGTCTTTCTGGGATGGGTTAATTACAAATTCTCCGTTAACAAGACCCAACTGTGTTGTCGCACATGGTCCGTCAAAAGGAATATCAGAAATGCTTGTTGCAATCGCAGATCCTAACATTGCTACTAATTCCGGTCTGCATTCCGGATCAACACTTAATACTAAGTTATTTAATGTAACATCGTTACGATAATCCTTCGGGAATAATGGTCTCATCGGTCTGTCAATAACGCGGGCTGTTAATACCGCATTTTCAGATGCTTTACCTTCACGCTTGTTAAATCCTCCCGGGATTTTACCAACAGCATACATTTTTTCTTCAAATTCTACACTCAATGGGAAGAAATCAATACCTTCTCTTGGCTTTTCAGAAGCTGTTGCTGTACATAATACGGAAGTATCTCCGTAATAAATCAATGCTGCACCGTTTGCCTGAGCTGCTACACGGCCCACATCAACGCGGAATGTTCTTCCGCCAATTTCCATACTAAAACTCTTAAACATATGCTTTCTCCTTTCTTTTGCTTCGATGAAAGGATTCCGAAACTACTGAAAAAAACATTGCTTTCAACATCCTTTTCAGTGGCTTCGGTAGAACTTTCCTTTCATCGGTGAGTTTCAATTTTCTTCCATGTAATAATAGGGCGGATATTCTCCGCCCTATACATAACCTATGGTTATTTTCTGATTCCTAAACGTGCAATTAAAGTACGATATCTTTCAATATCTTTTTCTTTTAAGTATGTTAATAAACCACGTCTCTGACCTACCATTTTAAGAAGACCTCTTCTGGAATGATGATCTTTCTGGTTTTCTTTCAAGTGCTCTGTAAGCTCCTGAATTCTTGCTGTTAAAATAGCAACCTGTACTTCCGGTGAACCTG
Organism: Lachnospiraceae bacterium; assembly: GCA_045593085.1. GTDB lineage: Bacteria > Bacillota > Clostridia > Lachnospirales > Lachnospiraceae > XBB1006. The sequence goes on along the minus strand of JAZNWA010000016.1, from coordinate 6,174 downwards.
TATCACCCGGTTTTGTGGCATATTCATTGATAATTGCCTGTTTCTTTTCTTTTGAAATCATTTTTGTTTCCTCCTAAATATATATTATCGCCCAATTCTTTGTGCTACTAAGTGTCGGTCGGAGTTTCCAAACACTGAGTACGGGCTCACACACCAAAATATAATATCATACTGTTTTTGTTTTGTAAACAAAAATCCTGTATTTTTCAACAATTCACCAAATGTTCTTAATCTCCAAAAATATTAACAACACAGTATGGTGTTTTATAATACGCATTAGAAACGATAATGCCGGCTCTTGTACTTGCAGCATGTACGATTTGGCCGTTTCCGATATAAATTGCAACATGGTCGATTCTTCCTAAACTGTCATTAAAATAAAAGAATAAATCACCCGGTTTTGCATCTGCAATATTGATTCTGGTACCGCAGCTCGACTGGGAAACCGAATAGTGTGGCAATTTATAGCCAAACTGTTCATAAATTTTCATGGTAAAACCGGAACAGTCAACACCATTTGTGAGACTTTCTCCGCCCCATACATATCTTCCGCCGATAAACTGCAATGCAAAGTTTACAAGACTAACTCTTTCATCTGAAATACCAACACCAAAACGAAGTTCTGAAATAGTAACACCCTTTGGTAACTGATAAGAAACTGTAACATAGTCTCCGCATACCCATCCAACTACATTGTTATGCTCTACTTTGTACCAACCGTCTTTTCGGTCAATAATAACAAGTTCTTCCCCTCTTTCAACATAAGAAACTTTAGCACAATCGGTATTTGGCTCCTGACGAACATATAATTTGTCTGTGGAAATGGTTACAACTTCAGTTGCTAATGTCTCCGCCATGGCTACTGCTTCGGCACCTGTTAAAAGATAATCCAAAGAAACCCATCCAGCCACATTACCGGATGTAATCTTTGCCCATCCGTTTTTAATATCTAAAATCTCACAGGCAGAATTCTTTGGGAGCTTACCAACAATCTCTGCAGACGTATTTGCTTCTTTACGAACGTTTAAGTTTGGATTCGCTGTTGAAATACCTAAGTTGTGATATCCGCATATTGTTGTATCTCCATTTTCATCGGTCTGAACCAAAGCACTTCCGGTAAGGGAATCTTCAACTTTTGCCACGAAAGATTCTTTCTGATTGTTTTCGTTTTCGATTCTGCTAACAAAAATCTGATTACTGAAAACAGAACATACACCTGCGGTTAATTCGCTCTTCTGCGCTGCGTGAACATTTGTATATGAAAAGAATGGTACAAGAATTGTCTGAATAGACATTAATCCTGCAAGAAAACCAGCTGTAAGAACAGTTTTAAAGTTTTTCTTCATTATTATTCTCCTTAAAAAAGCACATAATTAATACATCTTAATTATCATAGCACAACGAATAACTATTGTCAAGTTTTTGTAATAATTATGTAATAATTACACGCATTTATGACATAAAGTATTCCCGCACCTCTTTGATGTCTGCATCAATTTGTATCTTTAATTCATCTATATTCTGAAACTTCTTTTCTCCGCGAATAAAATGCAGAAATGACACCTTAACTTTTTTACCGTATAGTTCTTCATTAAGATCAAATATAAAAGTCTCCGCTCCTGCATCCGAAACCTTATTAATGGTTGGTTTCACTCCCACATTGGAAATTCCGAAATATTTTTTTCCTTCTATTTCAATATCCACTGCATATACTCCAAAGGTTGGTAATTTCTTTTCCTTCTCAGGAACCAAATTGATAGTAGGAAATCCGATTGTTCTGCCAATCTGGTTTCCATATTTTACTTCACCTTTAATAAAATAAGGATATCCTAATAATTCATTTGCAACTTCCAAATTACCTTCCGAAAGTTTTTCACGAATCAGGCTACTGCTAATATCTTGTCCCATATATTGTTTTTTATCAACAACATAAGTCTTAAATCCCAAGCGCTCACCTTGTTCTAAAAGCATTTTATAATCACCGCGTCGATGATGTCCAAAACGAAAATCCGTGCCAACTACTACCGCTTTCATGGACAAATTCGAAACCAAATAGGAAATAAAATCTTCCGCCTCCATTTCCATAACATCTTTTGTAAATGGAAATTCAACGAAATAATCTACACCGGATTGTTCAAACAAATATGCTTTTTCTTCCGTTGTGGAAAGTACATCATGTTTACAATGTTCAATTTCATCCCGTGGTGGCTTATCAAACGTAAATACAACAGTTTTTAAGCCATCTTCTTTTTTTTCATATAAACATTCAAACAAATACTGATGTCCGGAATGAAGACCATCAAATTTACCAAGAGTAACTGCGGTTGCTTCCGAAATCTTAATGTCTGTCGTATTTTTAAAATATTTCATAGTACTCCTAATTGAGAAACATCTTTACAGGAAAATACAAGTTTCTCTCTGATTTGTATTGAAAAATGCCTATAAATATCCCCGTTTCATCATACACACGAACCGGGTGTGTAAAGAATGCAGAATCCCCGCATAACATCCTTTGTTCCAGTGGATTTCCGTTTTTATAAATAATTTCAAAATCCTTTTTAACCGTTACAGACGGATAACTTTCAAAAACACGATCAACAGGGATTAATAGGGAATGGATATTTCCTGCTTTCACAATGGTTTCAATCTCCGAAAGCGTATGTGCTTCTTCCATGCAAAAACCGGCCGCTTTTGTACGGCTTAATTCCTTCATACATGCCCCAACACCAAGTTTTAAACCAATATCATGACAAAGGGTACGGATGTATGTACCTTTTGAGCAGGATACACGCATCTTCACATATGGTAACCGAATCTCTATAACATCAATCGAATAAATCGATATTTTTCTTGCTTTACGTTCTACTTCTATCCCTTTTCTGGCCAAGTCACACAGTTTCTGTCCATTGACCTTTAATGCAGAATACATTGGCGGAATCTGCTCGTAATCACCGATAAATGAAAAAATTGCCTTTAATACGCTTTCTTCATCCAAAGTTTCGATTGCTTTTTCCTCTAATATTTCGCCGGAAGTATCCTGTGTATCTGTCGTGACACCGAGTAACATAACAGTTTCATATGTTTTATCACTGTCTGTCAACATATCGCAAACTTTCGTCGCACGGCCCAAACAAACCGGTAACACACCGGTTGCATCCGGATCCAAAGTCCCGGTATGACCGATTTTTCTCTGTTTGCAAATACCTCGAAGCTTTGCCACTACATCATGGGATGTAAATCCTTTTTCTTTTTTTACAACAATAATTCCGCTTAAATTCTGTTCGTTCATAAATGCTCCCATTCATGTTTTAACATAGGAAGACCCCGGAAAAACTTTCGTTTTCCCGGAGCGTCCCTTAAAAATTACTCTTCGTCTTCTTCCGACAAATGAGCCGTCAATTCTTCAATCTTACGTGACATCGCCACGCCATATTCAATTGACTGATCCAGAATGAATTTGATTTCCGGAGTATTTCTTAAATTAACTTCTTTTGCAAGTCTGTTTTTAATATAACCCTGAGCACTCTTTAAGCCTGCAATGGTATCTTCCTGGGCTTTTTTATCACCTAATACACTGATATAAGCCTTACAGGTCTTTAAATCCGGTGCCACCTCCACGCTGACAACACTTGTAAGCGGGCTGATTCTCGGGTCTTTAATGTCACCACGAATAATGTTTGCTAATTCTTTCTGTACTTCCCCATTAATTCTGGTGTTTTTAAGACTGTTTTTTCTCATAATTACTCTTCCTATCTTGGCACTTCAACCATCATATATGCTTCAACCTGGTCAAACTCTGCAATCGCGCTAAATCCGTCAAATACAAGACCGCATTCGTAGCCTGCCTTTACTTCCTTAACATCATCTTTGAAACGTTTTAAGCTTGCAAGTTTTCCTTCGAAGATCTGAGAGCCTTCTCTTGAAATACGAACCGAACAGCCTCTTACAAATTTACCGTCTAAGATATAGGAACCTGCGATATTACCAACACCGGAAGCTTTAAAGATCTGTCTGATTTCTGCATGACCAATAATCTGTTCTTCATAAATCGGATCAAGCATACCCTTCATAGCAGCTTCAATATCTTCAATTGCATTGTAAATAACCTTGTAAAGTCTAATATCTACACCCTCTCTGTCTGCAGTCGCTTTTGCTGCAGCATCCGGACGAATATTAAAGCCGATAATGATTGCATTGGATGCAGATGCTAAAATAACATCGGATTCATTTACGGCACCTACGCCACTATGGATAACTTTAACAACGACTTCTTCGTTAGAAAGTTTAACGAGGCTCTGTTTTACAGCTTCTACAGAACCCTGTACGTCAGCCTTAACAATAAGATTTAATTCTTTCAAATTGCCGGCCCGAATCTGACTAAATAAGTCATCCAAGGACATTCTTGCTTTTGTTTCTTCAAGTTTCTTTTCTTTATTATCGGTAATAAATGTTTCAGCAAACTCTCTTGCTTCTTTGTCTGTTTCTGTATTAACAAAAATATCACCTGCATTTGGTGCAGTATTCAAACCAATAATTTCAACCGGTGTGGATGGACCGGCTTCTTTTACACGTCTTCCGTGAGAATCCGTCATAGCACGAACCTTACCAAAACTGCTTCCCGCAGCAACTGCATCACCAACTCTTAAAGTACCCTTCTGAACAAGTAATGTTGCAACAACACCGCGACCTTTATCTAACTTCGCTTCAAGGACAAGACCTCTTGCTCTACGTTTTGCATTTGCTTTTAATTCTAATACTTCTGCAGTTAAAAGAACCATTTCCAAAAGGTTATCGATACCTTCTCTTGTTTTTGCGGAAACCGGTGCGAAAATTGTTGTTCCGCCCCAATCTTCCGGAATCAATTCATATTCAGAAAGTTCCTGTTTTACTTTTTCGATATTTGCAGTCGGTTTATCAATCTTGTTGATAGCAACCACAATTTCAATGCCTGCAGCTTTTGCATGGTTAATTGCTTCAACGGTCTGAGGTTTTACACCGTCATCTGCAGCTACTACTAAGATAGCAATATCTGTTGAATTTGCACCACGCATACGCATCGCAGTAAAGGCTTCATGTCCCGGTGTGTCAAGGAATGTAATTTTCTGACCATTACATTCTACAACAGATGCACCGATGTGCTGTGTAATACCACCGGCTTCTTTATCTGTAACATTAGAGTTACGGATTGCATCAAGCAAGGAGGTTTTACCATGGTCAACGTGTCCCATAACACATACTACAGGTGGTCTGCTTGTCATTAAGCTTTCATCTTCTTCTGCTTCTTTTAAAAGCTCTTCGATAATGTCTACTTTCACTTCCTGCTCAGCAATATAATTGAATTCAAGAGCAATCGTTTCTGCAGTTTCGTAATCCACTTCCTGGTTTACGGTAACAATCTTACCCTGCATGAACAGCTTCTTAACAATTTCGGAAGGCTGTAATTTCATCTTATCAGCGAGGTCTCGAATTGTAATGAATTCCGGAAGAATGATGGTTTTAATCTCATCCTTATCTTCTGCCGGTTTCGGTTGATGCTGTGGTTTCTTTCTGGTTGTTTTTTCTAAGTTTACAAAGTTTTCTGCCTTCTTTTCTTTCTGCGGAACACCTTTGTTATGATTTGGTTTCGTTTTAAAACGCTTATTTTCACGATCCTTTGGTTTAATATCATCTGAAATCTGTTCCGCATTACGATTCATACGCTCGATTTCATTATCCAAACGACTCTTGCCCTGTGCTCTTCCGTCTCTATTACCAAAATTTTTCTTTTCGCCGAAATCCTTATCCCCTTCCGGTCTTACGCGACGTTCTCCTTCCGGTCTTACACGACGTTCTCCATCCGGTCTTGCAGGTCTTTCTCCTTCCGGTCTTACGCGTCTTTCTCCATCCGGTCTTGCAGGTCTTTCCCCTTCCGGTCTTACAGGTCTTTCTCCTTCCGGTCTTACGCGTCTTTCTCCTTCCGGTCTTACAGGTCTTTCTCCTTCCGGTCTTATGCGTCTTTCTCCTTCCGGTCTTACAGGTCTTTCTCCTTCCGGTCTTACGCGTCTTTCTCCTTCCGGTCTTATGCGTCTTTCTCCTTCCGGTCTTACGCGTCTTTCTCCTTCCGGTCTTACGCGTCTTTCTCCTTCCGGTCTTACGCGTCTTTCTCCTTCCGGTCTTACGCGAAGTCGGATCGTA
>JAZNWA010000015.1:0-188376 GCA_045593085.1 Lachnospiraceae bacterium | reverse complement strand
CTAGCTAACAAGCTGTTGCTTGCGTTAAGACTTTCGTCTTTACTGTGTTTCTGGGATTTCATTTTTAATGAAAACCGTTCTTAAAATAATTCTCTTTGAATCTTTCAAGGTTATTTCACTGTTCAGTTATCAAGGTTCTTTGTTTTTGTTGCAAAACCTTTCGGCTTTTTTGCAATCAGCTTGATAATAATATCACGAAGAAAATCGATTGTCAATACCTTTTTTTAGGTTTTTTTATTTTTTTCGTCACTCACTATCAAGCAAGCGGAGAAGGAGGGATTTGAACCCTCGCGCCGCTATTAACGACCTGCACCCTTTCCAGGGGTGTCCCTTCGGCCAGCTTGGGTACTTCTCCGAATATTTGCATCTTTATTAAGTTGCATTGCATCTTTCGCATTACATTTCCCATAACAAAAGGAATTCCCCGGAACTCCCCTTGTTATGAAAGGAATTGTAACCGGAGAGGGTGGGATTCGAACCCACGGTCCCTTTCGAGATCACTGGTTTTCAAGACCAGCTCCTTAAACCGCTCGGACACCTCTCCATATATTTTGCTCAAACGCAAAAGTTATTCTATCATCATTTCAAGATGTTGTCAATAAGAAAAATAACAAAAATTGTTTCTTTTTTTTACACAATTAAAACATTGGTATTTTAAAACTTTCTACGTTCTAAAATACTACTTGCCAAAGGCAAATCGCTTTGTGTTGTAATCTTAATGTTATCATAATCTCCCATGACTATATGAACCGGACAACTTCCGTAGTGTTCTATAATCATTGCATCATCCGTTACTTTTAATCCCGGAATTGGCTTTGCAATCATCTTTGCATTTGCACGCATAATTTCTTCCATCGCGAATGCCTGGGGTGTTTGCGCTAAATAAATGGATGTACGCGCAGGTGTATTCTCAACTTCTCCCTTTGCATTTACAACTTTAATTGTATCCTTTGTCGGGACAGCAGGAATCACTGCGCGATGCACTTTCACTTCATCCAATATATCCCGAATCAAATTTTGACTCAAAAATGGTCTTGCACTGTCGTGAATCAAAACATAATCACAGTTTCCGCAAACCTTCAGACCTTCCAGCACCGATCGAAAACGTTCGTTACCTCCCTGTACCATTTTTGTCACTTTTGTAAAATTATATTTATCCACAAGTTCCGTCTGACAAAACTTCATATCTTCCGTGTCTGTAACCAGAATAATCTCGTCAACCGCACTTTCCTGAAACGCTTTTAACGAATAATACAGTATCGGCTTTTCGTTTATTTCAATAAACTGCTTTTTGATGGTGCTATTCATTCTGGCCCCACGTCCGGCAGCAAGCAATATTGCAACAACTTTTTCTTCCATAAACTTACAGATTCCTTTCTTTATCGTTCACCTAATCGTAAATTGGGGATAGCATTTAATGTCCAGTCACTGAAGTTTCCCTTTAAATATTCATAATATGCCGCCACACCTATCATCGCAGCATTATCGGTACAGAAAATTGGTGATGGGTGATAGAATTTGATTCCTTCTTTTTTACAAGCGTCGGCAAAGGTTTCTCTTATCGTTCCGTTAGAGGCAACACCTCCGGCAATTGCCATTTTTTCCATCTTGTATTCTTTTGCCGCATGTATACCATGTTCAACCAATACATCTGTGACGGCTTGTTGGAAAGAAGCTGCTAAATCTGCATCATTAAAAGACTCGCCTTTCATTTCACAGCCATTAATAAAATTTAAGACAGCTGATTTCAGACCACTGAAGCTAAAATCATATGGGCCATCAACTATTTTAGCGCGAGGAAATTTGATTGCATACGGATTCCCTTCTTTTGCCCGTTTTTCAATTTTCGGTCCTCCCGGATACCCCAAGCCAATTGCACGGGCAACTTTATCGAACGCCTCACCTGCTGCGTCGTCTCTGGTTTTTCCCAAAATCTCATATTCACCATAATCAGCAACCCGAACCAGATGGGTATGACCGCCCGAAACAACAAGGCACATAAACGGCGGTTCCAATTCTTTGTTTTCTATAAAATTTGCACAGATATGCCCTTCAATATGATGCACCCCAATCAGCGGCTTTTTTGCTCCATAAGCAAGCGCCTTTGCAGTCGCAACACCCACTAGTAGTGCGCCCACTAGTCCCGGCCCATACGTTACCGCAATGGCGGATATATCATCAAGAGACATGCCGGCTTCATCAAGGGCCTGTTCTATGACCTGATTGATACGTTCCACATGTTTGCGAGACGCAATCTCCGGAACGACACCGCCGTATAATGTATGAAGTTCAATTTGGGATGAAATAACATTGCTTAGAACTTCCCGTCCATTTTTTACAACGGACGCCGCCGTCTCATCGCATGAGCTTTCAATTGCCAGAATAATTACGTCGTTATTCACTATCCATTTCTCCTTCTACAATGTAGTACACCAGAATTTTCCAATCTCCGTTTGCGTCCTTACGCAAAACATATCGCTGAACCGTATTCTTAAACCCATCATTGCCATCTTTAATAAAGTAAGAACAGGTTACATAGGCACACTCGTGTCCATCGACTTCTTTATATATCACTTCGTCTGTTCCGCAGATAGTATAACTTTCTATGGTTCGCTTATTTGTTTTATAATCATTGATGTCAGCACGCCAGTTCCGTAAAAACTGTTGTTCCGGATTATTTTCCAAAAGTTCTTCGTCTAATAGTTTGCGTTGTTGTTCTGCCATTTTGAAGAAGTCCGAATCGCTGTATTCTTCATTATAATAGCAGCACAATATCTTATTAAATGCATCTACAACTGCACGCGGCTTCTTTGGGTATTTGTTTTCCAGATCCATAGCAATAACTGCATCTACTTTGCTTTGTGATTCTTCATTGCGAGCACGATTGTCTCGATTTGACAAATATATAAAATATCCCAAAACAAGTGCGGCGCATACTATGCCTATAATTACTGTCTTTAAATGTTTCATCGGAAATTCCTCCTTTGATTTATTTTACAACACAAACAATTTTTTTCCAATATATTATTATAGCTTATTATCAGTCGGAATGTGTGACGATTTTTAGAAAAATGTTGATTCTTATTCTTTCCATAAAAAATGCCGAAAAAGACCGGCAAAGTCTCTTTCGGCATCTATCATTTTTTAGATTGTACATTCCGCCATATCTTCTGCTTCGATGTTCAGTTCTTTTAACACCTCAGGAAGTTTTTCTTTTACTTCCATCGGCGAACACCAGGCAATTCCGCATCCTGCAGAAATCTGACGCGGAACAGGGATCAAGCGACCTTCTATACCACGTTCATTACAGGCTTTTTCCATAGCCATTGCATCTGCAGTTGTGTGAAAGGCAACGACAAACTTAATTTCTTTTTTTCTCATATGCGAAAAACTATTCTACCACAACTTCAAATTCGCTTCCCACCGGAGTCGCTGCAAGTTTTCTGCCTCTGTTAGCCAAAAAGTTCATAATGTTATCCATCTGATGCGGTTCACTTACGAGAATTTTAACCGGGAATTCTCCCGCTTTCACTGCTTCATCTGCAAGCATAATTGGTTCAGGACATGATAATCCTCTAGCGTCAACAATTTTCATATGAATTACCTCCTTTATGCTGCTTTTCTCTTGTTTCCAACGAAAGCAATCACGAATAATACTACGATACAAACGATGATAGCAATCTTACCATTGATACCAGGGCCACCCATTGTGAATACACCGTCTACCATAGTGTCAGCAGAACCAGCTAACTTAAAGTTATGAGCAAGTGCTGCACCTGCGAAAAGACCTAATACGGTTACTGCAGCATCAGAAGAGCCCTGTCCTGCCAATACTAACTGACGAAGTGGACATCCGCCTGCAAGGATTGCCGCGAAACCAACAACATACATACCAAGAATGTTCCAAAGAACATTAGAGTGAGCAACCGGCTGCATAGCCATTGCAAGATTGAAGTTGCCTGCAACAAGGTTGAAAACAAGCATAACAACAAATAAACCTGCAATTACTGTGATCAAATCAAAGTTCTTTAATAAGAAAATGTCGCGGAAGCTTCCTGCGAAGCACATTCTTGATCTCTGTGCAAGAGCGCCAAATACAACAGCAACACCAAGTGCAAGGAATGCATTTGCACGCATAGATCCAGGACCGGATGTACTAAATACGAATAAGGATGTTGCAACGATGCTAAGTACAAAAATACCAACTAAAACTGCAGGCATTACTGCGCCGTTAACTTTGTTTGTTTCATATGCACGACCAAGGCTGAAGCCTTTCTTTAATGCAAGAATACCGGTTAATACACCAGCGATGAAACCGACTAATGCAATCCATGCATTTAAGTCACCTGCAGACATACGAATGATCATTCGTAATGGGCATCCTAAGAATACTAAAGAACCAATCATAATGATTACACCTAAGACAAAACGGATCATAGGTGAAGATCCTGCTGTAGAGCGGTATTCTTTGGTAATCAAAGAAATGATAAAGGAACCTAATACGATACCAATAATTTCCGGACGTACATACTGTACAACTGCTGCTGAATGGAACTGCATTGCACCAGCAATATCACGAATGAAACAAGCAATACAAATTGCCATGTTTTTCGGGTTTCCACAAAGTGCTAATACAACACCAAGGCCACCACAAAGTAATCCAGCTATCAAAAGCTTAATTTTAGAACCTGTAAATTTCATGTTATATATTACCTCCTAAAATATAAGTTCTACAAATTTAATATACTCATTTCAATTTGCAGTTACCAATTCAAAAAACCAATACCGGCTTTTGTCAGTATTGGTTTTATCTATTTGTCTATTTTTATAAAAAGGTCTTTTTTCGCCCTCTATTCTTCTTCGAAATCAAGGGTTATTGTATCTCCATCTTTTCCCAAACGGGCTTTTGCAAAAATCTCATGCACCTGTGGCATATACTGTTCCGCTCCAACCAACGATGGGCTGAAATGTGTTAGCCACAATTCTGAAACATCTGCTTTTTTTGCAAGTTCCGCCGCTTCATAAACGGTCATATGTTTATACTGTCTTGCTTTTTGCAATTTGTCCGGTTCTGCATACATTCCTTCCAAAATAGCAAGGTCACTACCGGTAGCCACTTCTGCAATTACAGGATTTGGTCTGGTATCGGTGCAGTAGGTCACTTTAATTCCTTTCCGTGCAGGTCCCAAAACCATTTCCGGAGTATAAGTCACTCCATCAAGGCTGATTGTTTCGCCTTTTTGCAACGGGTTCCAAAGTTTTAACGGGATATTCTGTGCCTTGGCCCGTTCCACATCAAAACGGCCACCGCGTTTAATTTCCACTGAATATCCATAGCATGTCACATTGTGCGAAACTCGGAATGCATGTATGTGATATCCGTTGATTTCAATATCTTCTCTTGGCTGAGTCAATTCTATAAAACGAATCTCAAACGGCAATTCCGGTGCAATCATACGGAGTGCATTTACCACCCTTTGAAGCCCCGGCGGTCCAATCATTGTCAACGGCTCTTGGCGGTCACCGTTCCCCATCGTTAAAAGCATTCCCGGAAGGCCACTGATATGATCCGCATGATAATGGGTAAAGCAAATCACATCAATCGGTTTAAAACTCCACCCTTTTTCTCTAATAGCAATCTGCGTCCCCTCCCCGCAATCGATAAGAAGACTGCTACCATTGTAACGCATCATGCATGATGTCAGCCAGCGATTCGGCAATGGCATCATTCCTGCTGTACCAAGTAAACATACATCAAGCATAGTTTCACCTATTCTTTCTATAATATAATAAGAAGCTATCCGCTACTAATCATTCTTTTTTAGGATAATCAGTTAGCAATATATATTTTTCTGAATTTAAATTGTAAGAAGCATAATAATTGCATCTTCCTTTGGCTTTTCATAAAAATCCTTACGCACGCCAAGTTTTTGGAAACCAAGTTTTTCGTAGAGACCAATAGCATCCGCATTGGAAAAACGAACTTCTAAAACAACCGTATGGATACCATTGTTCTTAGCCTGCGCCAAAAGTTCTAACAGCATTAACTTTGCATAACCTTTTTTGCGATAATCCGGTGCAATGGCTACATTTGTAATCTCTGCTTCATCCAAAACACTGTAATACCCACAGTACCCCACAAGATGATTGTCCGCATCAATGACCACAAGATAATTTGAGCCGGGCATATTAATGGCCGAAGCAAATCCCTCTTTTGTCCATGGCATGGAAAAAACCACCTCTTCTATAGAAGAAACTGCTTCCAAATCCTCTGTTGTCATCGGTCGGATGCAAAATTTATTCTCCATATGACTCCTTTTTCTGTATCTTACACTTCTTGTTGCATACGTTCCCGTTCTGCCTGTGACAATCTTAAGTAATCCGGTCTGTGCATTGCCGCATCTTCTTTTATCCCGTTTTGATACATAGATAATCCCAATGCTGCAACAGATGCCGCACGTTGTTTATTATTATTTGCCGGAGCAAAATCAAACGGCACTTTCAAATGCTCGTTAATGTAGTCCCGAAACACTTTTACTCCATCACCTAAAAAGGTTACCTTTTTTCCAAGTTGATTTAATTCAGCGACAATTTCATCTATACCAACTGCGCATTGCGGTTTGATTGTTACCAGTTCATTTCCCGAAAAAGCATAAATACCGGTATATGTCTGTTCCCTTCTGGCATCCATAATCGGGCAGACATAGTCAGCATGTCCAACCAGATTATATGCAATTGCATCGACTGTCGGGACATGAATCAACTCTTTGTTTAATGCCAACCCCAATCCTTTTGCGGTCGCAGAGCCTATGCGAAGACCGGTAAAAGAACCCGGACCACCGGCAACTGCAATTGCATCAATTGTTGAAGTATCAAACTCCAGCATTTTTACAATCTCATCAAGCATCGGCAAAAGTGTCTGGGAATGGGTTTTTTTATAGTTAACGGTGTATTCCGCCAAGAGTTCTTCATCTTCAATGATAGCAACGCTTGCAACGATTCCGGAACTGTCAATCCCTAAAATTCTCATTCTTCTACCTCCGTGATAGTAATTTTCCTATAGTCGAAACCTTTTTCAAGGTTTTTTTCAATGCGAATTTCTTTACGACGCGTTGGCAAAATCTCTTCGATAAGGTTCGCCCATTCAATCATCGTCAAACCGTCTCCGTAAACATATTCTTCATAACCGACTTCATACATTTCTTCCACATCGCCGATCCGATAGACATCGAAATGATAGAAAGGAATCCGGCCTTCTTCATAAACTTGCACAATGGTAAATGTTGGGCTGTTAATCGGTTCCAAAATTCCAAGTCCTTTACCGATTCCCTGTGTAAGCACTGTCTTTCCTACGCCCAAATCCCCAATCAAGGTATACACGTCTTTTTCTTTTGCATTTTTTCCCAGTTCTTCCCCAAGTGCAAATGTTTCTTCCGGGGAGTTCGTCTCTATAATGGTCTGTTTCATAGCTTCACCCAAATTATTTTTTCAATGTCAAACGATGAGGCTCTAGATTCTTTTTAAAGAGCTCTCTTAGGGTATTCATACCTTCTATCTGTGCTTTTGGCAATACCGATGCGTTGATACGGCTGGTATAAATTAATATCTGCGTTTTTGTCTCAATCAATCGGTAAAGTTCATTCCATGCAACAACCGTCTCCGCCGCTCTTTCCGCGTCTTCTTCATTCTCTGTTTCCGCAAAAGAAACTCGGATTCCTTCATCCGAAAAAACATAGTGAAGTGTTTTGGAAAGGGAATTGTTCTGGCGCATACGAAGTTTCGCTGTGGTTTTCAGATTTATCGGTGTATAAAAAATCAACAAAAGGCTACACGCCCAATATAACATGGTATAATTCGCAGTAATTTCATCCATTGTAGTAAATGAAATCACCAAAATTGCAAGTCCGATAAAAGTAAACACCCACGTGCCTGCCTTATGGTAACTATGATACATATTAAATCGGAACAAATCTTTTTCCTGTAACTTGATATCAAATTCTAAATTCATTGTATTTCCTCATCGTTCTACGTCTTACATTTCTTATATAAATTCAAACATCGTTGCGGATTATTTTTTCATAGTCAGTTGAATTCGTTTCTTCGCCAAATCCACACTCATAACTTTTACTTCTACAATGTCACCGACGCTTACTACTTCTAAAGGATGTTTAATGTACTTCTCACTCATCTGTGAAATGTGTACCAGTCCATCCTGGTGCACTCCGATATCAACGAATGCACCAAAGTCGATAACATTTCGAACCGTACCTTTTAATTCCATTCCCGGCGTTAAATCCTTCATTTCCAATACGTCGGTACGTAAAATCGGTTGTGGCATTTCTTCACGCGGGTCACGAGATGGTTTCTCCAACTCCTTAACAATATCACGTAATGTCAATTCACCGACATTCAACTGCTCTGCAAGTTTTTTATAATCAGAAACCTTGCCTGAAATTCCTTTTAAGCTGCCGTTCTTCAAGTCCTCTTTTGAATATCCCAGTTGTTCTACTAACGCAAGGGCTGCTGCATAGCTTTCCGGATGAACACTGGTATTATCAAGCGGATTGTCGCCATCTAAAATGCGCATAAATCCGGCACACTGTTCAAAGGCTTTTGGCCCCAGCTTGCCGACTTTCAACAACTGCTGACGATTCAAAAATCTTCCGTTCTCTTCTCTGTAAGCTACAATATTTTTTGCGATTGGTTTGCTGATACCGGAAATATATTCCAGCAACGGCGCAGAAGCCGTATTCAAATCAACTCCGACTTTATTTACACAATCTTCTACAACGCCACCTAAAGATTCTCCAAGCTTCTTCTGATTCATATCGTGCTGGTACTGTCCTACACCGATAGACTTCGGATCAATCTTTACAAGTTCAGCCAGCGGATCTTGCAATCTTCGTGCAATAGAAGCAGCACTTCTTTGACCGACATCAAAATTCGGGAACTCTTCCGTTGCCAATTTGCTTGCAGAATACACCGAAGCACCTGCTTCATTTACAATAACGTACTGCATCGGTTTCTTTAATTCTTTAATAAGTTCAACAATAACCTGCTCAGATTCACGGCTTGCAGTTCCGTTACCAACAGAAATCAGGGTAATGTTATATTTATCAATTAATTTCTTTAAATCAGCCTTCGCCTCTTCTACTTTATTCTGCGGTGCTGTCGGAAATATAACCTTCGTATCAAGCACTTTACCTGTTGCATCAACGACTGCCAATTTACATCCGGTCCTGAAAGCCGGGTCCCATCCAAGCACCACATGTCCGGCAACCGGCGGTTGCATAAGAATCTGTTCTAAGTTCTTTGCGAACACTTTAATCGCGCCATCCTCTGCCATCTCAGTAAGCATATTACGAACCTCACGCTCAATTGCCGGGAAAATGAGACGGTCATAACTATCGACAATGGTGTCCTTTAATACCGGAGTCGTTTCCGGATTATCCTTAATAATGATTTGTTTTTCTAAATAGGAAAAAACAGGTTCTTTCTCTGCTTCCACTTTTACGGTAAGAATCTTTTCACTCTCTCCACGATTCAATGCCAATACACGGTGTCCTGCCAATTTATTAACCGGTTCAGAAAATTCATAGTACATATCATATACCGTAGACTCTTCCGGATTCTTTGCAACAGAAGAAATTACACCATGTTTTGTTACATAATCACGGATATAGCTTCGATAATCCGCTTCATCTGCAATCTGCTCGGCAATAATGTCACAGGCTCCGGAAATGGCATCTTTTACGGTTAACACTTCTTTTTCTTCATTAATATAGTTCGCCGCTTCTTCTTCTAACGGTGTGGTGATCATCTGTAAGCGAATGATATTGGCCAATGGCTCTAACCCTTTTTCTTTTGCCACCGTTGCTCTGGTGCGGCGTTTCGGGCGATATGGACGATAGAGGTCATCAACCACCACCAAGGTCTGTGCATTTTCAATCTGTTTGCGCAATTCCTCTGTCAACATTCCCTGTTCTTCAATACTTGCAAGAACCTGTGCCTTTTTTTCTTCCAAAGAACGAAGGTAGTTCAGACGTTCATTTAAGTTACGAAGCACTTCGTCATTCAATGCCCCGGTTGCTTCCTTTCGATAACGGGCAATAAACGGAATGGTGTTTCCTTCGTCGATCAAATCAACAGCTGCCTTTACCTGAGTTCCTTTAATGCTCAATTCCTGAGCCAGTGTTGCTATAATATCCATATCTTTCTCCTTTGATATATACTTCTTTTTATTATATAAAAAAATCACCCTTCGTTCAAGAAGATTGGTGAAATTCGTATTTGTATTTTTCATCATTTTTTGCTAAGATAGGAATGAATTTATGATTTAGGAGGCTTGTTATGTATCATCAACCGAGTATGCAACCGAAGTTAATAAATCCTACATTGAATACCAGTTCTATGGTTGTTGGAATTATCGGCTTACTTTTATGTATGATTCCGGGCTTTGGA
Source organism: Lachnospiraceae bacterium (assembly GCA_045593085.1). Taxonomy (GTDB): domain Bacteria; phylum Bacillota; class Clostridia; order Lachnospirales; family Lachnospiraceae; genus XBB1006. The sequence goes on along the minus strand of JAZNWA010000015.1, from coordinate 177,915 downwards.
ATGATTGCGCCTGCAATGGCAATTCTATTAGCTTTACTTGGACGCGGAAACGAATTACGGATTGCAGGACAGGGACTTTCCGGATTAATTATGGGTATTTTAGGACTTATCGGTAATCTCTTCTTCCTGATTTTTTATTTTGTTGTAATTGCCATGACGTCTTTATAAAGAAATTTAGGAGGTTTTTATGAAATATACTTGTAAACAGTTAAAACAAATTTCCAGAGGAGCTTTGGCGAAAAACTGGCTAACTGCAATTATTGCGTACGCTTTGATATCTGTCATTGTATCTTTGGTATCTTCACCCTTTTCAAAAACATTTCAATCCGCTTATTTAGCGCAATTATTTGTATCTTTCCGTGAAGCAGGAATGGAAGCACAGTTTATACAGTTCTTCGGAAACGTCGTGGCTCCGGATTCCACAGAATTGATGATTGCAGTGATTGCTCTTTTCATCATTTCCCTGGTAAGCGTTGTACTGACCGCCGGTCAATATAAAATCTATCTGTCCTTTTTAAGAAATGAAAAAACCGGTGTAAAAGAAGTATTCCAACAGTTTAAAAATCGTCCGGACAGATATATCATTGCTTCCTTTTTATTAACGGCTCTTTCCCTTGCCTGCTTACTTCCTGTGTTTGGGTGCGGTGCGATGACAGTCTACTTCTCCTACACAGGAAATGAACTTGCAACAATGATTACGTCATGTATTATGATTGTTGCTATGATCTTCAGTACGATTTTAGTTTTTTATTTTGCAGTAAAATACAGTCAGGTATACTACTTATATATCGATAATCCGGATATGAGTGTAATCGGTGCTTTTAAAGAAAGCAGTCGCATTATGAAGGGAAATATGTGGCGCTATATTTATATGATTTTTAGTTTTATTCCATTAGAATTGTTGGTAGGTCTGACAATGGGCATCGGGGAATTTTTCCTTGTACCTTATATGGGCACAGTTCAGGCTGCATTTTATATGGATGTAAGTGGTGAATTCCAAAGACGGGAAGATGAAGCTCGTCGTTTGGAAGAGGAAATGGGGCCGGTTCTTTCCGAATAAGCTTTTCGGACTCCTCATTTAGACCGTTAGCATTGATTAACAGCATAAAGAAAAGCTCTTACATTTGGGGAATCCCCTTTTGCAAGAGCCTTTTTTTATTATCCAATCATAGCTGCATGAACAGCTCTTACTGCGCGCTCCATATCACGTTCATCAATCAACACGGTGATACGAATTTCACTGGTCGCCGTAAGTTTAATATTAATTCCTTCATTATACAGGGCCTCAAACATTGTAGCAGCAACACCCGGATTACTTTGGATACCGGCCCCTACAACGGAGACCTTAGCTAAAGTATCATCCATCTGTATTTCCTGCGCCTGAATACGGCTCTTGTGTTCGTTTAACAGAGAAACTGCTTTCTTTGTAAAATCTCTTCCCACAATAAAGGAAACATCTTTCTTTCCGTCATAAGCTGCAGCTTGTAAAATAGCATCTACATTTACGCTGTTGTTTGCCAACAAGTCAAAAATCTTAAATTCACTACCCGGTTCATCTTTAACACCTACAACCGTAATTCTTGCTGTGTTTTTATCTGCTGCAACGCCACTGATAAGCATATTCTCCACAGTCGTTTCCTCCTTCACACGGGTTCCTTCCGATTCATTTAAGCTTGAACGCACCACTAAAGTAACGCCATATTTTTTGGCCAATTCCACGGAACGGTTATGTAAAACCTGAGCACCGATAGATGCCAGTTCTAACATTTCATCATAAGTAATTTCCTGCTTTTTCTTCGCATCCGGAACAATTCGCGGATCTGCGGTATAGACACCGTCCACGTCAGTATAAATCTCGCAGGCATCGGCATGCATTGCTGCGGCGATTGCAACCGCCGTTGTATCGGAACCGCCTCGACCAATCGTCGTAAAATCATCGAATTTGTTAACGCCCTGAAAACCTGTTATAACAACAACTTTTCTGGCATCCAATTCATGCTTGATGCGGTCTGTTTCAATTTTTAAAAGGCGGGCATTTTGATAATCTGCTGTACTTTGCATCGCCACCTGAAAAGCATTCAAAGAAATCGCTGGTACGCCTAAACGATCCAATGCCATCGCCATCAATGCAACAGAAGTCTGTTCTCCGGTCACAAGCAAAGCATCCAACTCTCGTTTCGATGGTTCCGGATTAATCTGTTTTGCCAAATCAAGCAAAACATCCGTTGTTTGATCCATTGCAGACAAAACCATAATTACATCATTACCATTTTTATATTCTTTCGCACAACGTTCTGCTACACGAAGGATTCTATCCGGTGTTCCTACTGAAGTTCCGCCAAACTTCTTAACTATGAGCATAACATCCTCCTACTCTCTGGCCAATATTTTTACATAATGAACGCCTTCGCGTCTTCCAATTTTTTTTACGATATCCGGGATATACTCTGCATTCTCCGGTGCTTCTAATTCCAGCATCAGATTTGCAACTCCGTTTACAGAAATCCCCTGATGGATGTTAAGAATGTTAATCTTGTATTCTGCGATGGAATTCAACACACCCAAGAACATTCCCGGGCCATCATCTACCTGTAAAATCACCGTTGTAATTTTTCCTTCGTCTTTTTTATGGAAGATGGATATATCATCTTTATACTTATAAAAAGAACTTCTACTGATATCCACCATCTCCGTAGCTTCCATAATAGACTCTGCCTCACCGGATTCCATTAAGCGCTTTGCCTCAACAACTTTCAGCAATACTTCCGGAACGGCACGTTCTCTTAATACATAGTATTTTTCCATTTTTAAGCTCCTTTTATCGCAAGGTTCTTCAAATATGCATGAATAAACGGGTCAATATTTCCGTCCAATACGCCAACCACATTACTGATTTCTGTATTCGTACGATGATCTTTTACCAGTGTGTATGGTTGCATAACATAAGAACGTATCTGACTCCCCCAGCCAATCTCCATTGTCTCTCCGCGTATATCCGCAAGATTATCTGCGGTTTCCTGTTGTTTCAACATAAAAAGTTTGGCCTTTAACATCTGCATTGCTTTATCTTTGTTTAAGTGCTGTGAACGTTCATTTTGACACTGAACAACGATGCCGGTTGGAAAATGGGTAATTCGAATTGCAGACGAGGTTTTATTAATATGCTGTCCGCCTGCGCCACTGGCTCTGTATGTGTCAATACGAATATCTTCATCCTTCACTTCGATATCAATATCTTCTTCAATTTCCGGTACAACATCACAAGAAACAAAGGATGTCTGACGTTTTCCGGCTGCGTTAAATGGCGAAATTCGAACCAGACGATGCACCCCTCGTTCTGATTTTAAATATCCATATGCGTTTTCGCCATTGACCTGAAAAGTAATGGATTTGATACCGGCTTCTTCTCCAGCCAGATAATCTAAAACTTCTGCACGAAAGCCGTGTGCATCCACCCATCTGGTATACATTCGGTATAACATAGATACCCAGTCACACGATTCCGTTCCGCCGGCGCCTGCATTTAACTTAACAATTGCCGCATTCCCATCATAACGTCCGGAAAGCAGTGTTTTCATTTGAATTTTTTCAAAAAAAGCTTCAAACGCTGCCAGTTCCTGTTTTATATCCTGCAACAGTCCGATATCATCTTCCTCTTCTCCCATCTCGATGAGCGTTTCCACATCCTGGTACTGCTGTTCCAGTTTAGAAAAAGATGCGCAATCCTCTTTTAATGCACTTAATGCTTTCATTAATTTTGTGGATTGCTCCGCATCATCCCAAAAATCCGGAGCTTCCATTTGTTTTTCTAATTCAAGGATTCTTTGTTTCTTATTTTCAAGGTCAAAGTGAATCCCTCAGTTCTCTCAATGGTTCTTTATAGGAATTTATCGTATTTTTGTACGGTTCTAAACCTACCATTTTTTCACCATCTTTCCTGTTTAGTCTTTTAATAATTCAATTGCTTTTAACACCTGATTATCTTTCATAATGTCGTAATCTTCTGTATCACTTCCAAGATACTCATATTCCAATTCCACATCCGGTTCAATACCGATTCCGTGAATATCATTTCCGTTTGGAGTATAATACTTGGAGGTCGTGATTTTCACGGCACTTCCATCTGATAATGGAAGAATAACCTGTACGATTCCCTTACCAAAAGTGGTAGTGCCTAAAATCGTACCATATTCATAATCCTTAATTGCACCCGCAAAAATCTCAGATGCACTGGCGCTGTTTTCATTTACTAAGACAACCAGCGGGATATTTAATTCTTTTCCGTCATCGGATTTGTATTCCACCTTCTGATCGTATTTATTAACCGTATAAACCAGCATTCCATCCGGAAGTATACGATCTAAAATATCTACAACAACATCCAGGCGTCCGCCCGGGTTATCTCTTAAATCAATCACCAGAGAAGTCATCCCCTGTTGTCTCATTGCCAACAACGCATCATCAAACTGCTTGGTTGTAATTTCATCAAATTCTAAAATCTGAATGTATGCGGTACCATCTTCTAACATCTGTGCTTCCACAGTCGGAACTTCTACTTTTCGTCTCTCCACCGTAAAGGTAAGCTCTGTTCCATTTCTGTCAACCACAACCTCTACTGTTGTTCCCAAATCCCCCTTAATAAGAGATACAAATTCAGAAACATCCATTCCTTCTGCCAAAACACCTGCTGCAGAAATGAAAATGTCACCACCTTTTAAACCTGCCTCTTCTGCCGGAGATCCTTTATAAACCCGGATAATGGTAATAACTCCCGTATTGACATCCTGGGACAATACAGCACCGATGCCATAATAAGTACCACTGGCAGATGCACGATATTCCGCAAATTCTTCCACAGTATAATAGGTCGTATACGGGTCACCAAGTGCATTTACCATACCCAGATACATGCCCTCAGCCATCTTTTGTTCATCCAGTTCATCATAATAATACGCTGAAAGCGCACTCAGAACTTCGGCAACCTTATTTTGTACCGGTTCGGATAGCACGTCTGCAGTTAACTCTTCATCCAGCTTAAAAGATGTAATAACATAACCACCAGCTCTGAATAAAACTGTAGCACCAAGGCTGAGCATTACAACAATCAACAAAATCGAACCGATTCCGCAAAGAAAACCTGCCAAAAAAGACGGTTTTTTCTTTTCTTTCATTTTTACTCCTTGTTCTATATTATCATTCATATAATCGAAAGTATTCTGTTCTTCCATCCTATTCTCTCCTTCTTGTGTTTATTACACCTTTAAGTGTTTACGAATAGCAACACGGCTTCCTAATAAACCAATACCCACACCCAGTATCAGGCCCACCGGAACGAGCGTTCTGAAAATCTCCTCTGCCGGCAAAAATTGCATAATACCTTGTAAGAATTGAAACTTTTCCATTACGTATACAATCAGTTTTTCGTATAAGAAGAACAACACTCCCAACGGAAGCACCGAACCCAGTAAGCCAATCAAAAATCCTTCTACGAAAAACGGTGCTCTAACCAGATAATCCGTCGCACCAATTAACTTCATAATTGCAATTTCTTCTTTTCGTACACCGATACCCACCGCAATCGTATTATTGATTAAGAAAATCGCAACCAAAAGTAAAATAATAATGATTCCACCGGAAACATATCCGATCAAACGATTAAAATCAGATAATGTGTTTGCCACAACATCCGATTTGTTTACCAGACGTACCCCTTCCATATTCTCCAGATAGGTTACCAAAGCTGCCTGCATGGATACATCACTTAAATAAATCTGAAGGTTTGCAGAATTTGCCAGCGGATTATCTCCGGCAAACGCATCTGCCAAATCTTCACGTCCCTCAAAATATTGTTCTTTATAATCTTCCCATGCCTGTTCTGCAGTAACCGAAATAACTTTTGAAACCTCTACACGTTTTTCAATTTCTACCTTGTAGTATTCCGAGATCAGTTCATCGGTAACTCCCTCTTCAAAAAAGACCGTAACCGCAACACCTTCCTGTGCGATTTTTACCATATGCTGGAAGTTTGTTACAATTGAAAAAAACAATCCGAAAAGGAAAATACATGCTGACATTGTTGCAATTGATGCAAAGGAAAACATTTTATTCTTTCCGATATTTACAAAACCTTGAGACAATGTGTATAAAAATGTTTGAACTCTACGCATTTTCTTCACCTGGGCGTACATCGCTCACCATCACACCTTTTCTAAGTGTGATGACCCTTTTTTTCATAGCTTCTACAATTTCCATATTATGGGTAACCACAACTACGGTCGTTCCCCTTCTGTTAACCTCTTCCAATAAACGCATAATGTCCCACGCATTGGTAACATCCAAGTTTCCCGTTGGTTCATCCGCCAATAAAATACTCGGTTCATTTACAAGTGCCCTTGCAATTGCAACACGTTGCTGTTCTCCACCGGATAATTGCTTTGGATAAGATTTATACTTTGCTGCCAGACCTACAACCGAAAGCATACGCGGAACCTGCTTTTTAATCTTTCTGTTCGGTTCTGAGATAACTCTCTGTGCAAACGCTACATTTTCATATATATTTTTGTCCTTTAACAATCGGAAATCCTGATATACCATACCGATTCCACGTCGATAATAAGGTATTCTTTTTCTTCTGAGTCGTCTTAAATTAATTCCGTTAACCGTGATTGTTCCTTCCGTCGGTTCCAACTCCTTTAACAAGAGTTTTAAAAACGTAGATTTTCCGGAACCACTATCACCAACGACAAACACAAATTCACCGCGTTCAATCTCGAGATTGATATCACTTAACGCGGGAATTCCTGCGGTATAAGATTTGCTTACATGTTCTAAAGTAATCATAAAACCTCCTGTGTTGTGTTTTTCTTAATATTCCATCGATTCCATGTACTTCATATATTTAACAACCATCAGTGCAATCTTAAAGGTAATGGCGTCTTCAAATATACGAAGATCAAGCCCTGTGGTTTTTTGCAGCTTGTCCAGGCGGTATACCAGAGTGTTTCTATGTATGTACAACTGTCTGGACGTCTCTGAAACATTTAAACTGTTCTCAAAGAATTTATCTATGGTCGTTAAAGTTTCTTCATCAAAATCGTCGAAGCTCTGTCCGCCGAAAATTTCCTTAATGAACATCTTACACATCGGGATCGGCAACTGATAAATCAATCTTCCGATACCTAACGTCGAGTAGGCAATAACGTATTTTTCTTCAAAGAAAATCTTTCCCACCTCCAAAGCCATTCTGGCTTCTTTATAAGAGCGGGAAACTTCTTTGATTTCATTAATGATGGTACCATATGCAACACGTACCTTTCCTTCCGGCGCACCGATTGCCATAATCATAGAGCGGGCGATCTGTGCAAGATTTTCCGGGCCGGTGCTCGGTTCCAACTCTTTTACGACAATGATGTTCTTTTCATCTACTGCCGTCACAAAATCCTTACCTTTTCCGGCATACAAGCCCCGAAGCTTATCGATTTCATTTCCTTCTTTTGTCCGTGCCTCTATTAAGTATACAACTCTCTTTGCAGTCGTTTCAATATGAAGTTTTTTGGCACGATTGTAAATGTCTACCAATAGCAGATTATCAAGCAAAAGGTTCTTAATAAAATTATCTTTATCAAATCGCTCCTTATAGGCAACCATCAAATTTTGAATCTCAAAAACCGCAATTTTACCAACCATGGTCCCTTTTTCTTCGTCATTACCCGCCAGCAAAATATATTCCACCTGTTGCTCATCAAACACCTTAAAAAACTGACAACCGGACATAACCTGACTTTCCGCCGGTGAGAATGCAAAACTTTTTGCGGACAAACTATATTTATCTGCATTCGGGAATGTTTTTGCAAGAACTCTTCCTTCGCTGTCAAGCACGCATAAATCTATTTTCGTAATTGCTTTTAATCCCTCTATCGTACTTTGCAGAATTTGATTTGAAATCATAAAAATCTCCTTTTCCCGTAAACTTTGAAATCCTTTATTATATTGGGCAACTTCGACAAACAGAAGTAGCCTTTTTATGTCATATTTACAAATACTCCCTCTTTATCATAATCGAAAAACACAAAAAAAGGAAGAGGAAATGCCGTTTTTTTATGCATTTTCTCTTCCGTATCATAAATATTAAACTATTTTTCTCCATACTCTTTATGGTATCTGGCCACAAGTTCCTTAAAACTGAAACTGCGTACAAATGACCGGAACTTTTCACCAATCCTTCTGGTAGCAGTATTCAGCCGATAGTTCCCGTTCATTCCGTAAAAAAGTTTTGCGTCCAACATGCTTCTTCGGTCTTTTACAAAAATCTCCTGGTCCGGCGACGGAATGACAGACAAGATAACATCCGGCGCCAGTACATTAATTTCATTCATTAATGCAAACAGTTCTTTTCCATCTGCTAAAAAACCCACACCACTAATCATAGCCTTTGGATACTGTTTCAAAATATAGTTCTTTAAGTCTATAACCTGAAAATCAGTTTCCCCTAGAAGGTATAATCTCTTTTCTGTTTCAATCATCCATTCTATAAAGCTCTTAAAAAAAAGATTTTCTTTGATTTCTTTTACAATCTTTCCTTCTTTTACATTTGCCTGTGCTAAAATTTCCACTTCCCCCGGCAACGCAAGATCATATTGATTCAAGACTGCTTTAATATCCTGATCCTTCCGGGCCATCATCAACATCCTTCTTGAGATCGCACATATGGTATGTAATTGTGAATCTTTAAAGTATTGTTCTAAAAACGGAAATAACTCCTTATAGGTCTCCATATTAAGACCCACTCCCATAACTTCTAGTTTCTCGTTCAAACCAAGCATCCTTTCTCTTTTGTTGATGTTTCCTTATCAAAGTATAGCATTCTCTTTTTAGGATGTCAAAATTATCCCTTTTCTAGTAGCATCATCTTTCGTGTTCAAACATTCAAATTATTCATCTCATTTTCTGATATTTCACCTTAATTTTCGACAATTTTTGCCAATTGGGTTGTCAAGTCGAATTTTGGTTTTTTATGGTTTTTCGTGCGATTTATGAAAAATTCACAAAACGTTTGTTCGTTGTTTTTCTTGTAAAACATTGGTTTTTTTATTGTTTTTTTGTGGACAATGTGGATAACTTCGTGTATAACTCATTTTTTCGGCTTTTTTTGAGCCTCAATTGTGGAAAAACAAAAATTGTTGTTTTTTTATCAAAGTGGACATCAATGGAAAATTTTGTCGATTTGTGCAAAATGACATTTTCATAATTTTTACTATTTTTCTAAAAATAAAAGTTTTACTTTTTATTTTAATTAAACAGTCAATCCCGACTCGGAATTATACATTTTGATGAATATTTTTCTCAACCGACACAAAAAAAGGAACCACTTCTGTGGTTCCCCCTGTTTTTTCTTATTATTAAAAGATTCTTCTTACCGCAAGAATTGTTGTGTAGTATGCATTGGAAATCTTGATTCCGTCCCTGCTGTTACTTGCATGCACAATCTGCCCATTTCCAATATAAATACCAACATGACCGGAATAACATACAATATCACCCGGTTGCATATCACTTACTTCCACTCTTGATCCTACGGAGCGAAGCTGTGTGGATGAATGAGGAAGCTTAACACCAAATGCTTCATAAACCTTCATAACAAAACCGGAACAATCAACTCCGTTTGTGAGGCTTTCTCCTCCCCATACATATGGATTTCCTATAAACTGACACGCATAATTTACAACATCCTGTCCTGTATTACCGGTCGGATTTACATAAGTTTTGTTCGCAGCATCCTGCTCAGCCTTTTTCTTGGCTTCTTCTGCAGCCGCAGCCGCCGCAGCTGCCCATGCCGCTCTTCTGGCTTCTTCTTCACGACGAATACGTTCTTGAAGCGCCGCCATTGTTTCACCATGTGTGTATTCTGTATAACAGTCTACATCTTCTTTCGCAATCCAGCCATAACCATTTTCCAGAGAAACCTTAACCCATCCATCGACTTCATCTACAACCACCAGTTCTTCACCTTTTGCAACGGTGGCAAGAACATCGGCGTCTTTGGATGCCTCTGTATGTATTTTCAAAGCATCCGTCTTAATAATTGCAAACCTGGTTCCTGCAGATTTTAAAATCTCCACATCACCAACAATGACGTACTCTGCTTTTACATATCCCTGTACGTCTCCGGATTGAATCTTATACCATCCATCCACTTCGTCTAAAATTGTAGCAACATTGTGATGATATAGCTTACCTACAATCTCCGCCTCAATGGATGCACCCGCACGTACATTCAATGCGACTGTAACATCAGCCACACCTAGGTTACTATACTCGCTGTTTGCGATAGCCTCTGCAATCCGCTTTTCAAGCGCTGCTTCTTTCATTGCCTGCATAGCGGCCTGGTTTGCACGAACCTCCGCAACATGGTTTAAATTAATTTCAACTGATGTTACGATATATTGCGAAAAGACATTGTTCACTCCTGCATAGAGAGAATTGCTATCTGATTCTACGGTTTCTAATAAAATTGTACTTTCTTCGGCAGTTTTTGATGCGTGTGCTAATGGTGCATAGGACAAAATCATACTTACGATTAAGCAACATGCCGTCATCTTTGCCAACACTTTGTTCATAATACTTCTCCCAAATAATTTCAAAGTAATTATAATATGTTACAAAAATATTACATTTGTTACAAATCGCATTATAGCAAATCTCCCCCTATGTGTCAACCCCATCTAGTCTGACAAATATTTCCACTACTTTAAAGCGATTGCTTCAACCTCAATCAGTACATCTTTTGGAAGTCTTGCTACTTCTACACAACTACGACTCGGGAAATTGTCTGTAAAAAATGTTGCATATACTTCATTGATCTTTGCAAAATCATTCATATCCTTAATAAACACAGTTGTCTTAATTACTTTGTCCATTCCGGTTCCGGCAGCCTGTAATAAATTGGATAAATTCTCCAACGCCTGTTTTGCCTGTGCAACACATCCTTCCGGAATTTCACCGGTCTGTGGATTTACCGGAATTTGACCGGAAGTATATACCATTCCATTTACTTCAATAGCTTGTGAGTACGGTCCGATTGCTGCCGGTGCCTTGTCTGTTTTGATAATTGTTTTCATTTTGCTTCTCCTTTGCTTTTTTACATATTTTAAACGAGACGGATTCCACGTTCCGTAATAACAATAATACGTTCCTTATAAAGACGTCCTACCGCTCGTTTGAATGCTGCTTTACTTAACCCTACTTCTCTCATAATAATTTCTGCAGGTGCTTTATCATTAAAAGGAAGTACACCTGCATAACTTTCAATAACTTCCAACACTTTTTTTGCATCCTCTTCCATTTGAAGATATGCTTTCTTTCTTTGCGTCAAGGTCAGTTTTCCATCCGGCTTAACATCAACAATCTGTGCCTGAATAACTTCCCCTATACGTAATCCACTGTGATCTTCATGTACAGGGATGAGTGCCGAGTACTTGTCATCAACCGCAACAAATGCTCCAAAATTCTGACTAAACTCATATACGCGACCGGTTACAACCTCATCTTTAATATATGCAGAGTCCATAGAAAGTAATTCATACAATCCCTTCATGGATGCACACAAACGTCCGCTTTTATCAACATAAAGACGAACTAAAATTTCATCGCCCTCTTTCACACGGCTCGTTTGTTCCTTATATGGTAAAAATAAGTCTTTTTCCAGTCCCCAGTCTAAAAAAGCACCTAGTTTATTTACACTGACAACTTTTAAAGGTGCGAACTGTTCCAGCATTAAGGCAGGCGTTTTTGTGGTGGCAATCAAACGGTCTTCCGAATCCTTGTATAAAAAGACTTCAATTTCATCGCCTTCTTTCAACCCTTCCGGAACTGCATTTTTTGGCAAAAGAACTCGTTGCGCATCCTTTTGTCTGTTCTCAGAAAGATAAACGCCAAAATCTACTCGTTTTACTACTGTTAATATCTGTTTTATTCCGATTTGTAACATATTTGTCCTCTTTTTCATCCTTTAAGATGACTTGAATTCTATAATTGCGTATGGTGTCTCATCTGTTCCTGCCAGCGAAACTACCACACGAGTTTCTTCTATATATATATAGGAAATAATTGCATCACCATACACTGCTGCTTTTTTATATTCTGCCCGAAAAGATTTAACGCAAAAATCTTTCGGCAAATAAGCCATTGCCATTTGAACATATTGTCCGTTATTAACATGTAAATTGGTATCCAGATGTCCTCTTTGTACGAAAAAGGTTTCCTGTTTGTCCATTTGTTTAGGAAGTGCAATCTTACGGCCTTCCCAATCCGCTTCAAACGCCGGTTCCAATTCATATTTGCCAATTACATCTTGGGTAATTTTTGTAGGACGTAAATTCTGCGTATCAAAGAACGTCCATAAAGAGGTGGCTACTGCCAATAAATTCCCCTCTTTATCCGTCATTTTAAAATTACGGGTGCCAAATACTCCATTTAATGTATTTGGCCATGTATAGACTGTAACCTCTTGTCCAAGCTTTGGCATGCTAACAATCTTCATTTGCCAGGAATTGATAATCCAACAACGGTTCTGACTCGTTAAATACCCGATTCCCACGCCCAAATCTTCTGACTGAAAAGTACTGCAATCTTGAAAATAATTGATAAGTGCGTCCGTCGTCAACAATCCATCCGTTCCGATTTCCGAATATCTGATTCGACTATGAAAAAAATACATCTGCACCCTTCCTTTCACATACTTCCGGATAAAGAAAAAAGCACCACTCATGTGATGCTTGAAACTGGCCCACAAGGATTCGAACCTTGGATGACGGAGTCAGAGTCCGTAGCCTTACCGCTTGGCGATGGGCCATTGTTTTACCAACAATGAGTATTATACACAAAAAGTATTAAGAACGCAAGCACTTTTTTAAAAAAGTTTCATTTTTCAGGAAATTATTTCAACACCTCCGTCCGTCTCAATATATTCGACATATTCTCCCTCATTTGGCATTATTTTTCCATCGGTTTGAGACGCAACTTCCTTTTTCCACATTTCAACTTCCTGCACCGGAACTAATACTGTAAGCAAAATCTCTTCCTCATAAACCGATTCCACAATAGGGAAATGCATACTTGCACACATATACTGAATCTTTCCCAAAAGTGTGTACGGAATCTTCATATGCACTTTTAGTCCGGCAGCGCGCTGCACCATATGGGTATTTCTAAGACCTTCCTGCGTTGCCTCCTGATAAGCTCTCACAAGACCGCCGGTTCCTAATAATACTCCTCCAAAATATCTTGTCACAACAACCGCCGTATTATAAATGCCTTCTTTTTCCAAAATATTTAACATCGGCTTTCCTGCCGTTCCGGAAGGCTCTCCATCATCTCCGGAGCGTTTTACTTCTTCGTTTCTTCCTATTATATATGCATAACAATTATGACGTGCATCATAGTACTGTTTTTTCATCTTCGCAATAAAGTCCAATGCCTCTTGTTCCGATGATACCGGCTGCACATTTGCAATAAAACGTGATTTTTTTTCTGTGATTTCTCCATAGCCACTACTATATGCCGTTTTTGTATATGCCATTTCTTTCACCTCTTACTCACTGCTTTCCTTATCATAACACGCCCCATTGTTTTTTTCCAGTGAAGATAGAAATATCTGTTTATTATTTGATAGGATTTTGGTATAATATATTGAGGTGTTTTGTTTTTACACCAAAGGAGGTATTTATGAACTATAGCAAAAAGGCTCTCCATACAAAAAGAAAAAAACTCGCCGCACCGGGAACCATGGTAAAAAACAAAGTAACGTTTCTTGCTGTGAAGTGTGCTTTAATCGCCACTGTTTCTATCGTTTCCGTTGTTGGCTGTGCACTCTTTGGTGCGTACAAAGGAATTATTGCTTCTGCGCCGAGCATCGAGAATATTGATGCAACCCCTTCCGGTTACAAATCTGTTATTTACGATTCCGAGGGAAACGTTATCGAAACACTTGTTGCTTCAGGCGGTAACCGCATTTATGTTACCATTGACCAGATTCCGATAAATCTGCAGCATGCATTTGTCGCTATTGAAGATGTACGTTTTTATGAGCATAACGGTGTTGACCTGCTGGGTATCGCCCGTGCCGGCGTGACCGGTATCTTAAGCGGTAAGTTTTCTCAAGGTGCAAGTACCATTACCCAGCAGCTTTTAAAGAATAACGTGTTCACCAACTGGGTAAACGAAGAGAATCTTTCCCAGAAAATCAAACGAAAAGTACAGGAACAGTATCTTGCCGTTGAATTAGAGAAAAAGGTAAGCAAAGACTGGATTTTAGAAAATTACTTAAACAGCATCAACCTTGGGCAAAACACCTTGGGTGTTCAAGCTGCATCCTTGCGTTACTTTGATAAAAATGTTTACGAATTAACACTATCTGAATGTGCTGTTATTGCGGCTATTACGCAAAACCCAAGTGCATACAATCCAATCCGTCATCCGGAAGCGAATCAAAAACGTATGCAGAAGGTTCTGCGTCTCATGTTGGAAGAGGAGTACATTACACAGGAAGAATACGATGAAGCGATTGCTGATGATGTATATGCCCGTATCCAAAGCGTAAACAGTAATATTACCACCAGCAGTTCTACATCATCCTACTTCGTGGACGCTTTATTAGAGCAGGTTGTTGATGATTTAATTGAATTAAAGGGCTATACCGAGACTCAGGCATACAAAGCCGTATACAGCGGTGGCTTGCAGATTTACTCCACACAAGACAGCCGTATTCAGAACATATGCGAAACCGAAATGGCCGCAGATAAAAATTACACACACCATAAATATTATATTAACTGGTATGTGAAGTATGAAAGTCCGGAAGGTGAGATATCTGCCCGAACCGAACAAAATGTATTGGCTTATTTAAGAAAGTTCTATGGTCAAGATTCTACTTTGAATTTTGATTCCAAAGAACAGGCCGATAAGATGATTGCGGAATATAAAAACTATGTAATCGCAGAACTTGGCGGTTCTTTTATTGAAGGAACAGAAAGCGTTTTATATATTCCTCAGCCACAGGCTTCTGTTACCGTTATGGATCAATACACCGGACATGTTGTAGCATTGGTCGGCGGACGTGGTGAGAAGACGGGTAGTATGACTTTAAACCGTGCAACCGGCACATATCGTCAGCCGGGTTCCACCTTTAAGATCTTATCTACCTATGCACCTGCGCTTGACAGCGGTAAATATACTTTGGCATCTGTACAGGATGATGCCCCTTATAATAAAACGGACGGAACCCCATTAAGAAACCACGATGATTCCTTTAAAGGTTTTACATCCTATCGTGAAGCTATTATTGATTCCGTTAATATCGTAGCTGTAAAAGCATTGGAAGAAATTACTCCGAGCGTAGGATATGATTATCTGCTGAATTTTGGATTCACTTCCTTAAGTAACCAGGATATCGTTCAGGTTTTATGTTTAGGCGGTATTACCAACGGCGTTTCCAATATTGAATTGACCGCCGCTTATGCAACGATTGCAAATGGCGGAACTTATATCAAGCCAACTTTTTACACAAAAATTTTAGATCACAACGGAAATGTTTTAATCGAAAAAAATCCGGAAAGACATACCGTTTTAAAAGAAACAACTGCTTGGTTGTTAACCAGTGCAATGCAGGACGTTATGACCGAAGGAACCGGTGTAAACTCTAACTTCCCTGGTATGGCGACTGCCGGAAAAACCGGTACAACAACCTCTAACCGTGATGCTTGGAACGCCGGATATACACCATATTATACCTGTACGATTTGGGGCGGATACGATGATAACTCCAAGATGGAAGATTATGGATATGTGCGCCGTTTCTGGGCCGACATTATGTGGCAAATTCACAGAGAATTACCATATAAAGATTTCGTAATGCCATACGGAATTACTGCAGCAGAAATTTGTTCCGAATCCGGATTGCTTGCAATCGATGGCGTATGCGAACACGATCCGAGAGGAAACGCTGTTCTTACCGAATACTTTGCCATAGGAACCGTGCCTACCGAATACTGCAATCATCATATAGCAGTTGATGTTTGTACAGAATCCGGAAAGCTTGCAGGCTCTCATTGTCCGGATTCCCATATTGAATCTGTCGTTTATATCATCGGCGGTTCTGAGGAATCGGACGACGGTCCATATTTATTGCCGGAAGATTTTGAAGAAGATGTCTGTCCGATTCATAATACCAACGATGGAGACACCATGAAAGATCCTATTGACATTCCGGGTATTAACCATTAAATGATATGGATTTAGAAATAAAAAACCGACCATCCCTATACAGCTTTTGCTGATATAGGTGGTCGGATTTTTGTTGTTATAAATATTCTAAGAAAACGTATCTTTTGTTTTTTCACTATGCTCTGTTTACAGAACCAAATAATTCCATTTTTTCTTTAACAGTGTTCTTAATGGCTTCAAAGCCCGGAGCTAAAAGCTTTCTTGGATCGTATCCCTTGCCTTCTTTATCTTTGCCTGCTTCAATATATTCTCTTGTAGCAGCAGCAAAGGACAACTGACACTCCGTATTTACATTGATCTTTGATACCCCAAGATTAATTGCTTCTTTAATCATATCTGCCGGAATACCGGTTCCGCCATGTAATACCAACGGCAAATCACCGATTTGATTACGTATTTCTGCCAAACGCTCAAAATTTAATCCCGGCCAGTTAGCAGGATATTTTCCGTGAATGTTTCCGATTCCTGCTGCCAAGAAGTCAATGCCTAAATCAGCAATTGCTTTACATTCTGTAGGATCTGCGAATTCTCCGTTGCCAACGATACCATCTTCTTCTCCACCGATTGCACCCACTTCAGCTTCAAGAGAAATACCCTTTTTCGCACAAAGCTCAACCAATTTTTTGGTATTTGCAATGTTTTCTTCAATCGGTTCATGAGAGCCATCATACATAACAGATGAAAAACCGGCTTCCATACATTTCAAACAAGCTTCATATCCGCCGTGATCCAAGTGAAGCGCAACCGGAACAGTAATCTTTTGTTCTTCAATCATACCTTTTACCATTCCAACAACCGTCTTGTATCCGGCCATATATTTACCTGCGCCCTCAGACACTCCCAAAATCACCGGTGAGTTTAATTCCTGTGCAGTCAGTAAAATGGCTTTTGTCCACTCTAAATTATTGATATTAAACTGACCTACTGCATAATGTTCTGCTCTTGCTTTTTGAAGCATTTCTTTTGCTGATACTAACATATTTTCCTCCTGGTCTTGCATCTACTTATGAACCATAATTGTGATGGCTTGATGCATATTTTTAATATTTACACATTTATGTTTACCACCAAATTCACCATCTATCGTCCATGGTGGTTCTTCTTCAAATTCAAAACGTATTTCCTCTGTTTTAAAAATATAAACATTTTTATCGTCCGGCTTGTGATTGATGAGGCAATTTCCGGTCTCGTTCCAATCCGTAGCTGTTTTTGGTTTACGAACCAACAACACCTCAAAACGGCCATCATCTAATTCCGTATCTTTTTCCGTAATGATTTTGAATCCGCCAACTGATTTGGAGTTGGAAATCAATCCCAAAACAAATTCCCCTTCAAGTTCTTTTTCTGTTGTATGAATCTTAGCCTTGTATGCCGGAAAACGACCGATGCGCTTTGCTCCTTCCATAAGGTAGGCTGCATATCCAAAGAGATTTTTCATCTCCTGTGTTGTCTCATAAGAAACATCGGTAAAAATTCCAAAAGCTGCAACATAAACAAATATCCTGTCATTGATATTGCCAATATCACATAAAAAAGGCTCACCACAAACCGCTATTTCGGCTGCTTGTTCCATATTTTTAGGAATTTGTAATGATGTTCCAAAATCATTTGTACTGCCTGCCGGTATATATCCCAACGGAATCTTTAACCCTGCATCCATCATCCCGGAAACGGTTTCATCTAATGTTCCGTCTCCTCCTGAGCAGACAATTCTGTCATATTCCGTTCCGTCAGCAAAAACCTTATTATAAGCATCTGCCCGGGCCTGTGTGGGATATGCCGTGACATCATACCCTTCCTTCGTAAACAAATCGATAATTGAAAATAGTTTTCCCTTGATTTGTCCGGTTCCCGAAAGCGGGTTAAAGACAAATAACAGTTTTTTCTTTTGAACAACTTCCTTTTCGTCCTCCAAGGAACTCCCTCCCTTTAAAAGAAAATCTCGAACCGACTTATCCTTTCAGAATATAGGCAGTGATGGCTTCTAACGCCTCTTTTTCATCTGCTCCTTCGGCAATCAGTTCCATCTTTGTCCCGGAAAATGCCATAAGCGTCATCATGCCCATAATGCTCTTTCCATTGATAATTTTATCTTCAAACGTAAAATGAATAGCGGATGAAAATCGATTGGCCAACTGCACTAACTCTGCCATAAAACGCTCATCATTTTTTACAGATGACTCTATCATAATTGTCCCTTTTTCCATGTTTACCTCCGTTTGTCTCTCAACTCTTCTGCAATCTGACACAGCTTTCTCAAGCGATGATTTATACCGGATTTACCTACCGGTGGATTCATCAGATTGGCCAATTCTTTTAATGGTGCTTCCGGATACTCCAAACGTAAAATTGCAGCTTCACGCAATTGAATCGGGAGTTCATCAAGGCCAATCCGGCTTTGAATGTATTTGATATCTTCCACCTGTTTAACCGCAGCGTTAACTGTCTTATTAATATTTGCCGTTTCACAGTTAACCTGGCGGTTTACACTATTTCGAAGCTCTTTTACAATTCGAATATTCTCCAGTTCCATCAATGCATTATGTGCTTCCATAACATTTAGCACATCCACGATCTGGGAACCTTCCTTAATGTACACAACGATGTGGCCTTTTCTTTCGATGGACTTTGCTTCTATTCCAAAAATCTCTAATTTAGAAATCAATTGATTGGCTTTCTTCTTACAAGATGTCACAATTTCAAAATGATATCCTTTTTCCGGATCTGCAATAGAGCCCGAACTCAAAAACGCTCCTCTTATATAAGCTCTGACACAGCAATTTTCCTGTAGCAACTCTTCATCTACAATCTCTGTGTTCTCTTTATTACCAAAACAATCTTCTGCGGCCAAAAAAGCATCCTGACAATGCTTTGCCTTATATGTTTTTTTCGATAATTCTTCCTTAACCTTTGCTGAAAAAGACATCTCTACTCCTATTTTCGCAGAGCATCTTTCGGAATATCACGATGTTCAATACGCAAGCCGTATCCATCCCCTCCCGACAGGCGCTCATACAATTCGTTTGCCAAGGTTACCGAACGGTGCTTTCCACCGGTACAACCGATGCTGATAACCAATTGGCTCTTTCCTTCGTCAATATAATGCGGAATCAAAAATTTCATCATAGATTCCAATTTTTCAATAAATTCGTGTGCTGCAGGGTACTGCATAACATAATCTCGCACTTCTTTATCGTTTCCGTTCAATGGTTTTAATTCATCCAAATAAAATGGGTTCGGTAAAAAGCGCACATCAAATACCAAGTCCGAATCACTTGGAATTCCGTACTTAAATCCAAAGGACAAGACGCTTACCACCATACTGTTAAAATTTTGATTCTTAACAAAAATGTTTTCAAGCTCGTTCTTTAATTCCCGGGTTAACAACCGGCTGGTATCTAAAATATAATCCGAATGCTTCTTTAAAGTCTCTAACTGTTCACGTTCTTTTGCGATTCCTTTATCTACCCGATCTCCTTGAGCCAACGGATGGCTTCGACGGGTTTCTTTGTAGCGCTTGATTAACACATCATCTTCCGCATCCAAAAATAAAATCTCGCATTTTAAATTGCTGTTTTTAACAATGTCAAGTACATCCAGCAATTCCTGCAATTTCTTTCCGTTTCGGATATCAATGCCCAGTGCGACTTTTTCCAATTCATTGGAGGATTCAAAGATAAGCTCTGCAAATTTTGCAATTAAGGGAATCGGCAAATTATCAACACAATAAAAGCCGATATCTTCCATCATTTTTAACGCTGTACTTTTCCCTGCTCCGGACATACCTGTTAAAATCACAAATCGCATTTCTTATCCTCCCATCCAATCTTAAAATTCGCCTATCAAACGAACTTCCGGCTCTAATTTAACACCATAAGTCTTATAAACCACATCTGTAACCTCATCCATTAAGGTACGGATATCTGCCGCTGTGGCGCCACCTTTATTAATGACAAAACCACAATGTTTTTCAGAAACCTGGGCTCCGCCCACACAAAAACCGGACAGTCCGGCATCCTGAATCAGTTTTCCGGCAAAATATCCTTCCGGTCGCTTAAAGGTACTTCCGGCACTTGGATATTCTAGTGGTTGCTTTTCGGTTCTCTGTGTATTTAACTCTTTCATTTTCTTCCGGATTTCTTCTTCATTTCCCTCATGCAACATAATTTCAACTGCTGTAACAAGGTATCCCTTTTCCGGAATAATACTGTATCTGTAATCAAAAGCACATTCCTCATTTGAAAGGACATGCATACATCCTTGCTTGTCGATGCAATGTACTTTTGTAATAATCTGACGTAATTCTCCGCCGTAGGCTCCGGCATTCATCACCGTCCCACCGCCAATGCACCCCGGGATTCCTGAAGCAAATTCCATGCCCGTAAGACCACTTTCTGCCGCTTTGTAAGCGACTTTTGAAAGCAATGCTCCCGCTTGTGCAAATATGTGTGTATTTGTAACTTCAATATCGGACATATTTTTCCCTATCTCAATTAAGACACCCTTGATTCCGTTATCGCCAACTAATAAGTTGCTTCCATTTCCAATAATCACATAAGGCACGTCCTGCTGCACACATAGCCGTACTACATCTGCCACCTGACTTGCCTTAGGTTGAACATAGAACTGAGCCGGGCCGCCCACCTTAAAGGTGGTGTGCCCGCTCATATTCTCATTTATTAAGATTTGTGACTCATCGAAAATTTCTAATAAGTATTGAACAAAATCTTTTTTCAAATCATACCTCGCTTACGCATTCTTTAAAAATGCTACGTAACCTCTTAATGCTTCATATAAGTCTACTTTGCTGATGGTCTCCCATGGAGCATGCATAGATAATACTGCCACACCACTGTCGATAACATTCATGCCATATCTTGCAAGGATGTATGCGATTGTTCCGCCGCCACCCTGGTCTACTTTACCAAGTTCAGCTGTCTGGAAGCAAACATCTGCATCGTCAAAAATCTTGCGAATCTTTGCCATATATTCAGCGTTTGCATCGTTAGAACCACCTTTTCCTCTGGAACCGGTGTACTTGTTGATACATAAACCTCTTCCTAAGAATGCAGAGTTTTTCTTTTCCATTACAGATGGGAATAATGGATCAAAGCCTGCACTTACGTCAGATGAAAGCATAAAGGAATTTGCCAATGCTCTTCTTAATGCTAATTCAGAATACTGTCCTGCTGCGTTCATAACTTCAGCAACCATATTCTCGAAGAATTTGGAATCCATACCGGTTGCACCAACGCTACCAATTTCTTCTTTGTCTACTAATAAGCAGCAACAGGTTCTCTTTGGTGTACCAACTTCAAGCATAGCTTTATAAGAAGGATATGCACAAACTCTGTCGTCATGTCCGTATCCTGCGATCATTCCTCTGTCAAAACCTAAATCTCTTGCAGCTCCTGCCGGAACAATTTCGATTTCTGCTGAAAGGAAATCTTCTTCTTCAATCTTATATTCTTTTGCCAACATATTAAGAATGTTTGCTTTTACTCTTTCTTTAATGTCCTTGTCGTCCGCATCTTTTTCCGGTCCAGGAATGCATCCGATTAAAAGGTCCAAGCTTTCACCTTCAATAACTTTCGCTGCATTTTTTGCCATCTGATCTGCGGATAAGTGAACCAATAAGTCGGTAATCATAAAGATTGGATCTTTTGCATTTTCACCGATGTTAACTTTAACAACAGTACCGTCTTTCTTTGCGATTACACCGTGAAGTGCCAACGGAATGGTTACCCACTGATATTTCTTAACACCACCGTAATAATGTGTATCCAACAATACAAAGTCCGTATCCTGATACATTGGATTCTGCTTCAAGTCGATACGTGGGGAGTCTAAGTGTGCTCCTACGATGTTCATACCTTTTTCGATATTTTCTTTACCGATAACGAAAGTAGCAAATGTTTTGCCCATGTTATTTGCGTATACTCTGTCTCCGGCTTTTAAAGTTTTGCCTTTCTTGATAATTTCCTGAATATCAACAAAGCCATCTTCTTTTGCCATGCGTTCAAATTCGTCCACGCATTCTCTTTCTGTTTTGCAAAGAGAAATAAATTTCTTATAACCTTCTGCAAAGTCCATTACTGCTTTCTGCTTTTTGCCGGTGTATTTTTCCCAAGCATTTTTTCTTTCCATGGTAATATCCCCTTTACTTGTTATTATTTATACTATTCTGCACTCTTCCGTATAACTCCTGCGCAGCATTATAGCCCATTTTCTTCTGACGGTAATTGACTGCCGCCGTTTCGCAGATGACCGCCACATTTCGCCCCGGTCGAAGCGGTATTGACTGACATACTACTTTATTTCCAAGATATTCCAGATATTCATCCTCTAATCCAAGTCTTTCATAATCATCTTCTCCACTCTTCCACTCGGATAAACGGACAACCAAATCAACGGTCTGGTCTTCTCTTACACTCTCCGCACCAAAAAGCATCTTTACATTAATAATACCGATGCCGCGCACTTCAATCAAATGCTTTGTCATTTCCGGTGCCGAGCCTTTTAAAATATTTTCATTAATTTTCTTTAATTGAACCACGTCATCCGCCACAAGACGATGACCTCTTCGAATCAGTTCCAAGGCTGCTTCGCTCTTTCCGATTCCACTTTCTCCGATGATAAGCAACCCAATACCGTAAACATCCACCAAAACGCCGTGAATGGTAACGGACGGTGCTAACGCTTGATTCATAAAATAAATCAACTCAGCCATAAATCCGGATGTCGCTTCTGAAACACCCAAAACCGGAATCTTCGCTTCTGTTGCTTTGTCCACCAATAATTGATCCGGTTGAAAACCACGGCAAAAGATAATACACGGAATACCAAATTCCAACAATTTGTCATAGATGAGATTTTTTTCACGTTCATCCATCTTTTGAAGATAGGTGTATTCTACCGTACCGATAATCTGGATTCGTTCCCTCTGAAAGTAATCAAAATATCCTGTCAATTGTAACGCCGGACGATTGACATCAACACAACTGATATTGCGTTTATCAAGCTCTTCTTCAGGCGTAAAACATTGCATATGAAATTTTTCAGCCAATGCACTGACAGTAATTGATTTCATCTTCAGCCCTTCTTTCTTTTGCCCTACATTTTATTTTATCATAATCATTCCTGCTCTTCAACATGGAAAAATTGATAAATTGCTTCAGCCAGGGACTTATGGAAGCCCTCTACAGCCTCAATCTCTTCAAGAGATGCTTCCTTTAGTGCATCGACAGAATCAAATGCCTTCATCAATGCCTTTCTACGCGCCGGTCCTACTCCCGGAATTTCGTCTAAAATGGACTTCACCTGATCCTTTGAACGTAGGCTTCGATGATAAGAAATGGCAAACCGATGTGCCTCGTCCTGGATTCTTGTAATGAGCTTAAATTCTTCACTGTTTGTATCAATCGGAAGTTCTTCGTTATGGAAATAAAGTCCTCTGGTCCGATGATTATCGTCCTTTACCATGCCACATACCGGAATATCCAAATCTAATTCTTTCAACACCTGAAGGGCAATATTTACCTGCCCTTTTCCTCCGTCCATCATAATTAAGTCCGGAAAACGGGCAAAACGACTTTGACTTTCATCTAAATCTTTTTCTTTAAGCGTTTCCTTTTCCTGCATTCCATGTAAAAAGCGCCTGCTTAAAACCTCTTTCATAGATGCATAGTCATCCGGCCCCGTCACTGTTTTTAAGCGGAACTTTCGATAATCGTTTTTCTTTGGCTTTCCATCTTCAAAAACAATCATGGATCCAACACTTAGAAATCCGCTAATATTGGAGATATCAAACGCTTCTACACGGCTAAGTCCCGGGATTCCTAATATGTCGGCAATGCGCTTCATGGCTCCCTTTGTCTTAGCTTCCTGTCGTTTGATTTTTTCTTTATCCTGCTCTAAAACCAAACGGGCATTTTTCTCAGCTAATTCTACGAGTCGTTCCTTTTGACCGATTTTTGGGATGCGAATCGTAACTTTACCACCTTTTTTCACACTGAGCCAGGTCTCAAGCTCCGCAATATTTTCCGGTTCCACTGTCATCATAAGTTCTCGCGGGACAAATGGCGTTCCGCCATAATATTGTTCCAAAAAGCTGGCAATAATTCCTTCCTTCGTATCCCCCGGCGCAATACTCAGATAAAAATGTTCGCGCCCGATTAACTTTCCGTCACGGACAAAAAATACCTGTACCACCGCATCACTGCCCTCTAATGCCATACCGATAACATCACGGTCTTCCAAATCGGAATTGGTTATTTTTTGCTTCTGCGCCACTTGATTTACACTGTTTAGCAGATCACGATATTCTGCTGCGGCTTCAAATTCCATATCTTCTGCCGCTTGGTTCATTTTTCCTTCAAGTAGTTTTTTTAGCGGTTCATACTTTCCGTTCAAAAATTCAAGGGCTTTATTTAGTTGTTCTGCATATTCTTCTTTGGAAATATAGCCCTGACACGGACCGTCACATTGTTTGATATGATAATTCAGACATGGGCGCACTTTCCCTATGTCCTTTGGCAGATTGCGATTGCAACTGCGTAAATGATAGGATTTGTTTAATAAATCTATGGTATCCTTAACGGCTGCAGCACTGGTATAGGGACCATAATATTTATTTTTGTCTTTTTTCATTTGTCTTGAGAAGATTAAACGCGGAAAATCCTCCGAAAGCGTAACTTTAATAAAAGGATAGGTTTTTCCATCCTTTAACATCGTATTATATTTTGGAGAATGTTCTTTGATGAGATTGTTTTCAAGCACCAGAGCCTCTAGTTCCGAGTCTGTTACAATGTACTCAAAACGGCTGACATGGGGCATCATTTTTTCAATCTTTGCCCGTCCGTCTGCACCCGCACGAAAATACTGGCGAACGCGGTTTCTTAAAGAAACCGCTT
This sequence comes from Lachnospiraceae bacterium, assembly GCA_045593085.1. Taxonomy (GTDB): domain Bacteria; phylum Bacillota; class Clostridia; order Lachnospirales; family Lachnospiraceae; genus XBB1006. The sequence goes on along the minus strand of JAZNWA010000015.1, from coordinate 152,725 downwards.
TGCCAATATAAATAATCGTATCCTCTTCATCATGCATCAAATAAACGCCCGGCTTAGCCGGCAATTTTTTTAATTCCGCTTCAAAATCAAAGTGCATTCGTTATTCCTTGTCTGTCTCCGGCTTTGCTTCTTCTGCCATTTCAAAAGCTGCTGCACCGATATGGCAATAGCCCCCCGGATTCTTCTTCAAATATTCCTGATGATATTCTTCTGCGTCATCGAATCGACGTAACACTTCACATTCAACAGCCAACGGCTCGTCGTATTCCTTCTGCAATTCAGCCAAAGATGCTTGAATCTTTGCCTCATCCTGTGCATCCGTAAAATAAACTCCGGTACGATACTGGACACCAACATCTCCACCCTGTTTATTTACAGAAACCGGATCGATCACCTGGTAAAACATATGCAGTAAAAACTCCAAGCCCACAACATCTGCGTCATATGTAATCTTAACCGTCTCTGCATGGCCGGTATTTTCGTATTTTACCTGCTCATAGGTTGGCGCATCGGTGTTTCCGTTGGCATATCCGACTCTGGTAGAAAGCACTCCTTTAATCTTTTGGAAATACTTTTCCATCCCCCAAAAGCATCCGCCGGCCAAATATATCTCTCTAGTTTTCACCTAATAATTCCTCCGCAATGCTTGCAATTACTTTTTCCACTGTGCCGCTTTCAAACGGATTGCTTAAATTTGCAACCTTTAACAGTTCGAAATAGCCTTTGCTTCCGCCGGCCTGGCATAAGCGGTAATAATCAGCCCATGCAGCCTTTGTATCTATTTTCATCTTACCATAAAGTTCAAACGCACAAATCTGTGCCAATGCATAGTCAATGTAGTAGAACGGATATAAGAAGATATGCTGTTTCTGCATCCAGAATCCGCCTTCTTCCATAAACTTATGTCCGCCGTAATCTCTCCATGGCATATAATATTTTTCAATTTCACGCCATACTGTGTAACGTTCTTTTGCACTCATTTCCGGCTTTTCATATACTCTGTGCTGGAATTCATCCACACAAACCATATACGGAATAACTTCTAAAGCCTCAGCTAAATGTGCATATAAGTATTCTTTTGTCTTGTCGCCAAAGAACTTATCCATATACGGATATGCAAAGTGTTCCATTGCCATGGAATGAATTTCATTGATTTCACTGGTAGAGAAAATCATACTTCTCAGCGGCTGGGTCTTGCACGCTGTATAAGATTCAAAAGCGTGTCCTGCTTCATGGGTCAATACATCCACATCCGCACTGGTTCCGTTGAAGTTAGAGAAAATAAACGGTGCTTTGTAAGATGGTAAGAATGTACAATATCCGCCCATACGTTTACCCGGTTTATTCTCTAAGTCAAACATTTCATACTTTGTCATGAAATCAAAAAACTCTGCTGTTTCCGGAGATAAATCCTTATACATCTCATGTGCCTGATTTACCAGATATTCTCTGTCCCCGATTGGTGTTGCATTTCCTTCCGGGAATAACAATTTTTCATCATAGAAGTATAACCGGTCTACACCAAGACGTTCCTTCTGTGCCTGATAAAGCTTCTCACATACAGGAACAATCACTTCTTTTACCTGTTTTCTAAAGTTTGCAACGTCTTCCGGCTTGTAGTCATAACGGCCACGTCTCAAGTACTGCATGGTTGTGTAGTCTTTAAAGCCTAATTTTTTTGCCATATCAATACGGGATGCAATTAATTTATCATAAATTGCATCCAGTTCCGGAGCGATTTTTTCGTATAAATCTCCCCATGCTTCAAATGCTTCTTTTCTGGTCGCACGATCCGTACTCTGCATATATTTTAACAACTTGGAAAAATTACACTCTTCTCCTCTGAACATCGTTGTACAAGATGCACTCGCTTTGGAATATTCCTGTGTTAATTTGCTTTCTTCAATCATATTCGGAACGATTGCTTCGCTGGATAATTTCAGGCCATATTCCATCTTCTTAACCAGTAAATCACCGAATTCCGCTCTAAATTCCTCTAAAAACGGAGATTCCAAAATAACTTTATCAGCTTCCTTTTCAATGATGCCGATTTTCGGAAGGCGCTGATGAATGTGTGTCATTTCACCTTCATAGAACGCATCCTTTGTGTTTACGGTGTTTCGAATGCTGGCAATGGTAATCATCGTGCCAACTTCACCTTCAGCCTTGGCGTGCTCCAAATAGATGTTTCTTAATTCATCGTAACTTTTTGCATTTTTTAAACCTTCGATGTACTCTTTTACCTGCTCTTCCATTAAATCAAAATCAGGTCTTTCATACTGCAATTCTGCGAACTTTTGCATCGTGTATCCTCCTTTTTCCTGTTCTTTATTCTTCTTCAAAAATATCTTCTTCCGATACTATGGTTTCTTCTTCCGTTTCCCCTTTTGCTTCACGGAAAAGTTGCATGAACTCTTTTCCCGAGATCGTTTCTTTTTCATACAGATAGTCTGCAATGCGGTCTAAAATCTCCCGGTGTTCTTTCAGGTATTCCATTGCAGTCTGATAACTTCTCTTTAATAAAAGTTTTACTTCTTCATCGATCTCCGCTGCCGTTCCATCGCTGCAGTTCATAACGGTACGACCATCTAAATAACGGCTTTCCACAGACTCTAAACTCATCAGTCCGAAGCGTTCTGACATACCATACTGGGTAATCATTGCACGGGCAATGTTGGTTGCCTGCTCGATATCATTGGCCGCTCCTGTTGTAACCGAATCAAATACCAATTCCTCCGCAGCTCGTCCGGCCATAAAGGTAACTAAACGGGTATTTAACTCTGCTTCCGTCATCAAATATTTCTCTTCTTCCGGTGTATGCATTACATATCCCAAGGCACCTTTTGTTCTAGGAACAATGGTAATCTTCTGAACCGGTTCCGCATCTTTTTGAAGAGCGGTTACCAATGCATGACCAACTTCATGATATGCGACTATTTTTTTCTCCTGGGCACTCATGATACGGTCTTTTTTCTCTTTACCCGCAATTACAACTTCCACAGATTCAAACAAATCCGCCTGTGTTACATATTGTCTTCCGTTCTTAACTGCGTTAATGGCAGCTTCGTTAATCATATTTGCAAGATCAGAACCAACTGCACCGCTGGTTGCAAGTGCGATTGCTTCTAAGTCCACGGATTCATCCATAAGAACATCTTTAGAATGAACTTTTAAAGTTTCGATACGGCCTTTTAAGTCCGGTTTGTCTACAATAATTCTTCGGTCGAAACGGCCCGGACGAAGAAGTGCTTTATCAAGGACATCCGGTCGGTTTGTGGCTGCTAAAATCAATAATCCCTTGGATGTATCAAATCCATCCATCTCTGCCAAGAGCTGATTTAAGGTCTGCTCTCTTTCATCATTTCCGCCACCATATCTGGAGTCACGGCTTTTACCAATCGCATCAATTTCATCAATAAAAATAATACATGGTGCGTGCTTATTCGCTTCTTGGAATAAATCTCTGACACGTTTTGCACCCATACCTACAAACATCTCTACGAAATCAGAACCTGCCAAAGAGAAAAACGGTACTTTTGCTTCTCCGGCAACCGCCTTTGCCAACAATGTTTTACCGGTACCCGGAGGTCCTACTAAAAGTGCTCCTTTTGGAAGTTTTGCACCGATTTCCGCATATTTTTGCGGATTATGCAAAAAGTCTACAACCTCCTGCAAAGATTCTTTCGCCTCATCCTGTCCGGCTACATCCGCAAAGGTTACACCGGTACTTTTTTCCACATATACCTTGGTGTGGTTCTTGCTCATGGCACCCGGTCCTACATTCTTCATCAGCTTTCCAAACAGCCAGAACACCAGTAAAAACGGAAGCAAAATGCTGACAATACTGTAAATCCATGCCCCCGTGTCTTTCGGAATCTCCGATTGTACTTTAACTCCATGCTCTTCTAACATGGCAAGAAATTCATCGTTTTCCACCCAACCTGTGACATATGTCTTTTTTGCTGTTTCTCCTTCTACAGGTTTGGCATAAATATTAATTTGCTTAGAATCTAAATATACAGATTCTACCTTTCCGTCCCGAACCATCTGGGTAAATTCAGAGTAGCTGATTTCCTGTGTCTTGGTTGCAATCACACGATTATAAAAAAGTGTCGCAACAAAAAGGCACCCAAGGCCCATAATCAAAAAGGTGAGCAAGGATGCACCGCCTTTTTTCTTTCCGTTATCCCCCCCATTTTCAGGATTTTGATTATTGTTACCTCCAAGCGGAGTGTTATTATTCGGTCGTTCGTTGTTGTTCATAAAATCCTCCTGTTTCCCATGTACTCATGGTTACTTCTATTATATGTTTTACTACATTTAAAATCAATTCTTTCTTCCTTAACTTTTTCTTTAACTTCTAAAAAATCTATAAAAAAATTTGCCGTATTAACCGCAAAGAAAAACTCCGTTCACCGGTTTCGTACCAATGCTCGGAGTTTAAACTGTTTTTTATGGACTATAAAACTTATTATTTGACTTTTTGTTCTTATTTATCATAGTTTTTTGCAATATTTTTTAAGTAGTTTTTGTACTCGTCACGGACTGTTTGCGGCGTTAAAATTTCGATACCTTCCCCCAGCGCCGTAACCCATCCGTAAAAAAGATTGCTGACTTCAACGGTAATACGCACTTCGGCCTCTGTCTCTGAGACTTTTCGAACAGAAATATCCGTTCCAAACCGGTCTAAAATAACTCCGATATAGGAAGGATTCACTCGCAAAGTAACCACTTCTTCTTCACCGGAAAACATTGCTATTACTTTCTTGGAATACTCCGACGGATTAAATCCTTTCAAATGCTCCTTGCCTTCCCGGCGGGCATCTTCCATGGCAATCTGAATCATCTTATCCACACGATAATTCTTCATAACACCATCTTTATCTTCGTATGCCATTAAATAATAGTTTTCGCTATCCCAAATCAATGCGCATGGGTTAACTACATAACGTTGTCCGTCACGCTTTGGAACCAATTCTTTTTTGATGTTCCACTCACAATAGCGAAAACTGATTTTCTTATCCTCGTTAATTGCGTGATGAATGGCATCCACATTATAATAAATCGTTTCGTTTCCGGTTTTCGGACGTGTAGAAACCAAAAGATTTCTTTGCAACAACCGCGCTTGGTGATTACTTACCAGACCTTCCAATTTACGGACCATTTCTCTTGATTTTTTCGGAGTTAAAAAACGCGCCGACTGAACAATATCTACTAACATTTTCACTTCCGGAAGTTCAAATTCGCGGCTGGCAAGATAATATCCCTTCGGGTGTTTGGTCTGTTTAACCACATCTACACCCATTTCTTCTAAGGTTTGAATGTCCTGGTAAATACTCTTTCGTTCCGCTTTAATATCGAGCTTTTCCAACTCTTCAATTAACTGTGCTGTTGTAATGCTGTGATCCTCGTCTGTTTTTGCATAAAGGATATCCTTAATTGCAAGCAACTTCATTTTTTGTCTTTCTGATTTTGGCATAGGCTATCTCTCCTCCGGACGTCGGTCATTGTGGACCGGAAACTTTTTCCTTTGTATCTCCACATCATCTTCAATATCAACGATGACTATCTGTTCTTCATCTTCTACCATGGCTAATACTTCCCCTCTCGGGTTAATCACACAACTGGCACCGGAATATTCAATATCCCCTATCATTCCCACACAGTTAACAGCTGCGATGTAAACCTGATTTTCAATCGCACGGGCACGAAGCAGCACTTTCCACTGTTCAATTCGTCGTTTCGGCCAATTTGCCGGTACGATGATAAGATGTGCTTTTTCAGATGCTTTCCAGAAACTTATCGGGAAGCGAAGATCATAACAGATAAATGCGGTTAGTGGAATTCCCGCAATCTCTGCCACTTCATAGTTATCACCGGCTTCATAGTACAAATCTTCGCCGGCATAGGAAAACGGATGCATTTTTATATAGTCAAGCGCAATTTCCCCTACAGGATTTATAATGGTGTAGTGATTTTTTCCTTTATTGCCGGCACGCTCTGTCCAGCCTGCACCAATATTGATGCCATAATCTTGTGCTATTTTTTTCATAAAAGCAATCGTACCGTCCGGCTCCTCTTTTTCTTCCGAGATGTCGGTAACATTCATAGAAAAACCGGTAAACGTCATCTCCGGAAAAAGCAACAGTTCAACGCCGTTTTCTTTTGCTTTTTTCGCACTCTCTATCACTTTTTCCCGATTTGCTTTCTTATCTTCCCATACAATATGATATTGAACAAGCCCAAGTTTCATTAACTTTTTCTCCTTTTATGCCTGCACCATCAAAACAACCCAGTTCACGCCGTCTGTATTCCCATTAGCGGATGCCTGCAAGGATATACACTCGGATAATGAATAAATATGTAGTGTATCTTCTGCATCCACCGCAATTTCTTCTTCGCCTAAAATGCCTTTCCACGGCTGTACGCTGTAGACAAACACTTCAACCCCGGCAGGAATCTCTACACAAAATCCGCCACAAAAAGTTTCCATCACACCTTCGCAGCCTTTCAGCATAAGGTTGAAGTCCTTTGCTTTACCAACAGAATGTGTTGGGACATCTCCCATAAATTCTACCACTTCATATGGATTTAGAGTAACCTTTCGATCTGTCTTCTCCCGGAAGGTCAAATCCATTTGCCCTTCTAAAATAGTGAGAAAACGTTTCACCCCATCAAGCGGCGTAAAATCAGACTCTTCCAAATCCACCGTAGCAGAGCTGATGCGAAAATCAAATCTTCTTTCTGCATAGCTGCCGTCTTGCGGTGCCAAAAAGATTTCGGTGGTCGTTCCGCCACTCCAGGTACTTACTTTGTATTGGTCTTTTTTTATAATTTCAAACATCTTCTCTACTCCATCCATTGCCTGATACTGCCTTTGCCATCTGCACATTGTAAGTGACACATTGCCCCGTTTACCATGGTCCACATTGGTTTCACATGACCCACATCCGCCTGCGTGACAAGTGGCATATTTTTTCCAAACACACGTAAAAATGCATCTTCATACGACATTTCCATCATCGTTGACGGAAAGCATACTCGCCCTACGATAATTGCCTTGGTAGTCTCAAACCAACCGGCTTGTTTCATACTCCAAATCGTGTGTGCCACATCCTCCGCCTTCATTGCAAATATGTCAAAGTACCATACAATTCCGTCTTCTTTGTATCTCTCAACAAATCCTTTTACATCCTCATATGGTGTTCCTTTTAAGTCTTTTAAAATATCCAGGCAACCTCCAAGCACTCTGCCTGTCACGTCAATATTGCCGTTCGGAAGATTGTATTGTACCGAAGCATTCAAATCATATCCGTCAATACCCTCCCCCCAGCCTAACTGGTATTTTTCGTAAGAACTCTGATTGATAAAATTCCCCTTCATGTATTCCAGTGTGGTTTCTAATGAAGCATGTAACTTTGTCATGTCAAAGCCACCGGCATTCGGTCCGTAAATCGTAGCAATATCAAGTTTCGTTGTTAACGGAAACAGTATGCCTGTATTATCCGAATAGCCCTGAACCCATTTTGGTGATTGGCTTAATTTTTCCCAATCCAGATAAGGCAACATTTCTTCTAAAAAATCACCACCGGATGCAGATAAAATGAAATCCACGGTTTCGTCGTTCCAAAGCTGCATGAATTCCTTTGCCCGAACTCCGGCAGGTGAGCTTGGTGTCTGTACACTACGGACATTGTCAGTTTCAAAGATTTCAAATCCTGCTTTTTTTAACTGATTTAAAGATTTCTCGAAACCTTCTATATCATCTCCTACTCCACTGCTTGGTGCAGTGATACCGATTGTCTGATGCTTCAAATCCGGATATCTCATTGCCCTCTCCTTATTTCATAATAAACACAGTGGTGATTTTTCCCCCTGTATTCAATCAATTCTTCTTCTGTTGTTTTTGTCATACCGCTTTTTTCCATCACACGCATGCTTGCCGGATTTTCCTCAAATGCTCCGGCTTTTACAACATAAAAACCTAGTTTAAACAACTCCTGTATTGCGGCCGAAAGGACCTCTGTCATATATCCTTTGTTGTGATGTGTCGGATGAATAACATAACCCACTTCAATTTCGGTCTCTGACTTATCAACATCATTCATAAATCCGATAATCTCATCTGCCAGAAAAATGCCGTACACAAAGCGACTTTCATCTTGTGACAAGCGCTTAAAGGAATCAAACATCTTTAATTCTTCTTCGCGTGATTTGAAGTCCGGTATCATATAGGTCTTCCGAATTTCATCATTGGTAAGAAGTTTAAGCATACCATCCCGGTCATAATCCGAGATGGCATGCAGTGTCAATCTTTTTGTTGTGATAATGGCGTTTTTCATTAATTCACCTTCATTTTGCAAACCATAACCTTTGCTCCGGTTAATTCATCATCTTTGGAATAACCGATATAGCCGTCGCCTAAAATATCAAAGATATTTCCGCTAATATTAAACTCCGGTAATTTTCCGATAATATTCTCACCATCGGTTAAGTATGCTAACTGAACAGGGGTTGCAAAATCTCCTGTAGAAGTAAAGTCGCCACCGCTTGCAATATCAATTAAGATGCCTAATTTACCACCAAGCAATTCTTTTAACGTCTTGCCTGAGGTTTTAAACTGCAACATTTCCATTGAAGCAATAGTCGGGATATCATCGTATTCTCCACTTGCCGATCCGGTTTCTTCAAATCCGTATTTCTGTGCAACCCTCTTATCTGTAAAAGGTTTCTTAAATACACCGTTTTCCACAAAAATGCATGGTTCTTCACTAAATTTACCTTCTGCATCAAAAAATGGCTGTCCGTAGAACATCGGGTCTCTGTCAATGCTGGTGTATAAAGTTACTTTTTCAGAAAATACCTTCTGTCCTTCTTTTCCTGTCAACAAAGATGTCTTTGTACCTACTCTTTCACCGCTTAAGTCACTTTCCAACTGCTGACCAATTAAAAATGGAGGGATAATAACCGGAAGTTCTTCCGTCGGCATTTCCACTTTGTTACGGAATGCCTGCAAGTAACTTTCTGCAATGCGGATTAATTTTTCTTTTTCAAATGTTCTGCCACTTATCTCTACTTGAAGGTCCATGATATTTGCCAGATTGTTGTCCTTAATAATAAAGGCAATACTGTATACTCTATCTTTAGAGCATAATTTCAATCCTGCTTCATTTTCCATAGAAATATCTGTTTCTGTGTCAAATACATATCCGTCAAAAGAAAAATCACTATAATTTTTGTTTAAATAATCTAAAATTTCCTCAACCTGTTTTAATAGTTTCTTTGTTTCAACCGCTTCCTTACGATAGTCAATCGTCTTTTCCGCATTTTTTTCCGGTTCAAAAGGATAAGAAACCTTTAACCCCAGATTTTTTTCTGCTTCTGCCCATGTTTCATCCGTTGCTTCACCTAAAGTACCGGCAACGCCCATAAAACCATCCTTATATATACGGCATCCTGTTTTCGTAATATCTTTTTGGCGCACTGAGTATACTTTTCCTTCTACAACTCGTAATGTGCTCTCATTTTTTCTCTGTCTATATGTCTCTCTCATACCCGGCCTCCTACTGAACATTTAGTTTACGCACTCTGGTGTATGGGCCGCCCATTGCTACCGGAAGACCCATTTGTTCCATTTTACCGCAACTTCCTGCATCCGTCTGCAAGTCCTTGCTTACAGCATCAATTAAATATAAGGTTTCCATAACATTTCCGGTTACTACAGACACTCTTACAGGCTCTGCAATCTTTCCGTTACGGATCATATATGACTTGGACGGAGCAATAGTAAAGCTGGACATACCTGAACCATGTTTCCAGTCATGGATATAAATGCCCAATTCGATATCCGCAAAAAGTTCTTCTTTTGTAAGTGTTCCCGGTTCTACCATTGTATTGGTCATACGTACTACCGGCTCGTATTCAAAATTAAGGGCTCTCGCATTTCCGGTTAATTCTTCTCCAATACAAGCTGCTGTAAGTGCACTGTGTAATCTTCCTTCCAGCACACCGTTTTTTACAAGATATGTTTTTCTTGCCTTACAACCTTCATCGTCATACGGAGTGTATCCATGCACTTTCATAGTTCCATCATCCGTAATAGATAAAATATCAGAGCCTACCTTTTTGCCGATTTCCCATTCCTTCTTCATGGTTTCATCATTTAACATAAAGTCAGACTCGCTCTTATGGCCAAAGCTTTCATGGGCAAATACACCTGTCACACTCGGAGACATTACACACACATAATCTCCCGGTTCTACCGGAACGGCTTTTTGTGCAAATTCCAAATTGGCGGCAATATGTTCTTTCACCCATTCATCATACTGGGCAATTTCCTCAAAGTTCTTTGCGTTAAAATGCTCATGGAAATGGTTCGGAATCTCCTGATCCACAATATTAAGCAAAAAAATAACTCTTGCGTACTGGTCATCAAATTCCACATCTGCTCCCAAACTAGACATAAAATGCTTATGCGTATAGCAATCCAAATAAATACTATCTGCGGACTGAATTCTCTCATCTACTTTGGTCAATTCATCATAACGTGTAATTAATGTTACCTTTTCTTCGTTCGGAACGGACGCAAAAGATTGATTTTTATAAAGGATTACTTTGTCCACATTTACTTCTAGTTTTGCAATCTCCGGACATTCATTTACTTTTTCATTCGGAGTTGCCATGGTTGCCAATTCATTAATTGCTTCCTGGATATGTTCTACATCAGAAGTAGCCTTGTAATACCAGCGGATACCATCATAAATACGAATCATGGCTCCCACTTCTTTTTGCGTTTTGTTTTTCTGTAATTCATGATTGGATAATACAATGTTTGTATTTGTCACATCTTCAATTCTTACATCGGTGTACAGATTTTTTGGAAATTGATACATGTTTTATTCCTCCTTATAACTTTTTATTTTTACATTTGTTTTCTTACTATCTTGTATTCGTCACCGCCCTGATAATACGGGCAGCATTTATAACTTGTGGTCATGAATCTTGCCAGTTCATCTTCATCTAAATAAACCTGACATTCGTATTCTTCATATTCTTCATCATAGGCAAAAAACATACAGTTTTCACACTCCGGATAAGCTCCCATGCATTTTCCTCCTAAGGCTGTTTTTAAATGTTTTTAGCATCCTTCTTTTGTTCCAAAGAATGGTTTACCCAATCCGTCTTCATATAATATATGAAGAAAATGATGGTACTTGTGGCCCACGTAATCGGGTAACTGTAAAATACCATGCGGATGTCGTTTGCGATATAGTTAATCGACAATGTGATCCACAATACTCGCTCCACGCACCAGCAGGAAATCATAACAATCATCGGAATCTTGGTTAAACCTGCGCCTCGCAACGTTCCTGCCATAGCATGTGACAAACCTAAAAACATATAAAGCGGTGCAATGCTTCTTGCCATTTGCACACCGTACTTAATAACCTCCGGATTGTCGTTAAAGAGACGCAATACCGGTTCACAGAAGACATACAACAAAAGACCGATAACCTCGATGGTGAATGCTGCAACTAAGATACCAAACCGAGCTCCTTTTTTCATACGCTCCGGCTTCTTTGCTCCCATATTCTGACCGATAAAGGTGGTCAACGCCATGGAAAAACTCAATGCGGGCATTACTGCGAATCCATCGATTTTTACCCATGCCGCACAACCGGCCATGGCATTTGCTTCAAAAGCATTGATATTTGCCTGTACAATAACATTGGAAAATGCAATAACAGAGTTCTGGATTCCGCCCGGAATACCGATTTTTATAATCAGACCCATTTCCTGTTTGTCAATACACAGTTCCTTCAATCTCAGACGATATTCTTCCTTCGAAAGCATCAATGTTCCATAAGTAAGAATCGTACTAATCAACTGGGAAAGAATGGTCGCAAGTGCTGCACCCTCTACTCCCATTTTAAGCGTTACTACAAATAACAAATCCAAAACAATGTTTGTAACAGAGGAAACGATTAAGTAGTACAACGGACGCTTAGAATCTCCAACCGCACGGAAAATACTGCTTCCTGCGTTATATAAAGTGGAAAACAAGACTCCCGCAAAGATAATTCTCAAATAAGACGTGGATTCCCCAACAACCTCTGCCGGCGTTCCAATCCACAATACGATTTGCGGTGACAAAAGCACTCCCACCACCGTTAATACAACACCACTTAACAACGCAAGTACCGTTGCCGTATGAATACTTCGTCTTAAGCGGTAAATATCTCTGGCGCCGTAATGGTTCGCTATTGTAACGCTTGCTCCCATGGTAATACCCATTAATAAACTAGTAATTAAATGAACGACCGAACCAGCGGAACCTACTGCCGCCAAAGCATTTTCCCCTACATATTGCCCAACGATCATTGCATCTACGGTATTGTATAATTGCTGAAAAACATTTCCCATTAAAAGTGGAAGGGCGAAAAATATTAACTGCTTGCCAATTGGCCCCTCCGTCATGAGTTGTCCTTTATTATTCCCTGTTTGTTGTGCCATTTTTTCCTCCCAAAGTACAATCTAGTTTTATTTTAATCTTTGTTATAAAAAAGTACAAGGGATGATTTGTAAGTGGCAATTTTTTTGTACTGTCAGGTGATATTCTTGCCTTATGATGTAAAAAAGTTTAAAAATGAATTGACATGCAAAAACAACGTATTTCCAAGGTTTTAGGCCGTATTTTAACTTGAAGTTTGAATAATTTTTGTATATTATGTCAAGTAGAAATGTTTAAGAGATTTGTTATAATGTTTACGGGTGCTACCCTAGCTCGGTAGGACGGTTTGCCTTCAATCGAAAGACTGGACTTTCGTTAACATAGAAACCTGTTAAGGAATATGTGATTTGGAGGAATTTGCTGATGATTACATTAGAATCACTATATTATGTGATTGCAATTTGCGCAATTTTGTGCGGTGCAGCATATAAGATAGGATATGAAAATGGAAAAAATGCAAAAAAATAACTGTCCCGCCCGACAGTTATTTAAAATGAAATAAATTTTGTATGGGCAACCGTTCTATCGGTAGCACCTTTTTCTTGAACTAAGATTAGCATAGAACTCTATAAAAGTCAAGATACAAACCCCTTTGAAAGGAGTCCACCATGACTTACAAAATCGGTATTTGTGATGATGAATCAACAGCAATTGAATACGAAAAGACGATCGTGAATGCATCAGGATTATAAAGACATCTTCTCTGTAGTTTTCCAAGACTTCCAGTTAGTTTCCCAGCCTTTGGGAGCCAATGTTGCCGGCGGTATGGAATATGACAAAGAAAAAGTTACACAATGCTTAATTGATGCAGGCTTTGGAGAACGCCTTAACTCCTTGCCACAAGGCCTAGATACTTGCCTGTACAAAGATTTCGGAGAAGAAGGTATCGACATCTCCGGTGGTGAAGCGCAAAAAATTGCCATTGCCAGAGCTTTATACAAAGATGCTGCTTTCATCATCTTAGATGAACCAACAGCAGCGCTTGACCCGATTGCAGAAGCCGAAATTTATTCCAAGTTTAATGATATCGTTGGAGACAAAACAGCCGTGTACATCAGCCATAGGCTTTCCTCCTGCCGTTTCTGCGATGACATCCTGGTATTTGACCAAGGAAATGTCATCGAGCACGGAACCCACGAAGAATTGGTTGCCGACACCAATAATAAGTACTTTAAGCTGTGGAATGCACAGGCGCAGTATTATGCATAGGTAATATTAACAAAAACACGCTCTGCGAGTTTTTTGTTAATCATGTATATAGAAAGGTTCAAAAGCTTATTCGTTGAATTTGCTTTTGAACCTTTTAACTTGATATAACTTAGTTGCCAGCAACATCTTTATTTACACATCGTTTTTTCTTCAATACCTGCAATATTATCTGCTGCGGATAGTATTTGCATCTGATAATCTGCAATGTCTTTTAAGATTTGAAATCGTTCCTCTTTTGTTTTTCCTTCTCGAATCATCTGTGCATTATGCGTTTCAAGATTCGAGAGAACCGTAAGTTCATTGATAGTCGCATAGTCTCTTACATTACTGCTTTTTGCGAGTTCCGGATTACTCTCTCTCCATGCTTTTGCTGTGAACCCAAACAAAGCAACATTTAGCACATCTCCTTCCTCTGCATATGACAGCCATTGCAAATCCTCTCTGTAATTACAATTAGGAATAATGTATTTTTTGATGGCATCTGTTTGGATTAAGTAATTATTTTTGGACAAAAAACGCTTAGCATTCCATTCTAACTTCTGAAGATTGTTCTCTTCTTCCTTTAAGCGCTGAAATTCTTTGATTAAATATAGTTTAAAAACCGGACTTATAGCCGATGCAAACTCAAACGCTATATCCTTATGTGCATAAGTACCGCCATAACGTCCTTTTTTGACAAATATTCCGATGGCATTTGTCTGATCAACCCATTCGGATATACTTGGCGTAAATGTTAATAATCCTGCTTGTTTTTTAAAGTGTTCAGATTCGAACACTTTAAAATTTGGATTATATATTTCTTCCCATGTAGACAAGAATTCTAAGGTTCTTCTATTTCTAAGCCAATTGCGAACCACATCCGCAGCTCTGGATTCATCTGATTTTGCGGCAGCAATATCCGTAATACAAATATAGTCGTCTATATCTTCTCTTGAAATCGAAATCGGCAGATTTTGTACCGTTATAATTTTATTCTTCTTCATTCATATCCCCCATTAATTCAATTTGATTTTCCTGTATAAACTGTTCCATCCGAATATAATAAGACAACAAACGCAATACATAATCCGGCATCTGCCTTCTTCCTGCTTCCCACTCTTCCAGTGTTCGTAGCGGTATACCGATGTAACGTGAAAATTCCGTTCTGTTCATCCCCAAATCGTTTCTTATCTTCTTTAATCGATTAATCTGATTTTCTAATTGCTCTTTCTTTTCCACATCTGCACCTCTTCCACTCATTGTGTGGTCATTGTAGCATGTTTAACTTTAAATTTCAATATACACGTTACGCCGAATTAAGAATTTCACAAAATAAGCAGTTCATTATGTTTAAATCCCAAAACCATACTCGGAGAAATAAAAAAGGTTCAAAAGCTTATTCGTTGAATTTGCTTTTGAACCTTTTTTCCAAGATTTATTCCTCTCTCCAATCGTAGCTATTATTCTGAGAAATCTGTATCCATTTCGCTGCAGTCAATGAAATCTTATTTCTCAAAAAATGCCATACTACACGTTTCAATACTGGCTTTCATTTGCTACACACACGGAAAAAATGCACCATATTTTTCTAATAATTCATACAAAACACGTTGTTCTTCCTCAGATATTTTGAAATATTTATCTTTTTCTTTCCAATAGATAATCGGGCACGTATCCCTCGCAATACAAAATGTCATCATGTCGTCAAACTTTATAGCAATATCCTCCGAAAATCCACAGGATGGATTATCGTTATAAATTCTCTTATCGTTAAAAAGTAATTTTAATTCTGCAATCTCTTTTTCTGTTAGTGTATGAACAATCTTTTGTTCATCATATATAAATCTAATTTGTCCCTCTTTTACTACTTCCATATTAATTTTATTACCATTACCTCCTAAAACAATAAATACTATTATTAAAACAATTAAGACTACAACAAATAGAACTTTGTTCTTCAATGTACTGCTCCTCCTTTCCACTGTCCTGGCGAACTTTTTGCTACCAACTCAAAAGTCAACAAAAATGCTGACCTTTATTCTATAAAATAATTAAAGTGCTAACTTTTGAGTCCTCTTTTATGGTTTTGGAGAGTTATTCCTCAATTCGAAAAACATATAACGCTCCCCATGTGCCAATTAAAATATGCTTTTCATCTAACATCTTTATTTCAGAGACTGGGTTTGGTTTCTCCACTTCTTCAAAAAAACGTTCTTCCAAGCAATTCTCTATCTTCATAGTTTCTAAATTACAAAAATCTACGCCTTGTCTTATGCCTGACTGATAGGTCACCAACATATTTCCCATATGAAACAACTTCGGTTCGCTATTCATAGTGATTTGACGAAGTACTTTACCTTCCGTATTTATAAAATACAAATCACCGCATCGTCCACTCATCCAACTCAATATATTTCGATTGGATTTTAAAGTAGATAAAGCAAACATATTTTCCTTAATAAACAAAGGCTCTGAAAAACTATCTGTTGCCATGGACTCTGTCAGGACTTTGCTCAAAACATTTCCTTCATAGTCTAATGTTACCAGTTCAAAACATTGTTCCTTAACTTCTACATCGCCGGACAACAGTCTGATTTTTCCATTACTCACATCCCCAATTTTAGTTATCCATTGATGCGTAGTGTAAAACTGACTTAATTGATTCGTTTTTACATTGTACCACAATACTCCGCTTCCGGTATGCGGTACAAGAATAAGTTCATCAGAAATGTAATAAAATATTTCCCATGTTCTCTTTGATTCAGGTATTTTCTTCTGAAATTTAATTTCATTCCCATCCCACACAAAGAAATTTCCTGTAGTATTCAAAATAATAATAGAATTATTGTCCTCCAAAAAATGCATACAACTCACATTGCTTATTTTAATCTCTATGATCTTTTCCCATGTTGCGATTTCATACACATATACTTTTCTTTCTCCGCTAATTGCTACTCGCTTACTGTCATTCGACAACGCAATGGATAACGCTGGTTTTTTAATTAACTTCTCTAAGTGTAAATTCATTCTGTATCCTCCAATAGTTCTATGTCCACTGCTCCTCACTTTCGCTTCACTCTACTCTGTATCGCTTCAAACACTTCTTTATCATAGTTAATCAAAAAAAAGTTTTTTATCCTTAAATGTTCTGTTATATGACACAATTGGTTTTTCCTCACCTAAATGATTGGTTAAAAGACCATTTTCTTTAAAAGATGAACATTTGGCGGACTCGTAAATTCTTTCAGCTAACACCTTCATCTGTTATTTTTTTACAATGTGCCCTTCTGCGTGTCAGTTTTAATTTTCATCATAAATTCGTCGTCAAAATACTCTCCAATATTTTTCCCAAAAATTGACATGCTAATTTTCTCGTGAAAATTATACTGAACAATTAATATATCTTGATAGATTTTCTGAAGCAAAAAAAGAGCGTTTTCATCAAAATCACAATTGTCTGATTCCGACTTCTTACAATATTCATATACCTTAGAAAAATCAAGTTCTGTATCTTCTGGCATAAATACAATTGTTTTAGACGAGCTATTTGTAAACGCATCTAGCCCTCTTTCCTTTTTTATACCAAAGTAAACTCGGCCTTTTTCTGTATCAAATGTATTTTCATATTCACCCTTTTCTATGTGTTTTAATCCCCAAATCTTTTTATAATCAGTCAATTTATTGAATTGCCCATGTGGAACAAGTTGCGAATATATCATATATAAATCATACTGCTGACCATTTATCCTATTCCAAAAATCTAATAACCAGTTTTGAGGAATGGTTAACTTATAATCCTCATTACCCGATCTTTCAAAATAAAGCACTGGTTCTACTGATAATTTTACATAGTTTTGTTTTTTTAAACATTGAAAATTTTCAAATAAAATCATGCTTTGCTCCCAATTCCTCATCATATTGTTCATAATAATTATCTTCCGGAAGAAATGCTTCCTCTTTTTTTGCCAGACCTCTTTCCTGCAAAAAATCTATGTCTTTTTCCGTTGCGTGAATGATTGCAGCAATTCTCTCATGCCCCACCGAATAAAACCAACATTGGTTTCCTTTAAAAAAAGCCAGATCTTCCGGGTATCCCGGTCTTGACCACGCATCTAATCTTGACACTTTTTTCAAAATATCTTTTGCTTTCATATCGTTTCTATAGAAAATAACTTTATAAGTTGTATCTTTACACCATGAAGAAAGTGTTCCCGGCCAAGATGGATTCGTTCTGGTTTTCACCTGATAAGGTTGCAATTCTTTTTTGAATTCCCGCATTTCTTTACTATAACCTTTTCCATAATAGTTCACATAAACTAACATGAAATAGTCTGTTTCCTCAAATGCATAATCCAAAAAATCAAAATAATTTTGTCCGCAACAATATTCTTCTTTATTATCGTTCGTTAAGTAAATGATTTTTTCCATGTTATTCTCCTAAATACTCAATTCGTTTTTAAGTTTCGTACAAACATCAGAGGTGTGTTACTCGTGTTTCAATTTCCACTCCGAATAAAATTCCTCTAAGCTACGCTCCCAAGCATATTCTTCCATTTTCCTGGCTTGTGAAATACTATATTGAAAAGCATGTAAAAAATATTCATTTGAAACACCGCTTAATCTGTCATATATCAGCTCTGCTCCCGGCCAGTTCATATCCTGCAACCACTCAAACAGTTTAATATAGTATAATTGCAACTCTTCATCTGTCTTGCTAACAATTACCTTGGCGCAATTTTCCCATACCGACTTGCTTTCGATAGGCATAATCAATACAGACAAATTTTTAATTTGGCTGGCCATCTCTATTCCGTATTGTTGCTTCTCCTGACTATTACTACATGATAAACACTCAAATATATTATCGATACTTTCCTGCATTTTAAATTCCCCCATTTATCTCCATTGCTATTTGAGACAATGCCTTGTACTGTGCTAATCATACATTACCACCGTTTCAAAGTTACCGTCAAGCCTCCCCTCAGGTAACAACACTTATTGCTCTCTTTATACTAACACATTTTTCACCAAAAAGAATGACGTTTTTGACAACTGTTTTTTTATACCGCATTCTTATGCGCTTCTCGTTCCTTTATTTACTTTTTACTCATTTGTAAGTATAATAAGAGAAGTGAATTTTAGCATTTCACTCGAATCATTTTGAGCGACTGAACCTAGGAGGACTTTTATGCATAAACATACTCGCGGACGTGGACTTTTGTTGTCCGTTTTATGTCTGAGCACTCTTTTTACAGGCTGTGCACAGACCAATACCATTGCCAATATTGATAACCACGCATTGGACTATCTGCAGAATCAAACTCAAACCGATTTATCCACTGTCGTGGGCACTTTAAACGAGTTGGAAGAGCAACGTAAGGAAGACGCATTGCCGCAAGAGCCTGAGATCCCACAAGAAGAACATCTTTCTGCGGAAGATATCCGTGCTGAGCTTGCAGCAGGCGTTAGAGCAGAACTCGGGGACGGAAATAACGCAACCGGAATCCTGGAACCATACAAAATTAGCACCTTGTCTAACTCTGAGGTTCCAAAGATCCGCTCCTTATTCTCCGATACCATTGTTGTTGGAAATTCCCGTGCAGAAAGCATCGTAAGATGCGGCCTTTTGACACAGAATGAAGTCATTTGGGAATGGGCTGCCCATGTGGATGAGGTTATGGATATTGTTGTTCAGGCTGCAAACCTATACCGCAAAAATGTATTATTTATTTTCGGTGTCAATGACCTTGGTTACTACACCTATCGCACCGACGACTTTAAGCGGGATTATGGTGCACTGATTGATGCTTACCGTGAAATCAATCCGACCGGTGAAATCTATATCCAGGAAATCATCCCGGTTAATGAAGCTTACCGCTTCCGCTGGTATAATATGGACCGTGTTGTGGATTACAATGCTGTACTTCGCGAACTTTGTGAAGAAAAGGGCTGTACTTTTGTAAGCTCTGTGCAGTACGCTATCGAGGAATTCTTGTTGGATGACGGCGCCGGTGTTCACTACAATTATCAGTATCACCTGTATTGGGCGCAGACCATGGCAAATCAGATGGGATTATGGGAGGAACAGAAATGAAAAAAGTAATTTTAGCAGAGGCCGGACTTTTAGTGCTTCTTGCACTCGTTATGACCCTCTTGTTGGCCAAAAAAGAGCCTCGTGCAGATGTGACAGCATCTGAAGTACAGGTTGCTTTTGAGTCTGTCAAAGGCGACATTGCCATTGACGCAGCAGATGAACTTCGCACCCGCAGCCAGTTAAATCTCAATCCGGCAGACTACGATATGGTCGTGCACTATTCTTCATCTACCGATTCCATGTATGTCTATGAATTTGTATTAATCCGCGCAGATGAAGCCTCTATGGATTCGTTACGGGATACTTTGGAAGCGCATATTGCCACCAAATTGGAAGCTTTCCGTGGCTATGGGGAATTGCAAACAGAACTTTTAGAAAAAGCCATCATCAAACAGTACGGCAACTATATTTGTCTCATTGTTGCCGACGAACCAAATGAATGGCTTAACGCAGTGAAAGCACTGCTGGAGGTGTAATATGATATTTAGTAGTTTAACCTTTTTACTCCTCTTTTTACCACTTACACTTTTGTTTTATTTCATCGTTCCGCAGAAAGGAAAAAATATTATCTTACTGATTTTCAGTTTGATTTTCTATGCGTGGGGAGAACCTGTCTACATTCTTTTGATGTTATACAGTATCCTTCTTAACTACGCCTGCGGTCTGTTGATGGACAAATTTGAAAAAGCCCGCAAACATGTATTGGTATTTTCGGTTGTTATAAACTTATTCTTACTTGGATTTTTCAAGTACGCAGGATTTGTTACTGAGAGTTTAAATGCTCTTTTAGGTAACTTTGGAATTACCATTCCGGTTCGGGAAATCGCTCTTCCAATCGGTATTTCCTTCTATACCTTCCAGGCACTTTCCTATATCATCGATTTATATCGCGGAAAGTTCCCGGTACAGAAAAACATTTTTAACTTTGCTTTGTATATTACTATGTTTCCGCAGTTAATCGCCGGTCCGATCGTACGATATGAAAGCATTGAAAAAGAATTAAACCATCGCGTTTTTTCAATGGCCCGTTTTGGTCAGGGAGCGTTGGTTTTCATTGAAGGTCTTGCTATGAAAGTCATCCTGGCAAACCAGATTGGCGTATTAGCCGATGAACTTCGTGCTATGTCCGGTTCTTTATCCGTAACCGCCGCTTGGCTTGGTACACTGGCATATTTCTTCCAGATTTACTTTGACTTTGCAGGCTATTCCACAATGGCAATCGGACTTGGACACATGCTTGGCTTTACCTTCTGTAAAAACTTTGATTACCCGTATCTGTCTACCAGCATTACAGAATTCTGGAGACGTTGGCATATGTCTTTGGGCACTTGGTTTAGAGAATATGTGTACATTCCGCTTGGCGGCAACAGAGTCAGTGCCTTAAAGCATGTCCGCAACATCTTAGTTGTATGGACCTTGACCGGTCTATGGCATGGTGCGGCATGGAACTTTTTACTGTGGGGTCTTTACTACGGACTTTTGTTATTATTTGAAAAATATGTTTTTGCCAAATTTAAATTGCCAAAACCGATTGGCTGGATTTACACCACGGTGTTAGTCTTAATCGGATGGGTATTATTCTCCAGCGAGAATCTCTTCCAATGCAAACAGATTTTGGGTTCGATGTTTGGTGTAAACACCGTGCTTTTTGATACGACTGCGTTGTATTACCTTGTAACCGGCGGATTTATCTTCATCCTTTGTGCAATTTGTTCGACACCTCTGTTAAAATGGTTGCGCAATAAATTGCTTGGCATAAATGCAGGTCGTATTGTTATTGCCTTCGTATATATGGCATTGTTGGCACTTTGTATTCTATTTTTAGTCGTACAGAACTACAATCCGTTCCTGTACTTCCGTTTCTAGAAACTAAAAGGAGCGATATGTATATGAAAAAAGAGAAAAAAGCATTAAAGAAATTTTTTACGATATTCGCACTTTTGTTTCTGATTGTCGTTTTTTACTTAACTGTATTTAACTTCATTGTGCCGGATAAACAGTATTCCGCGGCGGAAAAAAGATCCCTGGCACAATTTCCGACTCTGACATGGGCATCGTTAGCAGACGGTTCCTTTATGGCCGGTATGGAAGATTGGCTGGCAGATCAGTTCCCTGGACGCGATGTTTTAATGCAGACAAAATCAAAACTCAACATTGCGACCGGAACCATCCGTTCTCAAGGCGTTTACCGATGTGAAGACGGTTCCTTAATGGAAGAGTTTAATCTTCCATCGAATGAAACATTAGAAGCACAGCGTGATGCAATTACCGACTTTGCCGCACTGTATCCGAATGCAAGCTTTTATTTTTGTCTGGCACCAAATGCCATTTCCGTATTAACGGAAAAATTACCGACGGCTACCTTAACAGATGACCAGAATATTTACATCGACTATATGAAGCATGCTTTTTCAGAAGTCGGAACTTTCGTGGATGTTCGAGAAGTTTTTGCCGCAAACAAAAACTCTTTGGATTTGTATTACCGCACAGACCACCATTGGACCACGGACGGAGCTTATCTTGCATGGCAGGAACTCTATCAGGCAATGGGCTTAAACAGTGAAGTACGCTATACTTCCGGCGTTGTCGCAAATCAGTTTTCCGGATCCTTAGTATCCGCAAGCGGTTTCCCGATTACTTCCTACGACAGCTTAAAGATTTACATGCCGGATGTTGAACCAGTCTATACCGTTACTTATAGTAACACACAACAAATGACCGCTTCTGTTTATTCCATGGAGCATTTAAACGGAAATGATCCTTACGAAGTTTTCTTTGGCGGAAATCATCCAAAGATTACAATCCGTACCGGTGCAGATACCGATAGAACATTACTTATTATCAAGGATTCTTATGCTAACTGTATGGTTCCGTTTTTCCTTTCGGATTTCAGCCGTATTGTCATCATTGATGCCAGATATTATTCCGATGATTTAGGAATCGAAATGCAATCTGCCGGATATAGCGATGTGCTGTTTTTATACAATGTAAACACCTTATCCGAAGACAACACCTTGGTTCCGGTATTGAATAACGCAACCAAACCATCTGCTTCGGATGATGAAAACGGTGAGAATGCAGATGGTGACGGAAACAATGAATCCGGCGATGAAAAGGATGACCCATCCGGCGATACTCCGGATGACGATATTGAAGTAGAAGTTTCTTACTCCATTGATGAAATTGCTTTTATCGGCGATTCCAGAACCCTGTCTATGGCTACAGGCGGGCGTTTGGCATATAACCTCTTACCGGGCACCTCAGTTTTTGCAACCTGGGGCGGAAAAATCACTGACGAAACTGCATTTAACAATGCCAAGACGGCCGGTGAGGCAGATAGAAAAATTGGTGTCTTCTGGTATGGAATTAACGATGCACAGAGTTCAAACTTAGACGTGCGTTATGACGTGGATTTGTTCCGTATAAATTATGAAAAGATTGTCGATGCCTACCTGGCAGAGAACCCTGATAGCGAAGTAGTGATCCTCTCCATCTTGACCACAAGCGTTAATGAGCAGGATTATTACGATGGGCAGGAAGAAAATATCGCCGCATATAATGCAGCATTAAAAGCAATGTGCGAAGAACATGGCTATCGATATATCGACATCACAGTATTATATACCGGAGAAGAATGCTTTGCAGAAGGTGACTTTATTCACTTCTCAGAAAGCTGGTATAGAAATAACTTTATTCCGTTTATTTATAATCGTTTGAATATTATAAAATAACGACTTAAGGAGACCCAACCATCCAATCGATGGCTGGGTCTCCTTATTACATATTCACGCCATCCCTAAACACTTTTCTTACCATTACATTTAAATCATTGCTTATGGGTGCCCCTCACGTAAAAAAAGGGCGCAACGAGTCGTTCGCTACGCCTTTTTCTAAACTCTTAGAAATATTTCAAATTCATATCTTCTGTGCAATCACACATAAACTGTGCCAGAAGTTCAATACAGTTTTCAATATCCTTTAAACTTCCCACTTCGTTTGGACAATGCATATAACGAAGCGGAATGGAAACTAATGCAAATGGTACACCCTGTCCGGATAAGTGCATGGTGTCACCGTCTGTTCCGGTTCTTCCATTTGCCGCTTCTGTCTGTACTTCAATGTTGCATTTTTTTGCAGCCTCTCTTAATTTTTCATTCACAATCTTATGAATGGATGGGTTATTGCAAATAACCGGACCTTTACCTACACTTACATCACCGGTATCCGCTTCATCAGTGCCTGGATAATCACTGGTATAGGTTACGTCCACTGCAATTGCAATGTTTGGCTTTACACGACTGGCAGTAAAGTAAGCGCCGTTTCTGGTCGTTTCCTCTCCTGTGGTGGAAGCTGCATAAGCTCCAATCTTACAGCCTTTTTCCTTTGCTCTGGCAACTGCTTCCATGACGATATACGCACCTACTCTGTCATCCAACGCTCTTCCGGTAATCATATCATTTAACATTTCCCTTACATCGGTATCAAAAGTAACAGTATCTCCAAGCTCTACATACTTTAATGCGTCTTCTTTGGACTCTGCTCCAATATCAATGGTCAAATCGCTGGCCTTCATATCTGTTTTTTTGCAAAAACTTCTGGTATTTACTACTGCACCGTAAATCACGCCGTTTTTCGTATGTACTCTGACCTTGTGTCCCGGATAGGTTGTCGTATAAATGCCTCCGAGATTGGTAACCTTTAACATTCCGGAGGAAGTAATGTGAGTTATCATTAATCCAATTTCATCCGCGTGACCGGTTAATAATACTCTGAAATCGCTATCTGGATTTACACAAGCCAATACATTAGAGAGTTCATCTGTCTCTACGGTGTCGACTTTTCCCTGCATGTAGTCATAAATCTTTTTTTCCAATTCCATTTCATTTCCTGAAACGGAAGCTGTTCTTAGTAATTCGTACAAAAATTCCCTGTTCATTTCTCTGTCCTCTCTTGCCGCATTTGCTTATAAACAAAAGGCTTTCTTAACCGAAAACATCCGTCTTAAGAAAAGCCTCTTATTCTCCATCGAAGTATTATGAATATTTTTCTATAAATCTCTTCAGTGCCTGTTCGGTGAAAAATACAGTCGCCGCCAAAATCAGCATTTCAACCATCAACACTCCGGACAACATACATCCGGCCGTGGTTTCATTGCATTGGCAGGCAACAAGGCTTAGGGCTATTACAAGAAGAATAAAAAATCTTCCGGCATACAGCCATAGCTTTCCGCAAACCTTGTGCGCGTATTTCCATGTTTTTGTATTCATTGTCGAGCGATAGGTCCGATAACGGAATGTGCCCTGCGTATCATCGCCGCCTTTACGGACAAAAAACATGCCACACACATTCATTAAAACCGGTATTAATCCTCCTACTGTCAGAAACAGAAAATTCATCCGAGGCACCTCTTAAATATACTATATATTGTATATCGGTTGAATTTTCATAAATATTTATAGTATTTATAAAAAAGGTTGCAATTTTCTCAAAAATCTGTCTTCGGTATGAATTAACTCTTCTGCCAATGCTTTTGCTTCTTTTGATGCATTTTCACATTGATTGATGGTTTGGGATATATTTTTGATTCCCATATTGCAACCATCCACTAGCATTTCTGCAATTTTTGCGGTGTCGTCACGCCATAACATTTTCAATTCTGTGGTGACATCTGAAAACGCATGCATCATGGCTGAAACAGCTTTTTCTTCATATCCGTGCTCATTCATGGCATCCGACGTTTTCTGCTCTAATTTTTCATGTTCGTCAATCTGGTGCACAATCAGTTTCATTAATTCTCCGTCTTCTGCCTCATCAAGGATATTCTTCATATTCATGATTGCCAGTTTGACGCCATAGTTGGTCTCTCTTAGTAGTTGTTCTGTATCTTTTTCCATAAAAATTCCCTCCTTTTTCACTAGTGTGTCCAAAGGAGGGAAAATCATTCCATTAATTATTTACATTCATCAGCGTTCCGATGAAAATCGGTAAATTTGTTTCGTTATCGACAATCATATAGATAAATGGTCTGTCTAAGTTAATATAAAGGTCAATCATCGGCGCGCACTCATCAGATACTTCTACACTTGTCACCGCACCTGCCTTTGTTCCTAATTCATCCACGGTAATAAAAGTCTTGTGAATAACATTGCTGATGAATAGATTGCCGTGGGTAGAACTTCCGATTTTTGTCAAATCCGCAGCCGGTCCGAATGCTGAGACCATACCCAGATTCATAAGCGGATCATTTAACCGTTTTTCATAGTCATAAGAAAACTTTGGCATATTTACAATCGCTGATTTTGAAGAAGGATTGTTTAATAATTCGAGCAGTTCTTCAGCGTCTAAGTTCTGAACATAATCTGCAATATCCACACCTTCTTCCGGCAACAATGCCACAAAACTGTACTTACCGCCCTTGTAATTCTTTTTAAAGCCAACCACATCCTGTCCTTCATAACAAATGTATTCCATAGAGTTCATCATCTCTACGGTCTGTTGTTCGCCGTTTTCTGTGGTAAAAGTACTTTCATAAATGCTGGATTTTTCATACTCCTGCTGCCATTCAGCTTCAAAAGTCAATGCATTTAATAAATACATTACGGCATCAGCAGGTATTTCTTTGATGATTTCTTCTATCATTCCGTCGGTATGCTCTTTTACCCACACATTCATATCCTGCACCGTTTGGTTATCAAATGCACTCTTGTAAGCCTTTGCGCCGTAATAATCTGCATTGGTCTGCAAAAAATCTTCCCGAACCGTCAATCTTCCTTCTTCATCCCGAATCCAGATAGAATTGGCGATTTTAAGGGCGTCGTCATTTTTTAAGCCCAAAAGATAACTATATAAAAACACATTTAAATCTTCAATCGACATTCCGCCGGCAAGCACATCTTCCATCTCCTGCTTCGTCAGATTGTCAGCTCCGTTAGCCGTCATTGCCAATGCAAATTGTACAGAGGTAGGAGATAACAGTACATTCTTTCCTTCATCCGCTGCTACAAGCTGTTTAAAAAGCTCTACAGAAAAATTCATTTGTCCATCAATAAATGTTTCCGTCAAGTCAACCGTTTCTACAATACCAGGCTCTACATTTGCCATCAAATCAGCCGCCCGAACCTTTAACGGTTCCGGTCCCGGACTAATAATGTCCGGCACCATAGTACATGCTGTTAATTGCAATCCCATAATTCCTACTAATAACAAACTGATTATCCTTTTCATTTTTGCCCTCCATCATCATAAGAGTTCTCTCTTTCAGACTTTACTTATTCGTCTTCTCTGAAAAAATTTCTTCCCAAAATTCCCGCTCAGCCTGAGAAAGCTCCAGCATTTCGTCTTTTGCCACATCATAAAGCCCGTCTTCTGTCATCCAATAAATCACCGTATGCCCTGATGCATCCAAAAGCGTAATAACATTACCTTCAATGTCTATAATTTCCATGCCACGAAACACTTCATGCCCACCGGACTCCGGAATTCCTTCTTCCGTTCCGTCACTAACATCATCGTCCCCATTTCCTACGCCATCCATGCTTTCATCCTGCGGTCCATCTACGGATTCATCTCCGGCCTCCGGGAAAATGTCAGTGGCTCCATCATTATTTGGCATATTCTCCGGACAAGGAGAATCGTATTCCGGTCCAACACCGCTGTTTTCCAACATCGGCAGTCTTTCTTCCCACGGTGCAAATCCCTGCTGTGTCAACAAAAATACACACGCAATGCATAGTCCTGCACTGATACAGCCCGTTGCTACTTTGATTCTGCGATTTCTTTTTGCAATCAGTATTTTACTTCTTTCAAAGACTGCATTTGCAAATTCTTCGTTGTTTCTTCTCATATCAACTGCTCACCTTCCTTTCCCAGAATGGTGCGAAGCATATTCTTACTTCGATATAACAGATTATCTACTTGTTTTTTACTCTTTTTCATAATTTTAGCTGCTTCGTCATACGTCAGTTCTTCAAAATAAATCAAATGAAGTACTTCCTGCATCTGCTCCGGAAGTTTTCTAAGTGCCTGATGTACGATTCTTTTTTGCTCATCTTTTAAAATGACATCTTCCAGGGATTCACGATTTTCTATCGCTTCTCCCTCCTCAAGCACCGTAAACGCGATAATCCTTTTGTGCTTAAGATAATCCAGCGCCCGGCTTCGACCCATCATATACAAATAAGTCTTTAACGACACCTTAAAATTGTACCGATGCTTATGAACAATCAAATCCGTAAAAACGTCAATGGCAAGATTCTCCGCTTCCTGTACATCTTTCACATAACGGTCGATGAAAAAAGTCAGCCCATCTCTGTATTCTGTTATAATCTCATCAAATGCATTCTTGTCACCATCAAGAAAACGGCGGTAGCTACTTGCACCGTTATCCATAGAGGCCTCCTATCTTGAAAGAATTACTCTTTCTACTCTTTATACGACTGAGAAACAAAAAGTCCTTATTTTTTCTTAAAAATTTTCTCAACTCACCCTTTTGAACAAAAAAGCTGTTACAGTTCTTACCATAACAGCTTTCTATCTTAATGATATATTACTACTGCAAATCCCAAAAGTAAAGCAAGTCCAATGAAGTTAAAAATCGTAAAGACCAACATATAGCGGCCTTTTTTTGCCTCTTGGGTTTCTGCATATATTTTATAGGAAATCAGGCTGGCCATAGACGCAATCAGTGTACCAAGACCACCCACATTGGTTCCGATAATTAATGCCTTGATATTTTCTGTAAATCCTGCAAGCAAAATCGCCGCCGGAACATTACTCATACCTTGACTAAATAAGGCGCTTACCACAACTTCTCTACCTGTAATTAAACTTTGGATGGCCGTATTAACTGCCGGGATTCGTCCTACATTCCCCACAAATACAAAAAATCCGACAAATGTAATAAGAAGGGCATAGTCCACTTGTTTTAACAATCCCTGTCTTTTGATAATAAAAGCAGTTAATACCGTAACCAGCAAAGCAATTCCCCAATGAATCAGCCGGAAAACCACTGCAAGGTCAATCACAAAAAGAAGAATATAAGATACTACTTCTACCTTACCTGCTTTATCAGACTTCTTTGCTGTTTGATTTGTTTTTATCATTTCAACTGCTGATCGATTGCATTCTTCCCTGGTTGCAGAGACTGTAACCGGTTGATTTTTTATAAACATGGTAACTGCAAACAGCAGTCCAAAAGAATCAATCGTCAGAGGCCCTGTAATTGTAAAAAAATCCAAAATTCCGATATTAGAAACACCAAACAAATATAGATTCTGCGGATTTCCAATCGGAGTGAACATACTTCCTAAATTGGCTGCGATGGTTTGTAGTACCACCGTCAGAATCATATATTTTTCCAGGTTGCTTTTCCTTAACGCCAGAATGGCAAATGGAACAAAGGTAATCAGCGCAACATCATTCGTAATAAACATACTTGACACAAAACACAAACCTACCAGCACTTGTATTAATGTCCTGCTTCCCTTTACCTTTGCAAAAAGCATTCCTGCTAACACATCAAAGGCTCCGATTCTCTGAAAACCTTTCACTACCAGCATTAAGCAAAATAAAAGCGCCAACGTCTTAATGTCAATGTAATCAATATAAGTTTTATCCGGATGGACAAAAAATGCCGAAACTATCGCCAGTACCAGCGAAATCGTCATTACAATCTCTTTTTTTAAGTATGTTAAAACTTGCGTCATTTCTTTTGTTCCTTTTCATTATTATTTTTTTATTTTACTTTACGTTCATTTCTTAGTTTCTTTATCTTACCATTAAATAGTTAATTCATAACGACTGCCTTTTTCTGTTTTCTCGTAAGCAGTAAATCCCACACTTTCAAAACACTTTTGTGAGCCTATATTAAAATCATATATTTCGTTTACCTTCAACTCATTATAGCCTAATTCTTTTCCCCGCCGGATGAGGGCTTTTACAACTTTTTTTCCAATTCCCTGACCTCGAAATCTTCGATCTCCAATGACAATAGGCATGTCCTCCTCCCAAAAAGTCACATCTCCAATTGGAATGTATTTCTCGTTCTCATAAACTTCAATAAAATATAATTCTCCCTTCCTCTAAACTTTCAATCTCTCCCATACTGATGTGCGTTGGACATTTGGCATATTACCAACACCTTCAATGTCCAAAATCACAAACTTTGGACATTATGTCAAACAGTTAATACCCTAATGTCCAAAATATCACATCACTGCACGAAAAATGTCTTGTCTCTCTATCTTTTTGGGCATTGACACCCGCCGTACCTCTTCCAATGTCCAATCGACGCTGAGAATTGGGCATCCGAATACCATAACATCATCTCAATGTCCAAAGCTTGCAATATTTATTCTTGCCTTGGCTCTTTTCTATATGTTTTACTTCTTTATATCACTTCACGACTTCATTTTCTTCCTTGCCACAATCAACAAATCGCGACTTCCGGTAGTCTCTTCTTTATAATCCTCCATGGAACTTTGAATCTCAAATCCATGCTCTCCTAGTAATCGATGCACTTCTTCTACATCTAAGGCACTATAGTAAAACTCTTCGCCAAACATCTTCCCACTTACACTACCTTCTGTTTTTCCGTGGGTAAATAAAAAATATCCGCCATCGTTTAACAAATCCGCAACAACGACATAAATATCTCTCTGTTGTTCCTGTGGAATATGCCAGATAGCATCAAAAGCGATAACACCATCATATTTTTCTGTAGCACGAAAGGTTAAGACATCTTCCAACAAAAACTCAGCATTCTTTACTTTAAGTGACTGAGCTTTCTCAATCATTTTTTCAGAGATATCAATACCCGTCACAAAAAAGCCTTGCTCGGACAGATATGCAGCAATAGGATATCCGCTTCCACACCCCACATCTAACACTTTCGCCCCAGGCTCCAAGTTTTTCGCAAACTCCACAATGCAGGTGTTGATACGGGATTTCCCCCGATACTCGCTCCAACTATCGCAAATCTTGTTATATGATTCCCGATTCTTGTTCACAACATTCTCCTCTTTGGTATTATACTTCGACAATCAACACACCCTCTTGTCCGGATGGTATTTCTGCGGCAACCTTACCTTCAACAAAAAGTGCTGCACCGCCTTTTGCAATGTCTTCGCCTTCTTTATCCAAACAAACCGAATTCACATACAATACCTTACTTTCCATCCTGCCGGCTTGCTCTGCATATTCATGCTTTACTTCTGTATTCCATTCCCCGGAATTAAAATCAGTATAAACCGGCCAAAATACTACGTCTGCATTTAACATTTTAAGGGACTCGATATTCTCATCAAACCATAAATCCCCGCAAAGACCTATTGCAATAGTCTTTCCATCATATACAAATGTATGGAATCCATCTCCTTCGTGATATTGTTCATTTGCAAATTCTTCTTTCCATCCCGGAGATACCCTACGATAAAGGTCTAGGATTGTTCCATCGGTATCTATCGTAATTTGACTACTATAAAATATGTCTCCTTCTTTTTCGATGAAGCCAAATGAAACCCCAATTTTGTATTCTTTGGCCACATTGCAAATCTCTCTGATAATAACATCATCCTTAGAAACAGCGATTTTTTCGTCATGCTCCACCTGAAAATTTAATCCGTAAAAGCCCTGTAAAAAAGCCTCACCAAAGATGAGCATATCTACTTTTCCTGAATATTGCTTCAATGCATTTACGATAACATTTTTGTTATGTACGCTGTCTTCATTTATAAAACCTAAGGCTGCCAATGCACACTTCATATTATTCACCTACTACTTCTGTTAATATCTAAATCCTCTTTTTATGCTTACCATAAGTGACCTTATTACTGTAATTGCACTTTGTGCTACCTTTTATAGTCTTGGTCATCTGCATGGGCAGCATAATTCCAAGACGCAAAATGTAATTTTATTTTTTACTTAGGGAAATGCATTCATCTTCCTTGCATATTTGAGTTTGTTCTCTATCCTTAATCATATATGCTTCGCCATATAATGTCGTATGTCCTTCATTAATCATTATATAACTTCCGTCATTCAATGCAATTATCTCATGACCAACACTGTCAGCAAAAGTAATATCCTCGATTAATCGCATACCATCCAAATAATCATCTTTCAGTTTTTGAAAATGTGGAAAAATATTTATATCTGTTATTGCAAGTCCGGTAATCCAACGTTCGTAAGAAGGGTCAATTGCCTCACCCTCAAATTCCGGTCCGGCATAAACTATATCCGCACAGTTTATAGACCCAGCACTCCATGCAACAATAATTCCATTATAGTTTAACAGTCGTTCTCTCAATCGAAGTTGTTTCAAGAAGTTATTTTGTGTAGGTACATGCCCACCCGTCAAAACGATTACATCTATGCTTTCCAAATTATCAACTGCCACAATATTTCTATCATCACATTTATCAATGTAAGAAACACTCAAACCGCTCATGTAAAATGATTCTTGTAAATCATTGCATAAACTATCGTTCTTTTTATAGTCACTTGGGTCACCACAAATAATTAGCACCCTTGCATTCTGCACCCAAATTGATTTAAGTCTTTCTAAAAATCCATTGCGCTGAATTATTACAGACGGCACCTTTGTCCCATTTACCTTTCTTGTAGCGCCAAGAGCGCTGGCTAACATCGCTTTCAAAATATCATCTCCTTAAATTCTCTACTATTCAAAAATTCTCTAAAAACTCCTTTTGCCCCAAACTCCACTAATTCAACAACTCCATATTTATGGACTTCTCCGTAAATCCGCATTTCTTGTACATTTCATACGCGGCAATATTTCGGGCATTCACCTGTAATTCTATACCATCTAAATTCTTTTCTTTTTTCATTTCTTTTAAAAATTCAAACATCTTAAGTCCGATGCCTTGGCCTCTATACTTTTCATCAATTGCCATTGTATCTATAAAAATGAAGTCACGGGTAACATGGGATGGACTTTCCACATGTCGAAACGCAATTTCAAGAATTCCAACAACAACGCCATCCTTCTCTGCAACAAAAAAAGTGCCTTTTTCTATACTTTGAACAAATGCTTCTGTTGGAAACAAATCCTCATTTGGCTTATAAATATCAGGTCTCCAACCCACGTGCATTTCCTGTACCTGGAGCATGATTTTATTCACTACCTGATAATCGTTTTCCTTGGCAAGTCTTATCTTAATATCCATTATCCTGCTCTCCTTTATGATAATATCGTCCCTCAGTCTGAGATTACTCAGTCTAAAACCTTTCAACCGAATTTCCGTGCTTGCATCTCCTATTCCGGATTCGTAGACGCAAAATATGTTCCCACCGCCATGATAATTAAAGCAATAATAAATGTATACGATGGCATTTCTCTAAAAATAATCAATGATAACGCCGTGCCGATAAACGGTGAAATTGCATAGTAAGTACTGGTTTTTGCCGCGCCTAAATCCCGTTGTGCATAGATGTAAAAATAAATACTAAGGCCATATGCCACAAATCCCAAAAGCAACGCCATAGCCATATATCCTATATTAAAGTATCGCTCTCCGATAATCAATGAAATCGCTATAGAGCCAAGACCTGAGCCCAATCCCTTAATAATTACAATCTCCGCAGGATTTTTTGAAGACAAATTTCTGGTACAGTTATTTTCAAAGCCCCAACAAACACATGCCAAAAGCACGAAAATAGAGCCCCATGAAAAAACAAAGCTGCTCATATCTTCAAAAGATAATAAAATACTGGAAATGGTCACAAGCACAATTGCCAACCAAAGTCTTTTGCTAATAACCTCTTTAAATATACACAGAGCAATAACAGACGTGGCGACGATTTCAAAATTGTTTAGCAAAGACGCATTTGCCGCACTACATGTGGTCAGTCCAATCATTAAAAAAATCGGTGCCGCGATATCTAACACAACCATAGCAATCGTGTACGGAAGTTCCTTTTTGGTCAATGGCTGTTCCTTTTGATTTTTATGTACTTTTTCTACTACAAACATTCCCAAGCCTGCACCCAAATACAGCAAACCTGCCATCATCGTTGCCGGAACCTCCGCCAGCAACAATTTAGATATTGGCGCATTTAATGCATACAACGCTGCTGCCAATATGGCAAAAAATATGGCTTTTGTATTGCTTTTCATAACACTTTCCTTTTCTGATTAAATATATTTATCTACCACAAAAATGGTATCATCCTATACTTCACTTTTTTCTTATAGTCACTATATCCTTCTAATTCCTCTTCTAAAAAGGCCTCTTCTCCTTTAATTCTAATCGCAATAATAAAAGGATAGGCAAGAAAAACCACAAAGGAGAATATCGACCCTAACACCAGTGGCATGGTCAAAAACAACAATAGTGTTACACTATACATTGGATGTCTCACGATGCTGTATAATCCTGTATCTATCACTTTCTGATTTTCTTGAACTTCAATGGTTCTGGATAAATATGTATTTTCCCGAAGAACCTCTGCGTAAAGCAAGTAGGAAAGCATAAACAATCCTGCCGCCCCAATAGACACACCCAGCGGCAACATATACCATCCTAAGCGGTAATTTAATCCCGCAACCACAAATCCGGCTAAAAACATCAAGCCGCTAAGCTTCACCACCATGTTCTGATCGCTTTGTTTTTCCTTTGCATTTAAACGTTTCTTCAACAGTTCCGGATTCTTAACCATCATAACAATCCCTGCCAAAAACATTGGAACAAACAATATTCCCATAAAAATCCAACCATTTACATAGGAAAAAGAACCTGCGGTTCCAAACACCAGCAGCCCTACCAAAGTGACTCCCAGCAAAAATTTCAATATTGCTTGGAAGAATAATTTAATTGTCATGATGGTTCCTCCCTCGTTGGTACAACTTAATTTGTTAATATTTTGTGTAACATTCACTGAAAACTAATATTCTTACCGATAATGTTTCTCATACTCCGGTAACTCTTGCCATTCCTCAGTTGCGGTCAGTATATCAATGATTTCCTTACAAACCGTTAAGAATTCCTGGCCTTCCTGCTTTTGTGATGAAAAAGAATGTGCTATATTCTCCTCATCTTTGAGTAACTCTCTCCGCAACAGAATCAACCGATACTTCACTTTTTCTTATCTTATTTCTCGGTATCTATTAATATCGCTCTGCAAGGTGCTCCGTCCGCACCGGAAAGGTTTAACGGTGCAGCGTTTAATAAATAAACACCCTCCGAAACCTCTGCCAAACGAATCCCTTCAAGCAAGATAACATTAGCGCCCAAAAGTTCAAGATGTACTGCCATCGGTGCATCTTCCGGACCAACCGCCTGTGGTTCATTTCCCAAAAGTAAAATACCTGCAGCCGCAAACACTTTTGCCGCCTCCAATGATACTTCGACATCGCCTTTAATCAAAACTCTCCTTGCCGCTTCCGGATTCTGTTCTTTGGCTTTTTGTATGATTTTGGTAGCGTCATCACCAGTGACAATCCCCTGATGTTCTGCCACATAAGCCATACCTACAAACGCCTCCAGGCATATCTCATCTATAGCTTTTCCAGCTTTAATAAAATGGAGGGGTGCATCAACATGGGTTCCGTTGTGCGCACACATATTAAATGCCGTTAAATTGTATACCTCACCTTTTTCCATTGATTTCAGTATTTTTCTCTCCGGTCTGGGATCGCCGGGATATACTTCACAGGTAAAAACCTCTTGGGAAATGTCGTAGATTTTCATGGCTTGTCTCCTTATGTACAAAGTTATATCTTTTCCCTGTAATTTAAAATTTATCGTCTCTTTCCATTTTCATCAAAATTCTTTTTCAACGCTATTTCTGTTGGAAAAATAGAACCAATCAAAGGAATAAGCTGAACCATGGCGATAATTCCTCCTACCGTTCCTATGTAATCTTCATTTTTTCCAATTGTCAAAAGCAAGAATAATACCGTTATAGGTAACATGATCAATCCGCAGACATACCATATTTTACCGCAGTATTTATGGGCAAATTCCCAAGTTCCTCTGTTCTTCATAGACATGGTTGTCCGATATCCAAATACCGCATTGATTTCCTTTGGCGCCTTTTTAATAAAATATCGTCCAAAACCAATCATCGTAAGTGGCAGAAGTAAATCCATAATTAACATAAAAATCCAAAATCCCATAATTTTTCCCTTTTCTATGCTTTTAAATGATATATTAAATTTAAACAATTCGGTAAATCTTCATCAATATATCCGCTGTCAACAAATCCAACTTTTTCATAAACATGTAGTGCCTGAGTATCTTCACGTTCCACACAAACTTCTACATTGTCATATCTTCCTTCCTGTTTCAAAAAATCCAAAATCAACCGTAACGCTTCTGCTCCGTAACCCTTATTCTGAAACCGTTGGTCAATCATAAACTGCTGCAAATCATAGTTAAAAGGCTCGTCGGTAAAATCCCGAACTAATGCAACCCCAACCATCTGTGCATCGTCAGCAATACCAAATACACGGCCATTGCAATTACGATAAATATACCCTCTTGCTATAATTCCGATTGGTCGGTCAAGATATTTTTGTTGTTCTTCTTTCACACTAAGTCTGGCAATATCAATCCAATTATTTTCGTTAACTTCAACTAAACGTATCATACTTTTTACCTCTGTTATAATTTTTAATCGCTTACTTTTTCTGTTTACATAACACCGTTTCCCATCTGTTCCACATTTATATGGTTTCGCTGCATTTCTGTTGTTTCTACATATAAGAATTATTCAGCTTAAATAATATCCATCCAAATTCCAATATCTCTCATTTCGGAATTTGGTACCGCCTTATAAAAGCGTTGTGCCTCTTCATTTGAAGCAGTTAAAGCAATTAGTGTTTCAACACCTAATTCTTTAAGTCGCTTTCTTAATTCTTCTAATAACATTTGTGCAATACCTTTATGGCGATAGCTTTTAATAACACATATCCAATCCAAGTAAGCCTTTGTTGAACCGTCAAAATGACTTTTAATCATTGAAGAATCGATTCTTCCAACAACTTTATCGTCCACATAGGCTAAAAGCGAAATAGAATCACTAAAAGAAAAATCTTCAAAGCTTTTCTTAACACTTGCAATATATGCGTCATCAATTTCCCAACCCCAAAAATCTTCTTCTAAACGAAGATTTTTTTCGAACAAAATAACATCTTCTATTTCATTTTTTGTGTATTTTTTTATTTCCATTTTCATCTCTTTCCAATTTCAAGTTTTCTATAAATCAAACATCATCTATGAATATACATCCTTGTCATGTCCGGTTCGCCATCACCTTGTACCATGCAAAGAAACTCCCAGCCATACCTTTCATAGAAACCTGTGTGGTCGGTAACCAAATAGACAGGCGAAACATTTTTGGAACGCAAATCCTCCACTGCCATATTCAGCAGATTTCCTGCAATACCCTTGCAACGGAAATTTTCCTCGGTATAAACGGCACAAACATTTGGAGCCAGATCCAATCTTTCATGAAAATCGTTTTCAATCACTCCTAAGCCGCCAATGATTTCCTCCTCGTACAACCAAACGTCTTCTGTCTTCGTCTAATTCATTGAAATGGTCTGCCACCTCTTGTCTATATGTTTGTATGGCAAAATATGTTTGTCCTAATGCAATTACTTCTTTTCTCGAATCACCATTTTGCACAATTAGATAACACGCATATCTGGTTAGTTCATAATCCTTCACAGGCTTACTTGCTATACCTGCATCTACGATTTTCCTAACCTCAGGAAAATCGTCTTCAACCGAATGTCCACTATTTTCACACGCTATCATTGCACGTTTAATTACATTCTGAAAATTTTCCCATTTAGTATACTCTAACGCTGGTGCAAGTTCTCTGGCAGACCAAAACTCAGTTCCGTCTGCTCTTATTTGCTTTATATCCTCAAAGCGTTTATATTCTCTCTCTTTTAATTCTTTCACTATGAATACCTCCAATCTTATTCATAATTTTACATATAACTCATGCTCGAATTCTTAACCGTTCAACCTATTCAAGTTTATCTAACTGTTTAACCTATTGAAACTTGTCTTACTATTTCAAATCATATACCCACTTATTATCTTTTTGATAATAGAAGAACTCACTCAAGTCATCTTCTGTAAAAACACGGACCATGTCATTCATATCAAGGGAAAGATTTAAAGCTGAAAGATTCTCAATATCTTCCCACCATACTTCTCCTTCGGAAGAAGAAAGTAGATTGCCCTCGAACTGGGTTGCTTTATAAAAAAGCACAACATATCTGCATTCGTTCTCATACCAATCTTTTATGCCGCATAATTGGGGCGAAAAGATTGTTAGTCCTGTTTCTTCCTGTATCTCTCGTATAACTGCCTCCGTAAAAGATTCGCCCAATTCCACATGACCGCCAGGAAAGGTAATGCCAGGCCAGTCTTTCTTTTTCCTATCGATAACAACAACTTTGTTTTTATCGCATATCATACACATATTGGTAAATTCAACTTTTTCAAACATTACATTGTTCTCCGTCAATTCAATTTTATTTATCTCTCAACCCTCATCCTCGTACCACTACCGTTATATCCAACACTAATTACTCCCGAAACAACACACGCACAATTTTCTTCGCCGGAAAAAACTCTCCCAACTCAATTCCAACAATTTTTGCATCCGTCAGTTGATTTACCTTATCCAAAATCTCTTGCGGCAAATTTATTTTTTCCGGCTCATTATGAATATACAAGGTTGCATGCGGTAGCCAATCTTCATAACCATTTGCATAATCTGAATCAAAATAAGAATGTAAATCAAGCAACTCCTCACACATCTCCGGCTCCATATATCGGACAGCATTGCCGATGTGATTCAATCCGGCAAACTTAACTGTAAATGTCTTTGTTTTTCCGGCAACATCCTCTATTC
Source organism: Lachnospiraceae bacterium (assembly GCA_045593085.1). GTDB lineage: Bacteria > Bacillota > Clostridia > Lachnospirales > Lachnospiraceae > XBB1006. The sequence goes on along the minus strand of JAZNWA010000015.1, from coordinate 114,038 downwards.
TGGATACAATTTCATCTGTTTCTTCCACTGCATAACTGCCAAGAGTAATATGGTACGGAATATCCTTTGTTTTCTTGTCAAATCCATACTGACGCTCAAAATCCATGGCTATCTCTTGCATTTTGTCTTGCATATTATCATCAAATATCGCCATAACAGTTATAAACTTATCTTTTTTCATATTTTTTATCTCCGTATGTCTTATGCGTGTATTACAAAGCCTTTTCATGATGCTTCATGCACCAATACGCCATCTCTTTACCGAACCAACCTTCCCCTTCTCTAACTCGCGGATAAAGTTTGTTCAGTTCCTCTCTTTCTGTTATTTCCAGTTCTGAAATATCATCAACCCCTCTGGTCGACTCAACAACCACATATTTGTGGTCGAAATCTGCTCTTTTAAATACCCCGATTACCTTGACGTTAACTTCATTCCCCAAGTCGTATTCCCGATTCGTCATTAAAATACAATCCCAGTGTGGCAAAGGCGGTGTTCCTGACTCTTTTATCCATCCATAAGGCTTCGTAAAATTTCTTTCATATTGCAATGACCTATACTCACTTTCAACAAACTCACCTGTTTCGTGATTGTATATCATACGCATCGGGTATTTATAGGTTTGTTCGACGATCATATGTAACATTTTTCATTTTCTCCGTTTCCACATTTTCAATTGACTAAAAAGAATACTTCATTTATAATACACATATAATAAAAATAACAGCAGTGCTGTTTGGGCTGGTCGTATGACCCTGGTCCATCTACCGGCAGGGAAGTTCCCTGCCATTTTTTTAGGGGAGGAAGAGTTGCACAAATGACTGAATTAAGTATTTTTGTTGATGAAAGCGGAGATTTTGGCGAATATACACACCATTCTCCGTATTATATTGTCACTATGATTTTTCACAAACAAAGTACCGACATAACAAATGAAGTTTCCCATTTTAATAACGAACTTACATTGCTCGGCTTTGATCCACATCATTGTATTCACACCGGCCCCATTATCCGCCGAGAACCCCCATATGCTCATTTAAATATTAAGGAGCGTCGACATATTCTCAATAAGATGGTTGCCTTTACTCGTCGATTGAATATATCTTTCAAGTGTTTCCATATTGAAAAAAAACATATCGGTGACAGCATTGAAGCCTCTGGAAAACTCTCAAAACAACTTGCTTCTTTTATTCGGGAAAACTATGATGATTTCTTAACATACGAAAAAATCAAAGTATATTATGACAATGGACAAATCGAACTCACCCGTATTCTTTCTTCTGTATTAAATGCTCTACTCCCAGCAGTCGAATTTAGAAAAGTTCTTCCCTCTGAATATCGCTTATTCCAAGTAGCTGATCTAATTTGCACTCTTGAACTCTCTCGTCTAAAAACGGAAAGTAAATCCTTTTCCAAACAAGAACTATCCTTTTGGGGCAACGAAAATGATTTTAAGAAAAACTACTTAAGGCAAGTATATCAAAAAGAATACCACACAAAAAGTTCTTAATACAGTCTACTATCTTTCTCCCACATAATTCTATTTCCCCAACAACAACACGCCTGCGCAATCGGACATTTTATCAAACCGCATCTTCGGAAAAGCTTCTTTCACATACCATTTCGGCACCGTATTTGTCATACCATCATACCAATCTAATATGGCACTTGCTTGTTTTCTCATAACCTCAATTTCTCCTTCTCCAAAAGGTATTGCCCACGGCAATGAAGATAATGTATTGCTGGAAATATACAAGGCTAACAAATTCCAAAATTCCATCGGAACTTCCCCTTTAAAATATCCGTCAACCATTCCTGTTGCAAACAACGGAGCCGCCTGGGCACACCATACAATACGATTAAATTCTTCCCATGGATCACCATACTCGTTTCGGTTAAAATCAATCACAACCAACTTTCCATCGTTATCAATCATCAGATTTCCGATATGGTAGTCTCCGTGCTGATATCCCATTGGACGATTTTTCAACAAATGGCGGTTTGCCTCAATATATGTAATGAATGCCTCTCCATTTTCATATTTAAGAGGGCAGTTCCTGTAATTCTCGATTTTTCGATTCATTTTCTGGTTAAAAAATGGTTCCCATTCACCGAGTCCTTCCGGCACCTGAATGGAATGTATTCTACTCAATATTTCTCCTGCCTCATAGCCATAACGATACACTTCCTCATCTGAAAGTTCAACAATGGCTTCTTCCGCATCTTTTCCCTCAATCCAGCTTTGCAAGGAATATACCCCTTCCTCGCAAGTTCCAAATTCAATCGGCTGACACATTGGAATTCCCAATGCTGAAACCATCTGCATATTCTCAAATTCCGCTTTCTTTCTCTCATATTGCTCTATCGGAGTAATTCTAAGCAAAAAATTCTTGCCCTCTTTATCGGTCACCTTATATTTTTCCTCATGGGACCATCCTTTTTCAATTTTTACTACTTCTGCAAAATCTGTTTTTTTCATATTCGTTCCTCCCATAAATCTCTTCGTTCTTTCCTATATTTTTCTGAAATCCTCATCAATCAGCACATACTCTACCTGATGCTCTTTTGCTTGTTTTAGCACCCGTGCATTATCCTCTAAGACGCTCTTCAGTGTGCAGTCGGAGTCATCCTTACGTTGCTCTATCACATTTGCGTATTTTTTGATGTCCGCAAAATGATTTCTGATGTAATTTTCGCTCATTACCAAGCAATAACACGTTATATCATCAAGATATTCTGCTTCAAAATATGTCTTCCAATCAAATGGAATATAGCAGCCTTCCACAAACAAGTTCTGCTTATTTTCGATAGCAGTCTTTATCATTTCGCATACAATTGGCCAAAGATAAGATGTCAGGTCAGCATCACTGCTTATAGGTGTAAGAGTTGTATGACCGCTTCGTATCAGGCCCATTTTCAAATGATCTATGGACAAATACGGATATTTATATTGTTCTAATAATTTCTGGGCAAATAAAGTTTTTCCCGTGTGGGATGCCCCGGTTATTAATATAATCATTATTGTCTCCTACAAATTTTCATTCTACAAATATTATAAATAAATCAGTCTATGTTTTCAACTAAAGGCACACATTCTAATTCGTACAATCTTTAAAAAAAACAACCACGGTACAGTTCCCCTGCACCGTGGTATAAAAGTTCTGATAATCTGTTAACGCTTATTATCTCTATCTAAAAGAAACCGTTTTTTTATATAGCCATGATACCCCATCATACCCACGATTCCACCAAATACCGAAATCATGTACAGAATACCCATTAATTTTTCATTATTTAATAACAGCGGAAGCACATATGCAGCAATCATCAAACAGCCGAAGATAATCCACATCCAACCATGTCTCCGATTCCATTTTTTCACATCGGATACTTCCCCCGGCAAAAGCGGCTTATCCCCTGTATAAAAGCCAACGGGTTCCTTACTTTTCAAATTGCTAATTCCCACAAGAATCATAATTCCTGCCACCAAACATACGATAGCAAGGCCGATAATCATTTCTGGCATATACCTTCCTCCGGTTAATATTAAATGTTCTTTTTATTTAAAATTGGAATGCTTATTCCAATTCCAAAAATACCTGTTATGATCACAATAATAAGCGCCACCATATAATCAGCCGGTTCCTTCGCTCCGTAAATCAAGGAATTTCCATCCAGCAACAAAGTTGGTAAGTATTTCCCGAGTTTCGGAATCAAGGACAAGAAATAGGATACCATAACCATTGCTCCGACACCTAATAACACTCCACTGCTTGCCTTACTAAGCGTTGAAAAAAATACAATAAACGCGATAATCCATAATCCAAACACCCACCAACACAACACAGAAAAACTCAGGTGTTTCGCAATACTGTTGTCCCAAAAATAGGTATTATATCCATAAGTAATGCCATAACTCAACCAATAATACACACTCCAAAGGACCATCAACACAATACTTTTTGCCAATACAACATTTCTTCTTCTAAGTCCCTTTGTAAGTGATAAAACGAGTGTTCCCGACTGATACTCTTTGGTAAAAATTCCGGCTTGCATGAGCACAAATACAATAAGTCCCATTGGTATGTTTTTGAAAAACTGTACCCAGGAAGTCATTGCATCCACTTCTACTGCAGTTACTGTCATACCGCTTTCTGCCATCGTCTCGGAAAGCATATCCATAAGCCACGGCGTAAGCTTGGCAATCGCCGGATTCATAACTCCAAATAACCCAAATACAATGATCAAAATCAGAAATTTACCGGAGCGAATCTGCTCCATCCATTCCTTTTTTATAAATGCACAAAGCGTTCTCATTACTTAACCACCTCCATGAATAAAGATTCCAGAGTCGGTTCTTTACGCTCGATCCTTATAACAGAAATATCTTTGGCTGCGATAAAACTTAATACTTCTTTCAAGTTACAGTCTTTTTCCGAAAAACTCAATTCTAAGTTTCCCTGTTTTCTGCAACCATTAAACGCCTCCATAATCACCTGCAAGCCTTCTTCTGTTTCAGTTTCAACTATATATTCCTCGCTTCGGTACTCTGCTTTTATTTCTGAAAGTTTTCCTTGCATATGTACCTTTCCATCGTGCAAAAAAGCTACATCTGTACAAATACGTTCCACATCCGATAAAATATGCGTTGAAAAAAGTACTGTTGTTTGCTGGCGGACGGCTAACAAAATATCCAGAATTTCTTTTCTTCCCACCGGGTCAAGTGCAGATGTGGGTTCATCGCATATTAATAACTTCGGACGGTTCAATAACGCCTGTGCAATACCGAGTCTTTGCTTCATTCCACGGGAAAAACCTTTGATGCGATGTTTTTCCTCGCCCAATCCCACAAGTTCCAACAACTCCTTTGTTCGCACAACCACCTCGTCCTTTTTCATTCCGGTGATTTCTCCGCAAAAATGCAAATATTCTACCGGTGTCATATAAGAATAGTACTCCGGCACGTCAGGCAAATAACCGATATTGCGATTCGTTAACGTTTCTCCGTATACCACATCTTCTCCGGCAACGGTAATCTTTCCCGCGTCCGGCTTCATAAGACCTAACACCATCTTCATGGTTGTGGTTTTTCCCGCGCCGTTTTTCCCGATAAAACCATAAATGCTGCCTTCCGGCACGGATAAATCTAGGCCCTTTAATACTTCTTTATCTCCAAAATTTTTCTTTAAGCCGGTAATGTGAAGCATTTCCATTTATGCTTCCTCCTTACCTAACAAAAAGTACAATATAGGTCCCCAGAACTGCATACCGATAATGGCCACCAGTAACCAAAGTGTTCTCGTACCTCTCTTATAATTTTTATGTGATAAAATATGATACAATGTATATCCCAATAGTACAAATTCAATTACAATAAGCGGAATTAAAAATGGCAATAATTCTTTAATCTGTTCCGGTGTCATCTCTATTTTTCCTCCTTAGAATAAATTTCCACGCAAAATCCTTTATGTCCGCAATGCGGGCAAGTCAATTTTCTCATTGTCGGCGTATGATTCGCCCAAAAGGCTTCTTTTAAGGATGGCTTAAATGTTGTATTGCACTGTGGGCAAATATAAGCTACACGTCTGAAATAATAACGGGAAATCCATACCGCATACGGAATAAGAGCTATCAAATAAATAAAACAAGGCCACCATATACCCGTTTTTATTCCGTAAATAATGCTGCACCACTCTAAAATCTCAAGTGGGATTGCAGTAATCAAAAGTGTAACGTGAAGTCTCTTCATATTTTTCTTGTTTTCCATTGTGTGTGCTATGTCCCCAATTGATTCAAAAGAAAAATTTCCAGTGTTTTTTAACTGTTTTTGCAACTGCTCTAACCGCTCTAACCGCTCTTTGCGTTCCTCGATCTCTGTACGCAAAACTGCTTCTTGCTGGCTTAGCAGAATGTCAATAACCTTGCCCGGTTCTTTTTCCGCTAGCAATTCCTCAATACTGTTAATCGAGATTCCCAGTTCGCGCAAGAAACAGATAACCCTCATACGCTTTAAGTCATCTTCGGAGTATAGACGTCTTCCACCCTCTGACAACTCCGATGGAATTAGGATATTTCTGGTATCATAGTACTGCACGGTTCGGACAGTAACATTACAGAGCTTTGCAATTTCTCCTGTTGTGTATTTTGACATAGCCTTTCACCTCCTTACGCCTCTTACTATACTTCATTACGTTGCGTAACAAGCAATACCTCACGCGGGTAACATTTCTTTTTTTTATTTTTGCCGTGAATTTATTTTTTTGGATGACATCTTTTTATTTCTTTAAAAATCGTTTTTTCCCTTTCATCGGAAATCCTGCCAATTCCTCCATCAGTTCCTGTCTTAAATTCAATATCTGTTTAACATGATAATTGGTAACAATATCAATTTCCTGCCATTCGTCAATCTCCCTCTCATCGCTGATATTCGCACCGCAGGCTTTGAGTCGTTCTTTGTTTTCTTCACTTAACCTTCCCGGTTTTTTCATTCTGGACAACACTTCCATTCGGGCTAACAGCTGACGGGATTTTCCTTCACACTCCTGTAAAATTTCAAGCCGTTTTTCATTTTGCTTTTTCTTAAGCGGAATCCATTGCTCGGAAAAAATATCCAGCTGCTCTGCCATTGTATCAATGGTACTCGTTGCTGTTTTGGTATTTGGAAGTTTTTTATCTCCGTCAAACATCTCTTCCAAAAACGAAATCACTTCTTTTTCCAAATATACAATGTGTTTACGGACTTTCATACTATTGTCATACGGAAGAATCAACACGTTGATCACCAAGCCGACTAACAAGCCGATTGCCGTATCCCACAAGCGACCACCCGCATAAACAAGCGGTTGAATATCCGGCGTAATACACATGGTTACAATGATTAGGCATGGTAAGGTCGGAGAAAAATTGATACGAAATACATTATACAATGTAATTACCAGTACAATGCCTACCCCTACGCACAGCTGCCAAGGCAAAGGGAGATACAAAAACAATACGCCCAATGTGGCTCCAAAAAACATTCCGACAAACTGAGTCAGACAAGCTTCCAACGAACGCTTAAATGTTGGTTCCATAACCCCCATTGCCCCAAGCATAGCAAAAATCATTTTCGATGTGGTTGCACCATACAAAGACACCAACATCATGGCAATAATAACTGCTGCTGCTGTTTTTAAAGTTCTTCTTCCAATGTGAATGTTCTTTTTATTAAATCTCAAAATCTTATCTCCTATTATTATAAATTTATCTTCGCATCTACTCTGTCCTGCCTTCGCCAAGATTTTTCTGATACATTACTTCCACAGCTCCAGAAGAATCTTTGCGATATTCCGTTAACACAAAGCCCCATTTTTCATACAGTTTCCGTGCTCTTATATTATCTTCAAACACCCACAGAATAACCGCCGGATATCCTGCATTTTTAATGTCCATCAAAACCTGTTCCATCATCTTAGAACCGTAACCTTTTCCCCAATTATCCTGCAAACTGTGGATGCATATTAACTCTGCCCTGCTATCATCACCTTCTTCTCGGGACTTACTCCAAAACGCAATGCTGTGCGGCTTATCATCCACGGATAGAATTAACCCTTCCGCAATATGATTGGTCAACACGTTGGCATGCATCTGTTCAATCCTTGCAATGTTTGTATGTTTTTCCATTTCTTCTGCAGAAATAATGTTTCCAAAGCCACTTTTCCATGACTCTGCCTGAATGTATGCCGTGATTTTCTCATCTCCCAAAACTGCTTTTCTTATATTTACTGAGCTCATATTTATGCCCCCTTTTTAACTCTATCTGTCTCGGTCTTTCATCACCGTAATATCCTTACTATTTTTTTACAAACAACTTATCTCCCCACTCATCTTCTCCGTTTTCCACAAATCCAAGACTCTTCCAAAAACGGATGGAATTTTCCTTTTGACTATTAAGTTCATAATAAATGGCACCATCTGATTTCGTGTATTTTTCAAAGGTCGAAAAGCACTCATGTCCTGTGCCATTTCCCCTAAACTCCGGGAATACCCAAAAGTCCAGCATAAAGCATTTTCCGTCTTCACTTTGATAGGTATTATATTGGGCCGCACCGATTCGCACACCTTCTCGGACAAAATAGATCACGTGGTGCTTATCTACCGGCCGAATCATGTGTTCACGAATAATGTCCCTGTACTCATCACCGGAAAAATATTCAATGTCTTCCTCGTCACTGATAATGCCATCATCCACTAAATATTTGATATGTATGTCCCAAAATTCCTGGATATTTTCTACCGGGATTTCTTCAATGGATATTGTCTTTTTATACAACATTCCATAGCAATGCTCATTTGTTTCCCCACTTAAATAATTGACTGCATTCTCATTTTCAATCTCAAATTTACACTTCCTATGAGTCTCCCGGGATGGAATATTTTTCTTTCCTACACTACTGCGTATCACGACACTTCCTCTTTGTTCCAGTAACAGAATCACTTCCTGAATCAATCGTGTTGCATAACCTTTTCCTCTATACTGCGGTGCCGTTTCTAAGGACTCCATATAAAAAAAGCCATCTAACTTTGTCAATCGCAGTGCACTGACCCAGCCTTCTTCCACTTCCAAGATATAATATTTATTTTCCTCTTTATTAAAAAACTTTTCCAGAAAAGTCATAAAGTATGCCTCTTCTTCTTTTATTGCCTCTGTTAAATCTTCCGATTCCGGATATTTTTCTTTTGCATTTTCAATGCACCCTTCGATATAAATCTCCTTAATCATACGATGCATTTGACTTTCATTCATTTGTGTGAATTCTAATAACATTCTTTATCTCCCGTTTCCATCCACTAAAACAACTCATCCAACAAGATATAATACTTGATTTTCTCCCAATCCGGTTCTATGCCCAACTCCTCAAAAAATAACTCCGGGCAAAATCCTTCGTATGCTTCCCCTGTATAGGTTCCGTCATAGTTGTGCTTCAGACTGCGATAACAAATAGCGATATCTAACCACTTGTCCGCCACACCGCTTCTTCCTATATCAATAAATGCGGAAAGCTGCCCATCCTTTACGAAAATATTAGGAAGACAATAATCTCCATGGGATAGTACCGGTTCCTCTGCCGGGCGGTTATTCTCCAACCAAGCCAAAAGCTCTTTTGGGTTGCTAAATCCATTGGCTCCAAAGGTTTCCGGTTCTGCGTCTTCCATATCAACCTCACCATTTTCCACCGCTTTTTGTGCAATGGCCAGTTTTTCATCGATTCCGGATTTCACCGGGCAATCCGTGACATCTATACTCCATAATGCCTTCAGGCCATCCGCCAATATCTTTGCCAGTAATTTAGGTTGTTCCAAATACTCCTTCTCACAAGACATATTTCCATGGACACGACTCATCAACAGAAAGCTTCTGCCATTCTCCACCGTATGACATAAAACCTCCGGCACCGGAAGTTTGCCGGACAACCACTGCAACATAGCAACTTCATTTTTTGCCTCTATATTATTTTCTTGTATCTTTAGTACTTTATCTGCAAAAATCAACACCTGTGAATCAGACATACCAATGTTGTCCAACGTGTAGTGTTCCTTTGCAAGCCTTTCCCGCAAATCCAATGGCAATTTAATTCCTGTAAATGGTTTTCTCTGTTCCATGATTACTCCCGAATTATTTTTATCTTTCATTCTTCAATCTTTTTAAGAATACATCTTTGAAAAGGCTCTACAACCCATTTCTGTATCTATCATAAATCCTAAAGATTTATAAAATTGAATTGTTTTTTCCGTATCATCGGTAAACAAATTCTTCTGATAAACATGCTCATATTCCTTTAACACATGTTTCATTAACGCCGTGCCGATTCCCTGTCTATGATATTCCGGAAAAACCAAAAGATCTTGTATAAAAACAACCGAATAACTATCGCCTACAACACGGACAAGGCCCACCAATTTATCATCAATATACGCCCCGAAAGACTTTAAAGAATGGGCATATGCATTTCTTAGCATCTCCGGATTATTCGTGTAATTCGTCCATCCGACGCTGCTGTATAAAGCTAAAATTTCTTCCTCGTTATATGTTGTATACTCTTTTATAATGATTTCTCCCATTTCCCTTCATCCTCCTTTGTAAATCAATATTGTTTTAGGAACTTTATCTCCGTTTTTATGTGGTCAGCCCCAAGAATTTCTTGTACGAAGCAAATCTTCCTTCAAATTTTGGGGCTGAATTCCTTTGACTTATCTTATAATCCCCAAAGATTAAATAATGCTTTTTCTCTTATAACAAAAGTATAGATTTCTCCCTTTATCAAGTCAAGAAAAAGCCTCAAAATACGCTCCTTCACCTACAAAAAAAGGATTTCGGACGTTTCTAAATCGCCAAAATCCTTTTTCGTTTAAAATGTGTGTACTATCTTATAATTCACCAACTATCGCTTCATATCTACTGCAACTTTTTCAAGCATAGAACGAATTGGCAATTCGTAAGGACATCTGGTTTCACAAAGGCCGCATTTTACACAGTCCTGTGCAGTCTTGGCCATTCCCCAGTAACGGTCCTTTGCCCAATCAGCTAAGCCGTACTTTCTTAAATAGTTGGCAAACAAGAAGTTGGACGGAATATTGATTCCCTGTGGACATGGTGCACAGTAACCACATCTTCTGCAGAACTGGCTACCCAATTCTTTTGCAATGCGTTTACATTCTTCCATATCTTCTGCACTTAATGGTGCAAACACCTCTTCTGAAGCATTAACTGCAACTTCGTTAGCATCTCCCATACCAGGAATTGCAATGGTACAATCCGGATTGTTGATGATATAACGAAGAGCCAACTTTGCATCATCTAAATTGCCGCCTGCCATTGGTTTCATAGCAATAAAGCCGATGTTTTTCTTTGTACATTCTTTCATCAACTCTGTTGCCTGATTTTCAACAATATTGTACGGGAACATCATGGTTTCCACTTTATCTTCAAATTCGGTAATCAATCTTTCAAAAGCTTCTAGTCCGTGAGCCGTTGCACCGATGTGTCCGATCTTTCCGGCCTCTTTGGCTTCTAATAATGCTTTATACGCACCATTTTCACCAAAACAGGTTGCGAATTCTTCATCCGTCTTTAAGTTGTGCATCTGATATAAATCAATATAGTCGGTACGAAGATTCTTTAAGCTGATCTCAATGTCAGCTTTCATTGCATCATAAGTTCTGGACATAGACTTGGTTGCCAGAACCCATTTCTCACGATTGCCTTCAATGGCTTCACCGAAATATTCTTCTGATACCGTGTAGCCTCTTGCCGTATCCAGATAATTGATGCCTTGTTTCATGCATTCTGCAACTATTTCCTTAGCTCCCTGAAGGTCGGTTCTTTGTACCGGAATTCCTCCAAGACCAACTACAGATACTTTTAACCCCGTTTTACCTAATACTGTATATTTCATATTTACCCTCCATGCTATAACAACGGGCTGTCACCTTTCGCAACAGCCCTTGTATATTTTCTATTCTTCCGATTAGAACAATCCTGTAATGGTTCCGTCATCTAAAACATCAATGTTTTCTGCGGAAGGAACTTTCGGCAAACCTGGCATTCTCATAATTTCACCGGTTAATGCAACAATAAATCCTGCACCTACAACCGGAGTAATATCACGAATGGTCATCTTAAATCCGGTTGGTCTGCCTAATTTCTTCTGATCATCAGATAAGGAATACTGGGTCTTTGCCATACATACCGGAAGATTGCCGTAGCCAAATTCTTCTAAGGATTTAATTTCTTTATTTGCCTTTGGTAAAAATTCAACATCATCCGCACCATAAACTCTGGTTGCGATTGCTTTGATTTTTTCTTTGATTGGCATTTCCGCATCATAAACAAACTGCATGGTACTTTCTTCTGCCTGGCAAAGTGCAACAACCTTTCTTGCAAGGTCTTCACCACCGGCTCCGCCTTTTGCCCATACTTCAGATAAGGACACTTCTACGCCCATTGCTTCACAAGCTTTTCTCACTTCTGCAACTTCTGCTTCGGTATCGGTCGGGAAGTTATTGATTGCAACAACAACCGGTAAGTTATATACGTTCTTAATGTTTTCAACGTGTTTCATTAAATTTGGCAAGCCTGCCTTTAATGCTTCTACGTTTTCTTCATTTAAATCTGCTTTCTTTACGCCACCGTTGTATTTTAACGCACGGATGGTTGCTACAAGGATAACTGCGTGTGGCTTAATTCCTGCCATGCGACATTTAATATCGATGAATTTTTCTGCACCAAGGTCAGCACCGAATCCTGCTTCTGTTACCATGTAGTCAGTCATCTTCATACCCATTTTGGTTGCGATAACGCTGTTACATCCGTGAGCGATATTTGCAAATGGTCCACCATGGATAAATGCCGGAGTTCCTTCTAAGGTCTGAACTAAGTTTGGCTTTAATGCATCCTTTAATAATGCTGCAACAGCACCCTGAATCTTTAAATCACCTGCGGTAACAGGCTGTCCGCTTCTGTTGTAAGCAACAATAATCTTTGCTACTCGTTCTTTCAAGTCTGAAATGTTGTTTGCGAGACAGAAGATTGCCATAATTTCAGAAGCAACGGTTATATCAAAACCATCCTGTCTGGTAACACCATCTGTTTTTGCGCCTAATCCGTCAACAATGTTTCTTAACTGACGGTCATTCATATCCATTGCACGACGCCAGGTTACGCGGTTGGTATCAATGTCTAATTCATTTCCCTGATAAATGTGATTATCAATCACTGCAGCGATTAAGTTATTAGCTGCTCCGATTGCATGTAAGTCACCGGTAAAATGTAAGTTAATATCTTCCATCGGAACCACCTGGGCATATCCGCCACCGGCTGCTCCACCTTTCACGCCGAATACCGGTCCCAAGGATGGCTCACGTAAAGCTACCATAGTCTTATGTCCCAAACGGTTTAAAGCATCAGCTACACCGATGGTTGTGGTTGTTTTTCCTTCTCCCGCCGGGGTTGGATTAATAGCTGTAACCAAAATCAATTTCGCATCCGGCTTATTTGCAAGATGCTCTGTATAGTAATGATAATCAATTTTTGCTTTGTAACGTCCGTAGAGTTCAATATACTCTTCCGGAATGTCTAACTTCTTTGCGATTTCGCCGATTGGCTGCATCTGTACGCTCTGAGCGATTTCAATATCACTTCTCATCTTTTTTCCCTCTTTCATATGTCTGTTTTTTTTACTTCTATGTTCGTGTCGCCAAAAACACATCTATATTATTATAACATCTTTAAACCAAAACGAATACCCCATAATTCAATATTTTTCTGTCCATTTTGTGTTCTTTAAATGTTCTGAAATTCCTGTTTTTATTGGGACTAAAAAGGGACACCTAGGATTGACGGTTGTTAGCCGTGGTGGTAAAATAAATTAAATTATTTTAGAGGTGGTTTTATGGATTATTTAAGAGATTTGAATTTGGTTTCGGTCATTTTCCGAGTAGTATTGGCAATCCTTATCGGAGGTGTTTTAGGTATTGAAAGAGAGCGAAAAAATCAGGCCGCAGGTTTTCGTACCTATATTTTGGTTTGCCTTGGTGCTACAATGGTTATGATGACGAATCAGTATGTATACAAGGTATTTGAAATAGGTGACCCGGTCCGTATGGGTGCTCAAGTTATCAGCGGTATCGGTTTCCTTGGTGCAGGTACGATTATTGTAACCGGCAAAAATAAAATCAAAGGCGTTACTACCGCAGCTTGTTTGTGGGCAGCTGCTTGTAGTGGTCTGGCAATTGGTATCGGTTTTTACGAAGGTGCCATTTTATGTGGTGCCGTTATTGTAATTATTATGTCGGTATTTCAGGCCTTCGACGTTTGGACCCGTAAACAATCCAAATTCATCGATGTATACATTGAATATGATAGTGCGCAGGTCCCATTTAGCGCTTTCTTAGAATATGCAAAAGAAAACAATTTTGAAGTATTGAGTTTTCAGATTCACCAGGATATGGAAAAAAACACTTCCTACACCTTAAGCATCTTAAGTAACATCAGAAGAAGTCATGCAGAAATGCTTGTGATTTTAAATGATGCAACCGGTGTAAACTATATTGAGGAAATATAATCAGTTAAATTGTATTGAGGAGCTACAACTATGGGAAATTCTCGTCAAAATTCACTAGGTTTAAATATCATCATTGTAGGATGCGGGAAAGTGGGCACTACCTTGGCCGAACAGTTGGTCAAAGAAGGGCATGCCATCACCGTTATTGACAAAAATCCGAAACGCGTTCAAGCTGTTACAGACGTTTGCGATGCCCTTGGCATTGTAGGAAACGGTGCCAGCCATTCCCTTCAGTTGGAAGCCGGCATTCAAAATGCCGATTTAATCATTTCCGTTACGGATTCCGATGAATTAAACCTCTTATGCTGCACCATTGCCACTCAGGTTGGTAATTGTTCTGCCATTGCCCGTGTTAGAACACCGGATTACAGTAAAGAAGTAAACTATTTGCAGAATAAGCTTGGTCTTGCAATGATTATTAATCCTGAAATGGAAGCTGCGAATGAAGCTGCCCGCATTTTGTATCTCCCGTCGGCTTTGGAGGTAAATCCATTTGCCCATAATATGGCTGAAATTGTTAAATTTAAAATCCCGGAAGGAAATCTTTTGGATAATATGGCAATTTTCCAACTTGGCAACCGTATCGACAACGATATTCTTATCTGTGCCATCGAACGAAACGGAGAGATTTTTATCCCATCCGGTAATTTTGTCCTAAAAGCCGGAGATTTGCTTTCATTCATCGCTCCGATTAAGCACACAAAAAATTTCTTAAAAGAAATCGGATTTAAAACAAACAAAGTAAAAAATACTATGATCATCGGAGGCGGAAAGGTTGCGTACTATTTGGCCGAACGCCTTATCCGACGAGGGGTCTCTGTTAAAATCATCGAATTAGATAAAGCACGTTGTGAAGAACTCAGTTTGCTTCTTCCAAAGGCCATTATTATAAACGGTGACGGAACCGACCAGGACTTATTGCTGGAAGAAGGTATCAAAGATTGTGAATCCTTTGTTCCGTTAACCGGTATTGATGAAGAAAACATCTTACTTACCCTTTACGCAAAACAAGTTTCACACGCCAAAGTAATTACGAAGATTAACCGTATTACTTTCAGTGATGTTATTGACAGCCTGGATTTAGGAAGCGTGCTTTATCCGCGATACATTATCGCTGAAGCAATCGTTGCCTACGTCCGTGCAAAAAAAGATTCCTTAAACAGAAATATTGAAACCCTGTATCATATGTTTGACAGCCGGGTAGAGGCCATCGAATTTAATGTTACCGAGGAATCGGGAGTAACTAATATCCCTTTAAAAGACTTGAAATTAAGAAAAGGCCTGTTAGTTTCCCTCATTAACCGAAAAGGGAAAGTCCTGATTCCAAAAGGACCGGACTCTATCCAGGTAGGAGATTCCGTAGTTGTTGTTACAACACACTCCGGTTTTAGTAATATTACTGATATTTTAGCATAATTTTGGAGACAGAACATGAACACTTCTATTATACGATATCTTCTTGGACAAGTATTGCGTATTGAAGGTATCTTGTTGTTATTACCTTGCATCGTTTCTCTTGCCTATAAAGAGCAAGAAGGATTTGCATACTTAACAGTTGCAGTTCTGGCGCTGTTACTCGGAACTGTTGTCACATTACACAAGCCGAAAAGCACTGTTTTTTATTTAAAAGAAGGTTGTCTGGCAACTGCCCTAAGCTGGATTTTGTTAAGTGCCGCAGGTGCCGTTCCGTTCTGTTTAACAGGTGAAATTCCTTCTTATATCGATGCATTATTTGAAACCGTATCCGGCTTTACCACAACCGGTGCGAGCATTCTCACAAACGTGGAAGCGCTCTCATATACCTCTTTAATGTGGCGTAGTTTCACACATTGGATTGGGGGCATGGGTGTTTTGGTTTTCCTTTTGGCCATTCTGCCTATGGTTGGTGGTTCAAATATGAACTTAATGAGAGCCGAAAGCCCTGGTCCTACAGTCGGAAAACTGGTTCCAAAGGTTTCCACGACTGCCAGACTTTTATATTTAATTTACATCGGTTTGACCTTATTACAAATCATTGTCCTTCTGATTGGAAAAATGCCGTTATTTGATTCCATCACAACTGCTTTCGGAACTGCCGGCACCGGTGGCTTTGGAATAAAAAATGACAGTATTTCAAGTTATGCTCCGCATATTCAGTGGACTATAACCATTTTTATGATTTTATTTGGCGTAAACTTTAACGCATATTATCTGATTATTTTTGGTAAAGTCAAGAAAGCACTCTGTTTGGAAGAAATTCGCAGTTACTTTACAATTATATTTGCATCTGTCGGCTTTATCGCCTTCCAGTTATTCCGTAGCGGAACAGCAATCCTTGATGCAATCAGACACTCTTTCTTTCAAGTAGGCTCCATTATTACTACAACCGGATTTGCGACGACAGATTTTGATATGTGGAGCGAATCCAGTAAAATGATTTTGGTCTTGCTTATGTTTATCGGTGCTTGTGCAGGCAGTACCGGTGGTGGATTAAAAGTTTCGCGTATCCTGATTTTGTTAAAATCAATTTACCGTGAGCTATGCTATTACATTCACCCACGCTCGGTTCGCAAATTAAAAATGGATAATAAATTAATTGAACACGAAGTTGTTCGATCGACCAATGTATATTTTATTACCTTTATAATACTTTTCGTGTCGTCTGTTTTTGCCCTTTCTTTCGAAGGTCATGACTTCACGACCAATTTTACAGCGGTAGCCGCAACAATTAATAATATCGGGCCGGGACTCTCCATGGTTGGACCAACTTGTAACTTTAGTTTCTTCACACCATTTTCTAAAATTGTCCTTATGCTTGATATGTTAATCGGCCGTTTAGAACTCTTCCCTATGCTGATTTTATTCCATCCAACCATTTGGAAAGAAGCAATCAATCATAAACTCAGACAATGGAAACTTCGCAAGGAAGTACATTAAAAATAAGCACGCAAAAAAGAGACCGGATGAAATCCACCCCAAATGTTAGTTTCTTGTCTAACATTTGGGTTCCATTTCATCCGGTCTCTTTTTCTTATTTCAATAAAACTTCTACAACATCTTCCGGCGTCAGATTATCCGTATCAATAATAATATCTGCTGCCTTCTCATACTTCTCGCTACGTAAATGCATTAGTTGCGAAACCTTTTCCTCCAATGTCTTTTTGCCCTCCTGCAAAACAGGTCTTCCTTCTGAACTTTGCAAACGGGAAACAAGTGTCTCCAAACCTGCACGCAGGTAAACAATTTCGCCATGTTCTTTCATATATTTGACATTTTCCTCTTTTAATACAATTCCACCGCCACAAGAAATAACCATAGTCTCACCGATATCATTTTTTCCAGAAGTCTCTTTTAACGCAGTTGTTTCCAGGTCGCGAAAGTATGCCTCACCGTTTTTAGCAAAAATCTCCCAAACGGTACTGTTTTCCCGCTTTTCAATATAAGCATCGGTGTCTTCCCACCTACAGCGGGTCTTTGCCGCATATGATTTTGCCACCGTTGTCTTTCCGACACCCATGAAACCAATCAAATAAACTCTATCCTTACTCACGTATATCTCCTACTTTTTCATTCGTTTTTATAAGTATACACCCATCTGCCGGTTGTGGCAAATGGGTATTTTTCTAAACCATCTTATAGGACTGCTGGTATTTCTGCTTCGCAGATTCCACCTTTTTTGCATCGGCTTCCGGTGTCGGGTAATATCCCCTGTCGGACATCATGTGGAATAAGTCATCCTGAATGTCATGTTCATCTGACAAGATATTCAACATGGTGTTTCTCACATTTTCATGTGCACACTCGTTGGAAAATGTGTCAAAATGACCGGTTGTTGCTTTTGCAGTAGACAATGCGTCTCCTAAAATCTCTTTTTCTGTATAAGTCTGATTCATAACCTGCCTCCCTTTTAACCTAATAATGAATATAAATCGTTAAAGTGTCTCTGGTGTCTGTCGGAAACCTGCTGCATTTTTTTCTGGATTTCCGGATCTTGTGCATGATTAGCAAGCATCTGGTATTTTTTTACCAAAAGTTCTTCCTCTGATAAGGATTCATTCAATAATGAAAGTTCTTTTTCAGATAATTGTGCCATAACGAAATCTCCTTTCCATCAATGATGTCTTAGGTATTATGCGGAAATTTTTGTGAACTATACAAAAAGTTCTTTGAATTGATTGAATTTTTTAGAATTTCGATGTATTCTATTACTTAAGAATATTTGTCAAATGTAACAAAGGAGACTGATTAGTATGGCTGGAAATTTAGGACGCGATGATTTGATTAAAGCTTTAGGAGATGCCTTTAAAGAACCAAAAAAAGAGTATCCGAGAGATAACATAAAAATTGTATCTGCTGTAGCAGGCGAAAAAGATGTACTCCGTCTTGTTACCAACTATAGCAATACTTCAAAAAAGAGTTTACATACCAACCACCCGGATGTTGTATTTGTCAGCAAATTGGTTGACGAAATGGCAAACTCCAAAAAAAGTAATATTGAAATTGCAAGCCGTGATTTAATTGTCAAATTTAATAAAGCGGTTGATAATAACGATGAAGAAAAAATCAGTTCCATCGTAAAAATCTGCAAAGAACACTTCATGCGTTTACAAAGTATAAGTGTTGCTTCTCAGGAACGTGCCCTCGTATATATGCTAATTTTAGACGCAATAAAAAAAATGTAATCCTTTTACGGATTACATTTTTTATTATCTTTATAAATCGATTTCGATGTCTAAATTTTCAAGATTCTCTTCTGAAATTTCAATCACTTCTTGTTCTTTTTCTATGCCTTCTTCCCCTTCATTTACAACAATATTTTTGTTATCCGATTTGATGACAGACTCTGTTTTTTTCTTAAGTGCCTGCGGTGTAAATGCGAAAGTCTGTTTTTGCATCTGCTCTTCCGGTTCTTCCTCTTCGTGGTTTTTCGCAGTTTCCACGTAATCTTTAATCATAACAACCGCTTTTTGGAACAGTCCGTATTTTTGTACGAGTAGAACAATTCCTGCTAAAACCACCAACATAAAGAACAAAAATCCCATATACCATCCATTGATTCTTTTTGCCACAACAGAAACATCCATCGTCTTTAAAGTTGTATTAATTGTTACTTGCTTTCCCTTCGCATCATAACCTGCAATATTGCAGAAGTCGACTTTACTTCCTCCCGGTAAAACAATAATATATTCTATTGAACATGTATCTGTCATCTGGGTTATCAGTCTGGAAAGGTTCACACTCTGTGAAAACCCGGTTTCATTTTTTAAGCGCAAACCCTTGGTTGACGTTCCATAAGAGATATTTCCGGACTGACCAAGCATATAGATATCACTATTTTTAATGTCCTCTGATGAACCACGCTGAATGAGGGTATACACTAACACACCATCTATTTCCTCAGCGATAATCTCAACTTTCAGCATTTCTTTCCATGCTGCAATGTCCTGAATTTCCTCCAGATCATATTCGTAGGAACTATCGTCTATCGTTATCTTCTCGATGGTTCCATCACCATACATAGTAGCAGACACGAAACCTCCAAACAAACGATTGATGTTTTTTTCAATCTTGAGCAAGTCTGTTCCCATCGGCGCCTTATCAAACGCGATTTTTGTGGTTCGTTCGAATTCATCATCGCCTAAAACATTCGTTACAACCTGTACATTTGTTGCAGAAAAAACACGCTGGAATGTTACGGAAAAACTTTTATTTGAGGACATTGCTGAAACACCTTTTGCATTGGTTGCCTTATCATTTCCAAGCAAAGTATATCCGTCTTCAGACTGAATGTAATATACTACCTCAGGTCCAAATTTCATATCTTTATCATAAAAACGTACAAAATTAACGGTCTCCTCATATTTCTTTTGAAGTGTAAAACGCACAAAGTATCCGGTTTGTTCTAAAACATTAAACTTTGTACCCGTTTCGCCAAAGCAATGGGCCATGAACGCATTTACAGCCTCAACATCCATATTTTCCTTGCTGATTCGAAAACTCTGCTCTCCTTCCTCTTCATTCATCTCCCAAGCAGTCGTAGCACCTTCCGGAACAAATTCGGCCATGGCCTCCTTCACTAACTCCTCATAAGATACCGAAGCGGCACGATCCCACTCTAAGACAAAGAGAACATCTCTGTCGTAAGTTCCGTCTTCGTTTGCAATGGTTCGAATCTCAATACGCTTATACGGAACAAATTCCTTATCTTCTACATATGCATATTCATAAGTGGAATACTGATTATTATTATATTTGATATAGTTTTCACCATTTGAAAAAATATAGGCACTGTCTCTTTGACTGACGATACCCTCTTTCACCAGAGCGTCCTTTAACCATTTGAGCAATTCGATGCTTGTAAAATCCTCTTCAAAATAGAATTTCTTCTTCCAAAAAGTATCGGTATCTTCAAACTCCACCCATGGCTCATCCGTCTCTTTGTACGTCTCGCCGGTCATAATCTTATGCACTTTCGTGTTGTAATCATCGATTGATGAAAATGCCAATACAAACTGAAGTTCATAGGCAGTTCCCTCTTCTGCGTAACTCCATGTCAGTTCTTCCGGACAGGCTGCATCAATAACCTGGCTTATCTGCTGCATTGTTCCGTCATAATACTCGCTTACTGTACTCTTTTCGATATTAACGGTGATAACTCTTTCTCCGGACAAATCCTTTTTAATATCTGTTTGAGTATGAACCCTTGCCGGCTGACATCCGGTAAAAATAGCCATTGCCGACAAGATAAGAATTAAAATCCCAAGTCTGCGATAAATCTTCTTTCCCATTCTGTCCTCCTTCTATTCCACACCAAGTTCCGGGCATTGGAAATCGATAATTGTCTCTTCTCCTTTACGTTGTGCTACATAAAAAGTCATATTTAACACCTCGGTTATTTCACCTTTTTGTCGGATTATCAACATTGCATGACATTTATATTCTGTCTCTTGGGTCGTTGAATTTTCTGTCTCTATAATTTCCACATCACCCAATGTATAACTGACTTTAATCCCTTTTTTCTCCATCCGTTCATTCAGTTGCTGAATAATCTTGTCTTTCTCTAAGCCATAACGAATCAAATTCGTGTCACGCAACTGCTCGATAACATCTTCCTGATCGTAACGGACCAACGTATCGCAAAATTCTACTACCACATCCGGACAATTGGTTGCCGTTTTTTTCAGCGCGAATATTCCGCATAAAACCATTCCGAGAACTGCCACAAAAATACCGATAATAATCGGATTTTTAATCATGTTAAAAATCTTTTCCTTCATCTTTTGCCCCCCTATTTTTTTCATTATAACATTATCAACTCGGCAACTCAAGAAATTATGAATATTTTATGACCATCTTTGACATCTCAAATTTCAAGCACTCAACGCTTATAAATCATCCTTTATTCATAAGCTCTTCTTATAATTATCATTAATATAAATAAGCATCGTTTTTAAAAGAAAATATTTTCCTTTGAAAAAAAATATGTTACATTTAATTTATAGTTTTTAACATCAACCATGCGAAGGAGAGTCATATCCATGAAGAAAATTTATGAAGGAAAAACAAAAGATGTTTACAGCCTTGAAAACGGCAATGTAATGCTTAAATTTAAAGACGATTGTACCGGAAAAGACGGAGTGTTTGATCCGGGTGAAAACACCGTTGGTTTAACCATCGACGGAATTGGAAAAGCAAACCTCGAAACATCCATTCATTATTTTGAACTGTTGAAGAATGCAGGCATCAAAACTCACTACGTTGGAGCCGATGTTGAAAATGCAACAATGGAAGTTCTTCCTGCAACTGTATTTGGACATGGTCTTGAAGTTATCTGCCGTTTAGTTGCGACAGGAAGTTTCATCCGCAGATATGGCGAATACATTAAAGACGGTACTGTATTGAAAGGCGGCTACGTAGAATGCACTTTCAAAAACGATGCTTTAGGTGACCCACTTGTAACCGGTGAAGGACTTGCAGCTCTTGGCGTAATGACACCTGAAATGTTTGCAAGCATGAAGGAACAGACCTTAAAGATTACAAAAATCGTTGCTGATGACTTGAAATCCATCGGACTTGATTTATGGGATATTAAATTTGAATTTGGTTACAACAACAATGAGGTCATTCTTATTGATGAAATTGCTTCCGGAAACATGCGTGTTTACAAAGACGGCAAGATTGTTGAACCGGTTGAATTGACAAAATTAATTTTAAACAGATAATTATGCGAACACTCGTTGTGCTTTTTAATTTTTTCATTTAAAGACAAAAAAAGAGACTTCCCCGAGTCTCTTTTTTTGTTTCTAACCATTCTTTTCTTTGTAATTACCATCGGATTTCTTATGACAGTCAATCTCTCCCTTTTTCCCCGGGACAACCGTACTTTTTGCCTTAATATTACTGTGATAATATGCATATGTCGCAGCCGGCGCATCGCTAAATACCGATGTATCAGTAACTTCTGCAATAAAAAGTGTATGACTCCCCACATCTACTGTTTCTAATACGGTTGCGGAAATATATGCATTAGCAGAATCCGTAACATAAAGAATTCCGTTTTTTGCCCGCTCCGCATGCGGATAATCTTTAAACTTCTCACAATCACGTCCGCTTAAAAATCCAAATCGCTGTATAAAAGCAAACTGCGTCTCCTCCGTAAGAATGCAAACATTAAATGTTTTATTCTTCAAAATCATATCGTGGGTAAGATTTCGCTTATTTAATGCCACTACAATTTTCACTTCTCCGCTCGTAACCTGCATCACACAGTTCGTAATACAACCATTGTCTTGTGCCTCATCTTTTGAAACAATAAGATAAATACCATATCCAAGTTTTTCCAGCGCTAAAGTATTCATACCTCGCTCCTTTTTCTCTTTTACTTGCGGTCATAGTATGTACACAAAGCGTTGATTCTATTACAAAAAATACCCCTTTACCATGAGTGTTCAAGCAAAGGGGTACAATTACAGCGAAGAAAGACTTCTTCCTGTTCTTATGATTTTTAATTATTTTTTACTGTTCGCACGTTTCTGTGCTTCTTTTTCCTTGGCAATCTTGTACAATTCCTCAGCAGCCAATCGCGTCTTTGCTACAATATCTTCGCCGTCTTTCGGAATACAATAGTACTGTCTCTCATGATCGCCAATGCCAACCACATCTCCCAACTCATACCAATTGTAATCGGAGTACAAACTATAGGAATATGTTGGCGCCTGATGGTAATCTAACTTTCCGTTAAAAGCCGTCAGATGAAATCCTTCATTTGTATGACGCAAACGCCCTTCGCCAATACGATAAACGCATTTGGTATTCACCATCATTACAATGTCTACTGCTTTATCTAACAAATATGTGCCGTCTAAAATCTCCTTGCGCACACATTCTCTTTCCCAACGATACCAATCCGGAATATGATCAATTTCTGTTTCTCCTTCGACAGCCTTCATAAAACCATATTCGGTCAATTCATACTTTTTACCGCAATGATGGCAGGTAACAAAAATACCTTTGCCTTCCATCTTACCCTCTGTCTGACAGTTCGGGCACTTATATAATACGCGGTTTAAATAATCTGCGCGGAATGGTTCATCGATTCGAACCTTATTTTCCTGCTGCCAACGGAAATGATCGAAGGAAAACTGTTCTTTTAATATGGCATTTAATTCATCCGGCGTTTTTGCCTTTATGTCTTCCGGGGACAATAAATACTCCACTTCTGCCCGTACTTTTACCTTACGAAGCTGTAGGTTATTATACAAAGGATCTCTGGAAAAAGCTCCATAGGTACGCACCATAACTACCGGAACACCGAGAACCTTTAAACATTTTCCCAAGCTACTTGGTAAATCCGTTGCAGTCCCGTCAAAGCTATAGCTTGCTTCCGGATACATCACCACAGAACTTTTTAAATTCTTTGTAGCATAAACCATATCCTTAATTAATGCCGGGTCGGATACAAATTTACGTGTGGGAATACAACCCAAAAGACGCATTAGCCAGCCTAAGCCCACCATTCCATCCAATGTGGTTACAATCGAATAACGGCGCTTTCTAAAAATGCGTCCCACCATTTCCATATCAATAAAGCAGGAATGATTCATCAAAATGAGACATGGTTCTTTTTTTCCAAGTTTCTCCATGCCGATTTCTCTGTATTGAAATCCTACTCTCATTAAATCGAAAAAGGAATATATCGAAACAACCCATCGAAGAATCGGCCATTGTTTCAACGGTTTTTTATGAACATACGGTGGTTGCTTCAGCACTTGCTCGTAAGCCATCTTTTTGTTCTTTATCTTCATTTTGTCCCCCAAAGTGTTTTTTGTTTTATTATAATTGGTGGAGCGAATTTTTTCCACTATTTATCGAATGAAATTTGTATACACGTGCTTTTCCTTCTCCGGCAAGCCGTATTTTTCTTTTCCTAAAGCAATGCTCTTCATTAAAAATGACATATTTCTAGCCAACGCTCTCATAGTCTGAAGTCCTTCTGCATCTTGTTCTGCCTGGCCCGGAGCTCCGCCATGTACACTGTTCCAGTATTGACTGGATGCAATCGGCATACCGCTGATTGTAAAATATTTATTTAACTGGTCAAAGGTTGCAGAACATCCTCCTCGACGAGCTATCGCTACACTTGCTCCCACTTTCATGGTCTTATCAAAGTTGGTACTGTAAAACAGGCGGTCCATAAAAGAAGTTATGGTTCCGTTTGCAGACGCATAATATACCGGGCTCGCCACTACCAATCCATCTGCTTCTTTAAACTTTTCGCCCACTTCATTCACAAGGTCATCAATGACACATTTTCCTGTTTCGTAGCAACCGCCACAAGCCAAACAGCCACGGATATCTTTGTTTCCAACTTGAATGACTTCTGCTTCAATTCCTTCTTCTGTAAACACCTTTACCATTTCCTCCAAAGAAAGTGCCGTGTTACCATTTGCTCTTGGACTTCCGTTAAGTAATAATACTTTCATTTTACCCCTCCTAAACGTTACCAATATAAATCGTATCTATATTGCTTATATATTTCTTACAATGTCTTTATATAACATTGTGTTTTTGCACTTTATTTTCTTCCCCAAGGATGCTTCATAACATCACTCTTTACTTCTTGTGCGTAAACATAGACAATTGCTTCTGCCATTTCATTAACCGGGTGTAAACTTCTATTTCCTTCTGAATTAGCAGCCTCAACACATGGAAACTCCGGTTTCCAATCATATGCTCTTACCATGACTTCTCTTCGATGGTATAAACTTCCTTCTTCTTCGTATTCATCCAACACCGGAATCATGTCCTCAGAAATTTCGTACAATTCACCGTAAACGCACTCCCCTTCCATTGGGATGATCCCCGGATAACGCCCCAGATTATACATAGCGTATCCATCTAATCTATAATCGCCTAAATACTTACCATCACTCATTTTATCTGCGGCTCTCTGCCCACTCATAAGTGTTCCGTATACAAACAAATTCTTCACTCTGATGCCCTCTCTTTTTACATTTATCACGTATTTACAACCTACATTCATTGTATCAAGGTTTCTCTCTGATGAAAAGATAAAGTTATTGACTCTCTTTCCTTTTTTGTGATATTAACTCAAAGTCAATAAAAAATAGTCCTTGAACGACACACGTCTTACCTCTTCGGTATGTAAATCTGATTATGGCAATACAAGTGTCTATTTTTATGCCCAAAAATAAAAAGAAGAATGAGCAAATGTTCATTCTTCTTTTTTTCTATTTAATCTGTTCATAATCTTCATAATATCTGGCTGTGTTGGCGTAAATTTCACGCCGTGTTGTAATTTCTTCAACACCTTTTTTGCTTTTCTTTCTAATTCATGAACCCTTTGCTCACTGGACAACAACATATGCTTTCCAGCAATTGTATATTCTCGTTCGATATACTCTTCCGTAATTGGAAACATATCTTGGATCAGAAAGACACTTTCGCCTCCATCATCCAACTTTGTAATATACAATATATCGCAGGTCTTTTTTGTGTCGAGTCTTTTATTTATAATTTTCTTATACTTCTCAACCTGACGAGACATAGGAATCATCCAACAAATTCCCGTTCTACTATCCTCAAAGCAATAATAATGTGGTCGACTTTCTTTTTTATTTCCCTTTAGATATGGTTCGTTCATATCTTCAAAAAATTTGTCTTTAACAATGTAAAAACCTGTTCTTTTCATTAACTCATCCCCTTTGTAAAAAATCCCCTGCCTCTATGCAGGGGATAAAACTTTCAACCCGACCATTTTTATACCGCATATCGGTCAGCGGTAAACTTTCTTTGTAACTTCATTTTAACAACATCTACTATTAAAGTCAATCGAACAGAATATAAAATAACTATAAACTTTATAGAGAAATTTATGCCTTTTTTCCCATTCTGTGTGACCACTTTTGTTCTACAGCAAATGTTGACCATTAATCTGTAATTTAAATTTCAGCCCTAATTTCTCTGCCGCTTTTCTACACAAGATCATTCGCTCCATAAAAATCTCAAAATAATCCATTACGGAACCGAACTGGGTATCTACTGTCAATTCCAAAGTAACCGTAGTTTTTTCTTCGTTTACTCTTAAATAAGATTTCTCAACAGAATAGTTTACCCTATCATGAATATCAAACTTGGAAATGTCTCGATTACGCACGCGAGAACGACGTACATCGGCCTTATCCGCTAATATCATAGCTGCTGCCACAGCATTTACCGGTACACCGGTACCTTCATCATGATTTCCGATGGCTGTTACAATGGTTGCAACCTCCGCCGGGTCACAGCCCATATCGTTTAATATACTCCATGCCATTAATGCACCGGACTGGGAATGATCTTTTCTATTAATCAGGTTTCCGATATCGTGAAGATAACTTGCAATTTTTGCCAGTTCAATGGTCCGTTCATCATAACCCAAATTCTCTAAAATATATCCTGCTGTTTCTGCAACATGAATGACATGTGCAAAACTATGTTCCGTAAATCCCAATGCTCCCAAGGATTCGTCCGCACGAATAATATATGTTTTTATCGCTTCGCTTTTTGTAATTTCTTCATAAGTAAGCATTTTCTTTCCTCCATTCAAACTCTGTATTATATATCCACTAATATTTTAAATAATTCTTTTTCTTTACACAAGACCTTTTCCTATTAATGTAAAACGGTTTTTTTCGCACTCCAAAATCCCTTCTTTTCTTAACTTGCTGATTTCTGCTGACAAACCACTTCGGTCCACCTCCAGATAATCCGCCAACTCCTGTCGGTCAAAAGGTATTTCAAATGTATTGCTTTGCTTTTCCTTGGCTTGTAGCATCAGATAAGTCATCAATTTTTCCCGGGTGGTTCGCTGGGATGTAATCTCTATCTTCTGATGAAACTTAAGATTTTTTTGAGACACGATTTTCAGTAAATTAAAAATAATCCGGCGGTGGAATTCACAAGAGTTACTGCATGTATTCACAATCCGCTTGGCATCCATAAGAAGTACTACTGTATCGCCGGCCGCAATCACATCCACCGGAAGTTGCCTAACATCTGCACAGGCAAAGGTCTCTCCAAACAACTGTGGAGCTCCAATTTCCGCCACGATACTACGATTTCCGTAATAATCCGTTCTTGTAATTTGCACATTACCCTTTAACACGATCCCTACCAAACCGGCGATAGAACCTTCTGCAAAAATAACCTCGCCTTTTTTGTATTCTCTTTTTTCTCCACCCAAGCACTTTAACATTCCGAGCAAATTTGAGGATTCCACACCCTTGAACATCGGACATTCACTTAAAATCAAAAATAATTCTTCCATTTTTCTTCTCCCGTTGAATTTTCAACATACTTTCTATTTGCATTTTATTATACTCAACTTACAAACACAAGATACAGTCAGAAACTTTCGATCACATTTATTGCAAACAAAATATTTGCATCAAAAATTTTTTATCTATTAAGTTATAGGAGGGAAAAGATATGATTCGAAAAATAATTAAAATTGACGAAGAAAAATGCATCGGTTGTGGTGCATGTGCCACAGCCTGCCACGAAGGAGCAATTGAAATGATAGATGGAAAGGCACGTTTAACCAGAGAAGATTATTGTGATGGTTTGGGCGATTGTTTGCCTGCGTGTCCGGTAGATGCCATTTCTTTTGAGGAACGAGAGGCTCCGGCGTATGACGAGGCGGCTGTACTAGCGGCCAAAGCAAGAAAAGAGTCTGCACCACTTCCTTGCGGATGTCCGGGCTCTCATGCTAAAAGTATTGAACGAAAAGGAGAAAACCTTGTTTCTGCCAATGATACGGTATATAACTCTGCCTCGGTTTCCATGGACAGCCAATTACAACAGTGGCCGGTACAAATTCAGCTAGTTCCGGTGAATGCACCATATTTTGACAACGCTAACCTGCTGATTGCAGCAGACTGTACTGCCTTTGCTTACGGAAACTTCCATAATGAATTTATCCGTAATCACATTACCTTGATTGGCTGTCCGAAGCTTGATACTGTAGACTATTCAGAAAAACTAACACAAATTATAGCAAACAATAACATCAAAAGCATTACCATTGTTCGTATGGAAGTGCCATGCTGTGGTGGAATTGAAATGGCAGCCAAAAAAGCTTTGCAAGCAAGTGGCAAATTTATTCCATGGCAGGTGATTACCATTTCTACTGACGGAAAAATCTTACAGGTGTAAAAAGCAAACGTTCACTTTATATTATTTTTTTGCTTTCACTAACAAAACTGTCAAATCGTTTACATTCGTACCCGTTGGACCGGTAATAATCAGACCCTCAACAGCTTTTAGCGCATGATAGGAATCATGATTTTTCAGAGATTCCTTTACATCAATGCCTGCTGCCTTTAATCGTTTTAACGTGGAACCATCAACATAACCACCTGCTGCGTCTGTGGGGCCATCTGTTCCATCCGAGCCCACGGAAAAAACAGCTACATTGTCCATATTGACGATACCCTCTGCTACAGACAAGGCAAGTTCCTGATTACGTCCGCCTTTTCCGGTCCCAGTGACCTTCACCACAGTTTCACCTCCACAGATGAACGCAAGCGGCACCTGGGCATTTTGATATTTCGACGCCAATCGAACGAATATTTCTCCTGCCTGATAAGCTTCGCAATCCAGTTCATCCGTGACACGGATAACCTGATAACCCAATTCCTTACATGCCTCTTGTGCGGCATCGCACAGCTGTTTCACATTTCCGGTAACCTGTGTTTCAATTCCGGTTAATTGCTTAGGTGTTTCAACCTTTAGAAACACCTTCGCATCTTCCGATAGCTCTAATCCGTATTTCTCAATGATTCTTTCTGCATCTGCACAAGTTGAAGTGTCCGGATACGCAGGACCCGAAGCAATCATATCAAGTGGGTCTCCAACGATGTCCGACAAAATCACGCAAAAAACTTTCGCAGGATTGCAATGAATTCCAAAACGACCGCCTTTCACTGCCGACAGCCGTTTTCGGATGGTATTGATTTCCACTATATTGGCACCACAAGATAAGAGTTGCGCCGTGATTTTTTGTACCTCATCTGCTTCTACTAAAGGATATTCAAATAATGCAGAACCACCTCCGGAAAGTAAAAAAATAACTTCATCTTCTTCCTCTAATGCTGTTGTCATTTCTAATGCACGTCTTGTTGCCCGATAGGAGTTTTCATCCGGTATGGGATGACCTGCTTCAAAGATTTCCAGTTTCCCGATTGGTCCTTTACTATGTTCGTACTTGGTAATTACAATACCCGCGTCCGGTTTTGTCTGCATACATTCATATGCCGCATTTGCCATACTCCACGCTGCTTTACCGACAGATACCAATATGGTTTTTCCCTTCGCGCTTTTTCTTGCGGAAAAAGCACGCTTTACTGCCTCGTCCGGCAAAACATTATGGATTGCTTTTTTTATAATAATATTTGCATCTGTTCTAAGGTCCATAAACACTCCTTATGTAAAAATCCTAAATTTAGAATAGTCCATAAATGAAAAGACCGCAAGAGCATCTCGCCCTTGCGGTTTAATTTTTTTAAAAACTATTCCCAGAAACGGCGAACGGATACGAAACGTTTCTGATAGTAGTCAGAATCTACGGAAATTTCTTGAACCTCATCTGCCCTACTGCTTACAATAATAATCTTGCCATCCCCAATATAAAGACCGACAAACTGCTCTGTTCCCGGAGTATCATTCCAGAAAAATACTACGTCACCAGGCATCATATTTTTTTCATCAATTTCTGCCCCATGAGTTGCCATTTCTTTAATCGTACGCGGAATAGAGATTCCGTTCTGTGTGTAGCAATAGAAAATCAATCCGGATGCGTCAAAGTTATCAGGACCTTCCTCGCCCCATTCATAACCTTTTCCAATCTGTTCACTTGCTAATGCTGCGATTTTTTCATTGATAGCCAAGGTCTCTTCACCGGTACCGGCATTATCGCCGTTGTTTCCGTTTTCCTCATCTCCTGCGCCGGTATCTCCATTGGCATCTTCGTTATTTCCGGTATCATCACCATTTTCGCCTGCGTCAGTATTACCATTATTGCCTGTATTTTCGCCGGCATCATCATTTGTATCATCATTGGAATCGTTGTCCTGATTGTTATTGTTGTTTTCCTGACCGGTCTGGGTCTGATTGTTCGGATTCTTTGTACCCTGATCATCACCCTTTGTCAAAACCAACACCAAAATTACAGCAACTACAATCACTGCAACCAATGCTCCTGTTAAAATTCCACCATATAAACGTCTTCTCATATGTAGTCCTCCTTTTATCCCAGTGGGCACGTTATTTGTCGGATTTCACCAATCAAATAACCCTTACAAGAATTTTATCATATTTCATAGAATTTTGCCATCATAATTTGCAGATTCGGATTTTGAAGCATTTACATCTACTTGACAATCTCAATTCGAATGTCTCCTGTGTCAGTTGTAATCTCGCAAAGGCCTCCGTTTAGGGTCTTTGGTACATCCACACTTCCGGTATCCGTATCAATATAAAAGATTTTCTCGCTAAGAAGCGTTCCTTCCACATCTCCGGTATCCGTAATCATCTTAATCTCTTTCGCATCACAGCGTTCAAAGTATATATCGCCTGTACTTCGTTCCGCATACAAAAGATTTTGTACCAACACATCACACAATGTTATATCACCTGTATCACCGGTTGTTTTTAAATTCTGACAAGATACCTCCACCATTTTCAAAAATCCGGTGCTTACTGTGATGTCTATATCCTCACAGGCTACTTCTACTACATCTATATGTCCGGTAGAGACCTCTATTTTTAACTGTTCCGCGGTTAAATTGCCCGCCTCAACGGCACCCGTGCTACGGTTAATCTGCAATACTTTTTCAACGGATGCATAACATCTGGCAGCACCTGTACTTCCGACAAGTTGGATACTTTCGAACATAAACCCATTCGGAATGGTCACATCACCGGTACTTTGTCTAATGGTCATTTCTTTATATTGTTCCTCAGGCAAATAAACTGTGATTTTTGGCGAGGCAAATGAGAAAAGGGAGATGTGCTCGTACCATTTTCTTTCATCAATCTCCTTTATCGAAAGAGCACCATCTTTAACCATTACCTCATGTTTACGTTCTTTTTCCTCATAGCATTCTACCTTACACTCACCATTTTCCGAGCGCACAAAAACAATGTCTGCCGTATCCGTCTGTATCAATATGTTCTGAAAGGATTCTTCCACCTCATGTATATTTGTTTCATAATCCCTTACAAAATAACGCTGAAGGTCTTCTCCTCCTGCCAAACATGCGCAAATAAATATCCCAATCCCAGCAACCACAAAAATAGTCGCAATAATATAGCCAATGGAATGTTTCTTAGTCATAGGCGTTCTCCTTTCTTCTGCTTCTCTTTTTAAGAGCAAGAACCATTTGTCTTGAAATCGACCAAATACCTTTTGTTGCTGCTTTGCATGCATAAAACATAAAAATAGTTAATCCGACGCAAACAAAACCGATTCCCATAAACGCAAGCCCCGGAACCACATTTCCTTGCACAATCAGTAAAATGGAGGAGGCAATTGTTCCAATCGCACCAACTCCCAGTGCAATTTCAATCTCCCATAATGCAATAATTACACTCCATACAGCCCCATAAATCGCTAACAACACAGCAACGACAGAGATCAGCAAAGAGGCCCAGATGGGAGACCCCACTATAAGACAAATAAGCTGCCAACCTTTTAATTTGCGTCTTGGTGTTGCCATTTGTTCCTCTACTTCAGCCAAAGGCATATCCACCAGTATCTGTTGGACAACTTCATCTACCGTACCAACCATAGCAACTGCCTGTTCTTCCGTCGGCCACTCTTCCATTCTGTCATTGATCATTTCTTCGTAAAATGCGACACGTTCTTTTCGTTCTTCTTTTGGCAATTTCGCCAGACGTCTTTCTAATTCATCGAGAAATTCCTGTTTCGTCATCGGTTCCTTCCTCCCTTGCTACAAATTTATAAATAGACACAATCTCTGCCCAATCTTCCAAAAATTCATCAATGCGTGCCTTGCCAGCATCGGTTATATGATAATACTTTCTTAATCGGCCGCCATACTCTACACTTCGTACTACCAACATATCAGCAGCCTCTAATCTCTTTAAAATCGTATACAACGTGGACTCCGATAACTCAACAAACGGCTTCAAATCCTTGATAATCTTATAACCGTATGAATCCTCGTTCTTAATTGCTGCAAGTACACATACATCTAAAAGACCTCTTTTTAATTGAACGTCCATATGATACCTCCTTTTATGAAATACATCGTATCACGAAGTATTTAAGTTGTCAATAAATTAGCGGACCATTTTTGCCCCTGGTCCGCTTTTTTACAAAATATCCGTATTCTATATATAAGTATCTACTGCAACATGTACACATTTTACTTTAGCTACCTTAATAATTCGTCCGTTAATCGTATGATTTCCGGCGCAATTTTTTCTCTTTCATCCTTTAAAATCTTGTTATACATCGGATACGCTACTCCTACGAGCGCAATGCCCGGAATTCCCAAAAGAATGCCTACGACCATCGCTGCTACATTCTGTAAACCAAAATGAACGCCTACATCCGTTAAAATAAGACTCATTCCCAATCCAAGTGTTAAAGCTCCCACAATGCCAATCGCTAATGACATACTTGTTGCTTTTTTTGTAGCAGATGCATCTAACTTCCTCAATTTTGCCATGTTATCTTCTTCCTGCGGTTGGTACTTCTGTCTGATTCTTTTGATTTCTTCCTGCTGACTGGCAGAATATGTATATTTAAAATTGGTTCCGTTCTTTTCCATTTTACCGTTTCATCCTTTTCTTTCCTTCTTTTATCTGAACCTATTGCACATAGAATTATTTTATACACCCTAACCGGTTATACTTTCCGAAAGGTAACCGTAAAGGTACTGCCTTCTCCTAAGGTACTTTCCACACTGATTTCTCCGTGCAAAATATCTACTACCCGTTTCACTAAGGCAAGCCCTAATCCATTTCCCTGTGTTGCATGAGAAGTGTCGCCTTGATAAAATTTTTCAAAAATATGCGCCCCCACCTCCGGTGCCATTCCGCAACCGGTGTCTTTTACTTTGACAATTGCGCATTCTTCACTGGTCGCTAATTCTAAAGACACCTTACCGCCATCCGGAGTAAATTTAAATGCATTTGAAAAAAGATTATTCCATACTAGGGAAAGCAATTCCGCATCCGTATTAACCTTCACTTCATCAGCAATTTCCGTCTCGATTTCAATGTTTTTCTCTTCCCAAACACTTTCAAAATTAAGCAAGCACTCACAAAGTTGCTCACCTAAATCATACTCTTGTGTTTTCGGATAAATCTGTTGTTTTTCCAACTTATTTAATTTCAAAATGTTGGTCATCATATCCGCCAGGCGTTTTGCTCCGTCAGTAACTCCTTTTGCATACTCCATCCGCTTTTCTTCCGATAAATCCGGCGTCTGCAATAACGTACCGTAATTTTGCATAACAGCTAACGGTGTTTTCATTTCATGTGACACATTTGCAATAAAATCGGTACGAAGGGTCTCCACACCGGAAAGTTCCTCCGTCATTTTGTTGAAGCATTCTATGATTTCATTGAATTTTTCATCGGTACCCATCTGATTGACCGGTGCGATTCGTACACTAAAATCACCTTCTACGACTTTTCCTGCCGCATCCGCAATGTGTTTCGTTATTTTATCCGTTGTAAATTTTCTTCGAATGGCGTCGATTGCCGTAAATAAAATGCTTAGCAAAATAACATTTCCGAATGTCAATTTTGCAGCAACATTTAAGTTTTCACTGGTAAGTTCCAGATTGAGTGTGTTTGTCAGGATTCTCACAAACAGCATTGTGGAACATGTCACAAGGAATGCAACCAGCAAGAAAAATAATAAGTAACTGTATAAGCCACGTATGATTTTATGTTTTATTTCCTTTTTTCTCATTTGATTACCGCCTTATATCCCAATCCGTGAACGGTTACGATTTCAAAATCTTCGCAATCCGATAATTTTGTACGAAGTTTCGTCATATATACATCCACAGCCCGCGGTGCAGTATCTGTATCAGCGTCCCAAAATTCATCCATTAACTGCATTCTGGTAAATGTTTTTTTCGGATAGGATAATAATTTATACAAAATACTGAATTCGCGGTTCGTCAAAGAAATCTCTTCGTCATTTAAATATGCAGTATGTTCATCCGCATCCATGACAAAATTCCCGATTTCCAACTTCTTGCTGGCTGCGATTTTCGCCCTGCGCAGTAGCGCTCCCACACGCAAAAACAGTTCATCAAAATCAATTGGTTTGACCATATAATCATCAACGCCGATTCGGAATCCTCTCTGCTTTGATGCGATGTCATCTTTTGCAGTCATAAACAAAATCGGAATATCTTCATTTAATTCGCGAACATTTCTTGCAAATTCAAACCCGTCTATCTCCGGCATCATAATATCCGAAATGATCATATCAAACACATTCTCTTCCAATGCATCGTAAGCGTCCATCCCATTCAGACAACCGATTGCACGATAGCCGTTCTGATTTAAAAAGGAACAGACGGTTTTATTCAAATCTTTGTCATCTTCTACAACCAATATTTTAAACATGAACATTCCTCCTGAGCTTTTTATGAAAGAAAGTATAACACCCAAATGTTTCTATTTTGTTTCTGTTTTTGTCTTCGGTTCTTTTTTTATTCAAAAAAACTCAGTTCATCTGTTAATTTGCCTCGAATTCCCCTGAAATAGTTCCGACGGTAATTTTATACACTTCGCCTTTTTGAATCTCCGGGCTGGAAAGAATCACAACTGCAAACTCCATTTCCGGCGCACAGGAAAGAATCACTTTTCCTGCGGAATTCTCTAGTATAATTTCTGTGCCGGCAGGCCAGTTTCCGGCATTTACGGCAATTACACCCTGCCCCGATTCACTAAAGGTTTGTGCCATACCGCTTCCACCTGTTCCAATAAAGGTACCGCCATTTATCACACCGCTCACATCATAATCAAGCGTTGCTGTATCCCCTCTTGTCGGACCGGTAACGGTGATATATCCGCCGGATATTTCTAACGTTCCGTTGGCATCAATTCCATCTCCCGATGCCACAATGTAAAGCGTACCGCCGGATATCTGAATGCTTCCGTCAGAGTTGGCAGACATTCCGCCTCCGCCATTTGGGCCGCCTCCACCGTTTGGGCCGCCTCCACCATTTGGACGTCCTCCCGGATTCTGACCACCGCCAATATTATCATCCATCTGATTTCCGCCAAATCCGCTCTGGTCAACACCTCCTGCTGCGTTCAACCCGTCATCACTGGCTACAAGTTTAATATCTCCCCCCGTTATTGCAATATGCAATGCTTCAAGTCCTTCATAACTACTAAGGATGTCTATTTTTCCATTCTCCACAAGTAACGTATCCTCTGCGTGAATCCCATCATCCACTGACGTTATGGAAAAAGTTCCGCCGTGTATCATCATGGATGCCCCCGCATATATTCCGTCGTCGTCACTCTCGATGGTTAAATTTCCGGAAGAAATGTAAATATATCCCAACGATTCGTCATCGCTGTTTTCCGCATGAATTGCGTCCTGTCCGGCATTTATCATAAAAGATGCGTTGCAAATTCTTATACTGTCATTTGCATCCAGTCCATGTCCGGATGCAGAAATTTCATAAGTTCCTCCTGTAAAAACCAAATCATCCTTACAAACAATTCCATGGCCCGCCGGTGATGAGATATTTAAGCTCCCTGCTCCGTTTATGGTCAGATCCTGTTTTGAAAAAATCACTCCGTCAAGATTGCTTTCCTCTGTTGAAATAAAATTTCCGCCGTTTGTTAACGAATTCTCGCTACCCTCTGCCAGTGTTAAAAACACCTTATCCGCTTCTTTAATATATAGCGGCGCAGAATCACTACTCGTAATATGCACATTCTGAAAAACCAACTGTAATTTTGCATCTTCCCCTGCTTCTACCAAAATCATTCCGTCATTCAATGTTCCGGAAATAATATGTGTCTTATTTTCTGTAATCGTAACTACAGAACCTTCAATCACCACACTATCCGAGCTGGCTACAGCTGTATCACCATTTAGTTGAATAACAATGGCTTCCTGCTCGCTATAGGTGTTTTCATAATCCCGTTCCGTAAACATATCTTCATCGTTTTTGTTAACGCTTTCATTCAGCGTAATATTTTGTTGCATATCATCGTTTTTTGCACAGCCAACCATAACCGCCAATATTAAAATAAGATTTATAATTAATAATTTTTTCATGTTTTTTGCTCCCTATAATTCCATGCTGACACTTTCCTGTATCGAAACAGCCACCTCAAGATTCCCGTTTCTGCAGCGTATGTTATCAATCATCTCTTTTTCCCTCTTGCTGTCGCGAAGGGTTACATGATATGTAATTTTGAACATACTTCCCATATTTGTGGTTTTCACACGGACAACCTGGCAAAAACTGGTAAACTCCTCAAAAATATCATCAAAAATTCCTGTATAGTCCAAGTCCTCCGGAATCGTAACTGTAAGTGTTTTATATTTTTCTACATTTTTATCCATTCCCAAGTTCAAACTATTGTACAACAGAAAAATGCCGCTCATGACGATGGTAAATAACACCGCAAAACCTAAGTAACCCATTCCGGCAGTTAAACCCGCTCCCATCGCTAAAAAGACGGCGCAAATCTCTTTCGCCGTTCCCGGCACCGAGCGGAATCGTACAAGGCTGAAAGCTCCTGCTACTGCAACCCCCGTTCCTACATTCCCGTTTACAAGCATAATCACCACGCAAACCACTGCCGGCAACAATGCCAAGGTTACAACAAAACTTTTTGTACAACGCGTCCGATACATATAAGCAAATGCCATAATGATGCCCAAAACAAGAGCAACTCCTAAACATAACAAAAAATCTGTAAGACTAATTGTATTGGTCAATTCTGAATCAAAGACTCCTTTAAATAATTTTTCAATCATAATTTTAAACCTCCATTTTTTCTTTACATTCTCGAGATAG
The DNA here is from genome assembly GCA_045593085.1 of Lachnospiraceae bacterium. Lineage (GTDB taxonomy): Bacteria > Bacillota > Clostridia > Lachnospirales > Lachnospiraceae > XBB1006. Next base: position 76,359 of record JAZNWA010000015.1, on the reverse strand, counting down.
CCTCTTTTTTTCCGTATTTATTTGGGGAAAAATCACGTTTTTATATAAAGTACCGTACTTGGAAAAAGATGTTTTATAAATTTTTTCTTCTGACAAAACTTTTGTCATCCATAACGGAATTCCGCCACTACACTTGATTTCCATCAAAGCCCTGTCTTCCGGAAGAATTAAAGTTCCATAGTTTTCCGATTGAAACGATAATTCCTCGGTTCTTCCCAGAATATGATCATCAAACGTCACGCGAAAATCTGAACCATCCAATGCATAATATGCTTCTCTTTCATAGGATAAATATACTGCCGGCTTCAAGTTTTCATACTGTTCCAAGACCCAGTTAATCTCCTTTGCAATCTGCGTCTTGTGCTCCGACAGGTCCTTTTGTAATGGTTTCCTTTTTTTCAACCAGTCTACTGCTTCTGACTCCGGCAAGGACACACGGCGTTTGTATACTACATGATCATATTTCTTTTTTAATTCTACAAAAACTTTATCTTCCCCGGTTCCCTTGTTATATGTCCGAACCCTTAGTTTTTCTTTATAGGCCGGTTTCTCGATGGAGCGTCGGATTAACAGATAGGTGTCCGTATCATAATAAATGTTTCGAATCGTACTTCTTCCGTAATCGTCCAACTTCATATAGGGCTCCATAGCTGATAGGACTTTTTCTTTTTGCTTTTGTGTCAGCATATATTTCAATTCGTATCGTTGAAATACACTTTTTGATGCCATAAAAAACCTCCTGTACAACGAATAACTGCATTGTACAGGAGGAATGTTGAAGTTTTATTGAATTGTTTTAATTTTTTAAATAATCGGAATTTGTACTCTAAATTCTACAAGTCCATCCTTGCAAAGTACTTCAATTCGTCCCTTATGGGCAATTACAATTGCCTTTCCTATGGATAGACCCAAACCATAGTGATTATCTTCGTCACTTCGCGCTGCATCCACGCGGAAAAAACGCTCAAACAGCTGCTTACGAAGATGCGCAGGTATTTCTTCTCCCCGATTTATAACAGATAACTGGGCTTGTCCGTGTTCTTTGACAAGTTTTATAGAAATCTCACCATCTTCACTATGGGAGATTGCATTATCCAAAAGTATACCAATCATTTGTCTTAGCTGTCCGGCATTACCCATCACGGACAGGCCATCCGAAATATCGGTTGATATCTTTCTTCCTTTTTCAAACGCAACACTTTCAAACAAAAGTGCTTCTCCATTTATCAAACGACTAAAATCAATATTTTCCATCTGTGGTGAAACATTTTCCGTTCTTGCCAAATCCAACAACTGGCCTATCAAAATAGCCATTTTTTCATTTTCATACTGAATATTCGCCAGCCACTTGTTTTCACCAATCTCTCTGGACAATAACTCCGCATTTGCACTGACAACTGCAACAGGAGTTTTTAATTCATGTCCTGCATCGGATATAAACTGCTTCTGTTTCTTATATCCGGCCTCTAACGGATCCACAATCTTTCTTGCCAGAAAGACGGAAAGGAAAAAGAATAACACCAATGCTACCGCTCCGAAAATCAATGTAAAACGAAGCAACATCATAGCATTTTCGTTCACGACAGTATTATCCATAAAGGTAATCAGATCATAATCACCCTTATCTGTCTGATAAAATGAAAGATTGTTTTTTGTCCCCTTGATTTTTTCTGATTGTATAATTTCCTTTGCCAATTCAATGAGTTCTTTTTCCGTATGAACCGCTGATGAACCATTTTTTATTTCCAGGACTTCACCTTCATAGGAAAGGGCAATGGTGTAAAAATGAGACAATTGAAACATCGGTGAATCAGTAAATCCCGGCTTGAATCCATGATTGTCATCCGGCAACGGTCTGACGCCCGGTTGCCCCGGCATCTCATTATTTAATGTATACATTTCCGCATGTGCCTTCAGCATTTGCGTATTTTGTCTTGTCATTTCCATATAGCTGGACACATAGATTACGCCCAGGGTTCCCACCCACAAAAGCACAAGGATTGTCATAATCGCGGCAACTATTTTTCTTCTTGATTTCTTAAACATCATTGCACCTCAATTCATAGCCCACGCCTCTTACTGCTTTAATCTCGGTTTTAGCCTTTACAAAAACAAGCTTTTTACGAGTAAAGGACATATATACTTCCACGTTGTTATATTCCGCTTCACTTTCGATTCCCCATATTTTTAAAGCCAACTGCTCACGGGTAAGGATTTGGCTGCTATTGGCAATCATATATTCTAGGATTCGATATTCCTTTTCTCCCAATCTTACCGTCAACCCATTGGTAGTGCATGTTAATGTAAATGTTTTTGTATCAAGTGAAATATCGCCATATGTTAATGTTCCGTCTGATGTGGCAAGATTTCTTCTTCCCAATGCCCGTAAACGGGCAAGTAGTTCTTTTGTCATAAATGGCTTCGTCAAATAATCATCCGCTCCACTGTCAAGTCCCGTTACTTTATCATCCAATTCCGTTTTTGCAGTCAGCATCAAAATCGGTGTCCGGATGCCCTTGCTGCGAGCTGCTTTTGCAATCTCAAAGCCACTCATTTCCGGAAGCATGACATCCAAAATAATAATGTCATATATATTGCTCTCTATTGCCATCAGTCCATCTGCACCATTGGCATAATGATCTACTTCATATTTTTCCTGGCGCAAAAGCTCACTTAAAGCCTCTGCCATTCGCTTTTCGTCTTCTACAAGTAAAATCCGCATAAAGATACCTCCACAATGGATATTGTATCATAAAAGATTGAAATTGGATTGAAAAATGCTAAGAAACAAGTAAACTTGTTCTCGACATTCTTACTGCCGTGCTCCGCTTAAATCCGCTTCCGCTTCTTCTCGCTGTAGGGCTGGTACCCTATAAATAGGCAAAAAAATACGAGGAAGAATGCAAGCACTCTTCCTCGATTATTTTTACCTATTTGCACGGCTTGTAGCTTACTCAAATTCAATAGTTGCAGGTGGTTTACTGGTGCAATCATACAGTACTCTGTTTACACCTTTCACTTCATTAACGATTCTGTTAGATACTTTCTGCAACAACTCCCATGGAAGTTCTGTACATTCAGCAGTCATAAAGTCTGCAGTATTTACTGCACGGAGAACTACGGCATAGTCGTAGGTGCGTCCATCACCCATAACGCCTACGGAGCGCATATTTGTAAGAGCTGCAAAGTACTGTCCGAGGTTGTTCTTAAGTCCTGCTTTTTCAATTTCTTCACGGAAGATGTAGTCAGCATCCTGAACGATACGAACTTTATCCGGTGTAATTTCGCCGATAATGCGGATACCAAGTCCCGGTCCCGGGAATGGCTGGCGGAATACTAAGTAGTCCGGTAAACCAACTTCCAAACCGGTCTTGCGAACTTCGTCTTTAAATAAGTTACGAAGTGGTTCGATGATTTCTTTAAAATCAACATGTTCCGGAAGCCCGCCAACATTGTGGTGGGACTTAATTACCGCTGCTTTACCGTGGCCGGATTCGATAACGTCCGGATAAATAGTTCCCTGAACAAGGAAGTCTACGGTTCCGATTTTCTTTGCTTCTTCTTCGAATACACGGATGAATTCTTCACCGATAATCTTTCTCTTCTGTTCCGGATCGGTAACGCCTTCCAATCTCTTATAGAAACGTTCCTGAGCATTTACACGAACAAAGTTCAAATCATAATTGCCCTTTGGTCCGAAAATTGCTTCAACTTCGTCTCCCTCATTTTTTCTTAACAAACCATGATCAACAAACACACAGGTCAGCTGTTTGCCAACCGCTTTTGCCATCATTACAGCTGCTACAGAGGAATCAACGCCACCGGAAAGGGCTAATAACACTTTACCGTCACCAACTCTTTTACGAATTCCTTCTACGGACAATTCTACGAAGTTCTTAACTCTCCACTCTTGCTTACATTCACAAATGTTAAAAATAAAGTTTTCAATCATGAGATGTCCCTGGGCAGAATGAAGAACTTCCGGATGGTACTGCACTGCGTATAATTTACGTTCCGCATTTTCCATCGCTGCTACCGGGCAGGAAAGGGATGTTGCAATAACTTCAAATCCTTCCGGTGCTACTTCAATGTAGTCCGTATGGCTCATCCAAACATTCGTCGCAGGAGAAACTTTCTGGAACAATTTGGAATCCGTCTTAACGATAACTTCTGTCTTTCCATACTCGCTTATCGGAGCGGTCTTCACGGTACCGCCAAGCAAATGTGCCATCAACTGAGAACCATAGCAAATGCCGAGAATCGGAATACCCAATTCAAAAATTGCTTTGTCTACCGTCGGTGCGCCCTCTTCGTAAACACTGTTCGGTCCACCGGTAAAAATGATGCCCTTCGGGTCAAGTTCTTTGATTCTTTCTAACGTAATGTCATATGGATACACTTCACAATAAACATCGTTATCACGTACACGACGGGCAATCAACTGATTATATTGTCCACCAAAATCCAAAACGATAATTTTGTCCATTCTTTTCCTCCTTATTTAGGCCATATATTGGGGTCGAAATCGTATAAAAATTTCACGGCCTGATTATTTTTATTATAATCGAGAAGGCCTATGAAGACAAGGATTTATTCCTACACCTTTTCAAAACGATTTACTTCTTTTTGCATTTCTTTGGAGATTTCCTGATTATCTTCTGTCGCTTCGTAAATCTGGGAAATTGCACCAACTAAGCTGCTTGTATCTTCTGCAACGCCGGTAATACCGCGAACACTTTCTTCAACAGTCATTGTAATATCATTGATACCGGTACTCATACTCTGCATGGTTTCTGTAATAACTGCTGCCTGATTTGCGAAGTCCGTCAAAATCTCACTTACATTGTCGGTATCATTCTGATACTGAACCATAATCTCTTCAAAATTATCGTAGTCTTTCATAACGCTACTGTTAATGAAGTCTAACATCTTGGTTGCATTTTCTGCTAATTTTCCAACTGCTTCTGTTACCATACGGCTGATATCCTGAATGTCATTAGCCGTCTTCGTACTATTATCAGCCAAGACTCTGATTTCATCTGCCACTACCGCAAAACCTTTTCCTGCTTCTCCGGCTCTTGCAGCTTCAATTGATGCATTTAATGCCAACAAGTTGGTCTGGCTTGCTATATCTAAAATATCCCCGGTTAAACCGTTGATCTTTTCTACGTTATTGCTTTCCGTTACTGCTTCCTGAAGGGTTACTGTAATATCACTGAACATATCAACCGCTGCTTTTCTGCTTGCTTTGGTTTCTTTCTGCATACCGGCTACGTTTGCCTTAATCTTAGACATATCGTCCACGCCGCTGTCAGCGCCCTGATTCATTACGCGAACCTGTTCCAAGATTCTGGCACTTCCTGTTGCAATCTGCTCTAATGTAACGGAAACTTCTTCCATACTTGCTGCCAACTCTTCTGCTGCTGCAGATAAATTCATTGCACTTCTGTTAGAATCATCTACTCTTTCTTCGATTGCACCTGCAGAAGTTAACATTCTCGCAGAATCACCCTGCATTCTCTGCATTACACCCTGAAGATTATCTAAGAATCCGTTAATTCCGCCTACCAACTGTGCGATTTCGTCCTTCGTTGTAATCTCAATTCTCTGTGTAAGGTCGCCTCGGTTTTCTTCAATACTTTTAACAATTATGTCTAAGCTTGCGCTTGCTTTTTTCACCGGTCTTACAATCTTCCTATTTGCCACAAGAAGCATAACAGCCATGATAATAACAGCCAAAATCATTAAAGCAATTTCAAAAATGTAAGTTCCGCTAGCTTTAATGATGATTCTTTCAAGCATAAAAAGCAATTCGCCTCTTGCCTCATCAACCTGTGCCTGATTGCCACCTTTAATTGCCTGTTCATAAAGTTCGATGTCCGCCGCTACCGTCTGTGCCTGCTTATTTAAGATAGCCAAAGCATCCAGATTCAAATAGCAAATCAATAACAATAATACTCCTAAAATTGCTACTATTGTAAAAACTTTTCCACCTAAACTCATTCCCTTTTTTTCTTTTTTCATACGTAAGCCCTCCTATGTAGTAATTATAAAAAAGATGTTATTTTTATTATAGAACGGAAAATCAAAAAGGTCAACAATTGTCGTTCCATTTCCCTGTGTTTTTTTATAATTTTCAGTCTTTTTTGCAGGCAAGTGATTATTTGCCTTCAATTTTTTGTATTCTTTTCAAACATAACATCTTATGATATAATTTTTACCGAAAAAAGGAGGGCAAGCTATGAATCCTGCAGCATTGTTTAAATTAAAAGGAATCCAAGATACCTTTGTAAAAAATCACCCGAAATTTCCCGCATTTTTACAGGCAGTAAAAAACAAGGGAATTCACCCGGATGATATTATTTCCATCACTATTGAGACACCGAACGGTGAAAAGCTGGAATCCAACATTCGTGTTCAATCATCGGATGTAGACGCATTTAATCAATTAATGGATCTTGCAAAAAAATAAAAAAGGAGGTTTCTTTGGATGATCAAAGGAACCTCTCTTTGTTTTTATTGTATACCTTTTTGCAAAATCTTTTTAATGTTCACCGCAAAAAGGATTCCACAACACGTCACAGAAAGCAGATCCGCAATTGGTTCTGCATAATAGATACCCATAACACTTCCCGTCACTCTCGGTAAAACAAGTGCCAAAGGAATCAGCAAAATCACTTTTCTTAAAAGTGCGACGAAAAGGGATATTTTAGCCTGCCCAAGTGCGACAAACATATTTTGGCAAGTCATCTGCAGCCCAAAAAATATCATGCCAAGTACAAATATCGGCAGTACTTTTTCCACGAGCGCCAGCATTTCTGCATTGTTTGTAAACATATTTCCGAATACACGTGGCAAGAAAATAGCCGCAAGGCTAATCACCGCAGACATTGTAAACATAACCGCAAGCAATCTTTTAAATGTACCCATTACACGTTCTTTATTTCCTGCACCGTAATTGTAACTGATAATCGGCATTACACCTTGTCCAAACCCGCTTGCAGGCAGAGTAATCATTTGCATCACACTCTGCAAAATAGTCAGCGAACCCACATGTAAATCTCCACCAAATGTCTGTAATCCGTTATTCATAACAAGCGAAATCATAGCTTCTGTTGACTGCATAATAAACGGCGAAATTCCCAATGCCATCATATGCTTGACGATTGAGCCCTGCAATTTCATCTGTGAAACCTTTATTTTCAGAGTTGCCTTTTTCCCCATTAAAAAATGTAAAATCCAAGCAGCACTAATCCCTTGCGATACGACCGTAGCAATTGCTGCACCTTTCACGCCCATATCAAAAATAAAAATAAAAATCGGGTCGAGTACAATGTTTAATAAAGCTCCGATTAGCACCGACATCATTGCAATTCCACTCCGTCCCTGTGCAGTAATGAAGGAATTCAACCCCACTGTAACCTGCACGAAAAACGTGCCCAGCAGGTAAATATTCAAATAATCCGTCGCATAACCAATCGTTGCATCACTTGCACCAAACGTGTACAAAAACGGTTTTTTAATCAGGAAAAAAATCGCCATAGACAATGCACTAAATATTAGAAGTAGTGCAACGGCGTTTCCCAAAATTTTTTCCGCCTTATCTCTGTCACCTTTTCCAAGTGCGATGGATGCCAATGGAGCTCCCCCTCCGCAAGCCAGCGCCGCAAGTGCTCCTATGATAATTAAAATCGGCATACACAATCCCACACCGGTCAACGCTGTGGCACCGATTTTCGGAATATGCCCGATATAGCTTCTGTCAACAATGTTATACAGAAGATTAATCACCTGTGCCAAAAGCACCGGCATACCCATAGAAATAATAAGTTTTCCGAGATTTTCCGTCCCAAGGCGGGCTTCTTTATTATCATAATTCTTTTGCTCTTTTTCGTTCATTTGTGGAATTCCTTTTTTATATTTTTATTCTATTATAAGCATATTTTCTGTACTTAACAAGCACAGATGCAATTAATGAAAAGAAATAATCAAGACTGCATTTTTCCAAAGTATTCTCTTTTGTACTTTTAACCATGATTTTCACCTTTCTGGCAAACAATACGCTTTATTGTTCGTGATGTGTGTAGCTATCGTTGTTTCATATATTTTTCCTTTGTTGCCATGCCACCACGAATATGTCTTTCTTCTTTATTCTTGCTTAATACTTTTCTAACCTGATTTGCCAATGCTACATTAATAGATACCAGACGTTCGCTTACGTCTTTATGTACGGTTGTGGGTAATTAGAACGGTTTCATCTAATCCCAAGTCACCGATGAGGCGTAAGTAAATATCTACATTGCCATCCTTGTCCACTTCAATTTTATTAATAAGACGCTTTAACTGTGTATTAGTCATCTCATGAACATCTGTGATATCTTCCATTTCTTTAAAGGTGCTATTAAGAATGGCTTCCAACTGCTCTCCCTTTGTCAGATTATAAGACACCATCTTCAATTCATTTTCCAATCTATCAATCTCTTTTCTCATACCACCGATTTTCTCGTTTAATTCCTCTCTGGAAATCAAATCATCAGTGTACATATCCATATATTTCTCACGTGATCTACGAAGTCTGTTTAACTCTGCCGTTAATTCTTTTTCGTATTCTACATTTTCATCCTTTGCTTTGTAGACACGCTGAAACTCTTTAATTACATAGTCGATTACTTTCTTCTTTTTGCTGAGCACATCTTGGAAGTACTCCTGTAATACCTGAATCAATTCTTCTTCATCCACTGTAATTGCATTTGGACAACTATCTGCACCACGACCATTGTGTCCAGAACACACCCAACGCACATAGGTATTCTTATATTGGCGTACTGTTCTACGGAACGACCAACCACAATCCTTACACTTAATCAACGTAGAGAATAAATGCTTGTTGCTCTGACGTTCATGAGTAAGTTTAAAAGAATCGTGACGACCTTTTAAAATCTCCTGGGCCCTGTCAAAAGTTTCATCATCAATAATACGAAGTTCTGGGCGAAGCGTTACTAACCATTCTGATTCATCTTTGTCTTTTCGCTGACCGGTAAGAAAATCAGCAACCTCTTCTTTTCCATTGATAATCTTTCCGGTGTATATCTCATTAGTCAAAATACGGCATACTGAATTCTGGCTCCAGTTATTTCCTCGTTTTGTCTTCACTCCACGCTCATTGAGCATGTTTGCAATCTTCGCACCACCAAAGCCTTCTTCTGTATACCATTTGTACATCTGACGGATAACCTTTGCTTCCTCTTCATTGATGGATAGATTGAAATAGTCACCAATGGTTTTATCGTAACCATAAACAATGTTTGGAACTCGACCTTTTTCTGCATTCATCTTCTTACCGAATTTGATACGCTTAGAAGTGTTCGCACTCTCTTCCTGCGCTAAAGCACCAAAGATAGTTAATACGAATTCAGAGTTACCCATACTGGTCATATTGGCGGTAAGGAACTGGGTTTCGATGCCAAGTGATTTTAACTTGCGGACACTCTGCAATAAATCCACCGTGTTTCTGGCAAAACGGGAAATATCCTTTACCACAACCATATCAAATAATCCCTTTTCCGCATCTGCTAACATACGCTGGAATTCTTTACGATTTTTGATTTTGGTTCCGGAAATCCCTTCGTCTGCATATAATTTAATAAGGTTGTCCCCTGTACGTTTTGTATATTCTAAGAAAAACTCTTTTTGAGTCTCTAAACTGTTGAGCTGGTCTTCTTTATCTGTGGAAACTCGGCAATATGCAGCTATGTTCATGTTTAACCACCTTTCTGTTAGAGTTGTTGCGTTCTGTTACGACTATTATTGTATCAAAAAAGGTCACGTATTACAATACGCGACCTTTTCATACTTCAATGTCTTTCTTCAGCAAATTATGTATATATCAAATCCCCAATTCAGTATTTTTTATATACTACATTCTTTCGCTTTTTAGTTCATATATCTTTTGCTTTTCTCTTCGTTGTACTCCTTGTAAAAACAGATCACGATTAAACTCGTGCATCATATATATCTGTTCATAGTAAATATAATAGACACAAGCTAAATACTCATCTATTACCTTTACATAATCATCATATGTTTCATTTGCCTCTGTAACATTATAACACGGAAATTGAATCAATCCTCCAACGCTTGCCAATTTATCCATTGATCCATGTACTGTCGCACACAAGTCCGCATATTTTGCATGAATATTATCAAAATGCATGGCGGAATAAGCATCTAAAAAAGGACTTTGCTTTTTAGCAAGTTCAAACACTTCATATACATTTTTATTTTGGACAATCTCCGGGCAATATGTATATACCATCGCTTTAACAAAATTCTCAATGCCACTTCTCAATAAAAGCTTAGCTGGCTTATATACACCATTACTCCAACAAAAGAATGCCATTATCATATCAGAAACAACTTCTTTTTGATAAGCTAATGTTGTCTCATCAAACACCCCCGCGTTTTCTTGCTCCCCTAAAAATATCATATACGAATATAGCTTTCTATGCATACACTTCAACTGTTTTTCTATACCCTCTTGCGTTGTGACATCCGACATAGAATAATTGTTATAAAATTGTAAAACTTTTTCAAAATCTTGTTCTATTTCTCTACTCATCTACTCCACCCACAATCTGGTGAATAACATCATTCCATCTAAAAGGATTCTTTTCAGCCTCGTTTTTCTTTTGCAATTTCGATATTTCATCCTTCTTTTCCAAGATATTCTCAAGCAAGTACAGGGACACTCCTCTTTTTTTACTCTCAGATCCTTGAATCTCGCAAATAATAACTCCTATCATTTCATTTCTTGATCTTTTTTCCCAATTTTTAATTTCTATACCTAATATTTCATCTGCAAACTGGTTAAGCATCCTATTGCTACCAAAAAGTGTAGTATCAACTAATAACCTTGGCAATATACCTATAATATCTTCCGAAAGTTGATTAACATTTTCTTTTTTATGAATTTGCTCCTCTTTTTTCATATCATCTACTATCTTTGCAACATCTGAAAAATTCATATTTCTTTTAGAATCCAAAAGCCAACATAAGTCCTCAATAAATCCCAAAATTTCTATTCTCTTTTTATCCATTATTCAGTCCTCCTAATCAATTCTTTTACAATCGCCGAAAAATCCGCCTTTAACTCACTATCATCAAGATCTCTTATGAAACAATTATTAAGCTGGTTTCTTGCTATTCCTACACGTTTCAAAACATTTTTTCTATATAGTTGTCCTTTCCATCTTTCTTTAGAAGTAAAGAACTGTGTTGCTTCTGCTACAGCTCTGGTATTCTTTTCCACCATGGTAAAAATTATTCCACAGCACTTACTTGAAAAACCATAATTCTCTTTTTTCTCATTAATAATCCCTTGTAGCAAATCGGTACCAGTCATGCTTAGCGGATCTGGTTTTACAGGAATTAAATAAAAATCCGATGCAATTAATGCACTCGACATCCAAACCGAAGGAGTTGGTGGAGAGTCAATTATAACGTAATCGTATTTTTCACTATGTTTTTGCAAATATATTTTTAACCTATTTTCCCTACCACTTCCAGGTGCTATTTCCAACTTAAATAATTGCAAATTTCCTGGTATAAAATCAAATCCTCTTGTAGACTTAATCGGCATTAATTCAGCTAAGTCAACACTTTTTTGTTCTTCGCTCCCATCAACTAATGAAGTTTTAACTCGAGTGTTGGAATCGAAAATATCTACAATTGTAAATCCATCTGATTTTACGTGTTCAACATACTTTTCTCCATCCATCACACATTGTGTAGCATTAAACTGTGGATCTACATCTACAAGCAAAACTTTCTTGCCTTCGCTATTCGCTAGAAAATCTGCAATGTTGACTGCCAAAGTGGTCTTTCCCACTCCACCTTTCATATTAATTAGACTTATAGTTTTCATTCTTTTTCCTCCGTACTTATTCTTATACTTTCTCATTGGCCTTCATCTTCCATCATCCCTGCACAGAATAAAACAACTGTTTTGGACTCTTTGGTTTATCCGGATTACTCATCTTAATCTTTCCACTTTCCACCAAAGGCATTACATGTGTCTGTATAGCATAAGTAATAGATGACAAGCCTAGATATTCACATATTTCTTGTCTCGTACGTGGCGTTCTACAGAATACCAAAAGGTCGTTTGTCACTTCCACTTCTGGCTCCACTTTGCTGATATTACTCGACTTATAAAACGTTACTATAAAGCTACCTCTTTCATCTGCAAACTTCGGTTCCTTCAGATTATATTTCTCCATCTCTTTACGAATTGTCGGTATTCCAGAATATCTATTTTCTGTAACACGCAATGTTTCTAATGCCAATGCCAATACTGGATTTCTTGTATCTGGTTGCATTTTTCCCAACTGATCAACTTTGATTCTTCCATATATTCCTCCCGGATTTCTTATCTCCATCCTATCTTCATACATAATAATTTGTATTGGCATACCTTCTGTATGAATACTATAATCGCGATGAACGAGGGCATTAATAATCGCTTCTCTAACTGCAGTAATAGGATAATCTGTTCTATCCTCACGTGCTCCAGTTTCCGGATTAATTATTGTCTTGTTTTTCATATTCTTTTTAACAAAACGAATCGCCTCGTCAAGCATCTCCGAAATACTACCTTCAATTCGTTGATTGTCTAAAAAGCGTTCTCCAGAATCCCCAAGATTTCCAATCTCCGTTCCTGGCACTGCGATTGCTGTAATACATAACTGTGGAAAATATGCCTGAGGATATGGGCTGAAAATCATAGTTGCACTCAACGTCATTTCATCATTTCTTGTAATGCTCATCAACTCATAAATACTATTATCATCCAGATTCGCCAAATTAGGCTTACCTCTTTTTAGCAAATCAGTATAAAGAGCTAATTTCTCTTGATTTAAAGATGACAATGTTGCCCTTTGTACACCTCTAATATCATCTTGATATTTCTTTCTATAAGCTTCATAACTATAGACCTCGTATTCTGTCATAGGTTCGTCGCTGTCCCCTACTCGCGTATACGAGCCTTTTAAACGACCTTTGCCTTTATAAAACACTGGTCTATCTGCCAAATCCACACCCGGAATTTCAGCTGCCACAAAGGACTTCCCATCCTTTTCCACTACTGTTAACAACGGACGAACAATCGGCTCCATCTGCAAGCACTGTTCATTTATTTTCTTTTGTATATCCTGTGGGTCATAAACTCCCACTTCTTTATAGTCTTGCTTCTCATCTACTCCAAAAATGATGATTCCACCCTCATCTTGATTCGAAAAGCTTGACAAAGAATCATACAAATGCTGTGGACATCCTTTTTCTGCACTCTTTAATTCAAGAGTATTCGTCTCAGCCTTCATTTTTTGAATTATATCAAGTCTTCTCATTAATTCTTCCGCTGTCATTTGAATTCCTCCATTTCTTAATTTCCATTTTAACATTCTTTTTAATTATATGCAAGGAACTTAAAAATTATTCACGAACTCAAATGCGAACTCAAATTTTATTCAAAATAATTTGAGTTCCTTTCATTTTCTTGTCATCAACTCAAAAAACAAATCAAATTCACCTCAAATAATTTTAAGTTTTCATTTCACACTTTTGATAATCGCGAAAAAGCAAGGCATCTCTACCTTGCTCTTCTCCGTCTTATATACACCGTTTCTTCCTCCGGTGCATCTGCCTTCATTTCCTCTAGCTCTGCTATGCACTCACTTTCCTCTGCACACCTTGATGCAGCCTCTTCAATCGCACGTTCAACCTTACCTGTATTTGCTTCAATTAAAAGCTTACACAAGAAGTCAGCGGTATCTTCCGCCGAATTCGGATTATGAAAGCGATAATTCAATTTTCTCTGCTTCAAGCGGAATCTCCACCTCCTCCTCTTGCTTGTCCTTCTTTTCAATACTATGAGATTGATTCTTAAGTTAGACCTGACTTTTTACCATATGTAAGCGACAATTTATCCTTGAAAAAACTGCGTAGGTTGGTCCGCCCAAATCACTACAATAATCATAAACATGTTCATTTTATATTGTAGGCAATCGAGACTAACCTGCCTAAACATGCTCAATTTTAGTCACACTTTTTTATCCGCGAAACTCTCGCGCGGGAGCTCACGAAAAATATCACAAAAACAAAAAACGCGAGAGCCTCGCTATGTCATCAAACCCTTATATTTCCTCGGTTTTTGACATGCGCGAGACTCTCGCGAAATAATCTCTTAAATATGTATTCAATTAAGTGACAGGACACGCAACGGGTTGCATGTAAAAGTTGTTACTAAACTTCCGCTGTCATTCGTACTGCTTGTTATTTATCTTTAAGTTTCTCAATATCTCCCTTGAAATCTTCTATTCTTTCAGTTGCCTTTTCTACATCATCATCCCAAAGATCACTTCTTATATCAGACCAAAAATCATATACATCAGAACGAAAATCGGACCAATCATCATATACATCGGAACGAGTATCGGACCACCAATCATATTCATTAGAACGCAAGTCAGACCACTCCGAATATTCAACTGTGTCGTATGCGTCATCTAAGATTCCGTCATAGAAAACCTCATACATATCATCCAAAATGCCATCATAAATTTCATCATATACATCATCACCAGCATCGTCATAAATAACATCATACAGTTCATCCATTTCATCATATTTGTCATCATTATCACTATCTGACTCAAGAATCATCTCCGCATAGGTTAGAGCATATTCCCTTAATCGGATAGTTAATTCTTCCTGAGATGTAAACACCTTGTTGTAGAAATCTTCCACCTTTTCAGTATTTGATTTATATTTGTCATATGTATCAATCTCATTTTTTAATTCTTCATAATCCTTTGTCAAGGCTGCGATTGTATCTTCAACATCTTTGACTATTATTATTTCAAGCGTGTCCAAAGAGTCTGCCTCAATCTCTGTTTCTTTATCCTTATCTGTATTTCCCTCTGTTGCTACATTATTGTCTTGTACTAATGTATCATCAGAAGCTGTTTTATCTCCACATGCACCTAATGAAAGCGCCATAATCAAAACAAGTATGAGTGATAATAATTTTTTCATTTTCCTTCCTCCTGTTCTACCTCCACCACAACATAGTCGTAGTTTTTTTCCATCCTCATAATCTTCTTCGTTTTCAAACGGATTCCTTTATTTTAGTCAATACCGTATTCCCTTAATTACAATACTAAGACAATAATAAGATTTTTTTAGAGTAAGTTTCGCACACAACTTCTTTTCGCCAAACGATTCGCTATTTGAGACGTTCTTTTGACTGCTATATTTAGCGCAAAATCTTGTTAATTGGCCCAACATGGACAAATAAAATATTCTACCTCTAACTATATCACGATATAACTTTTTTTGCAAACTGCTTTTCCCTAATAATCTGGTTATAAATTTCAACATCGAAATGCTATAGTACATTTTCCTAGTAACATTGACACCGATTCGACTGTAACCATGTATATTACTATTTTTTCTATTTTATAATGTCCGTATAAATACTTCCGAAGCCATTTATACTCTTTTTTGTTACCAAACCTACGACTGCACGATAGGTTTTACTTACATCATCTGCTTAGTTAAACGCGTTCAATTAGTTGTCACAATGTATTCCGTTATACCAAAAACACCCCCAGATTTCCACCTGAGAGTGCCCCTACTTTCTGCCTATTCAATTGCCCATATCAACTTACTTTTATATCGTTCTATATTGTTACAACCACATGTACAGTACTCTTGCTTACCCCAAATCGCTTCGCCGCCTGTCGTACAGTAGCGTTTTCTTCAATTATGTACTGGGCAATGGATATTGCCCTCTCTTCAATATATCCTTTCACGAAAGTCCCTTACATGCTGTTTTTACAGTTTATGAGGGTGATGATGAAAATATGAGGTTAATCCTTTCTATTCTTAAATTCACCTTGAAGTGCTTGTTTTCTTTATAATTCCTTCTTCAACATAATAATCTCTTCCGTCCGATATTCCTCATAGAACCCAACCTTCAAAAATAATTTAACGGCCGAATTATCAATAGCTATATTATCATATAAAACTTCTATCCCATTTTCTTTTGCAGCTTCGCACAACGCCAGCAGTCCCTGTTCACCAAATCCTTTTCCCCGGAATTTTGAATATACAATGATATCTGCAATATGTATTTTTTGTTCTTCATCAAAATGAAAGGCAATTTCGCCCACAAACTCATCATTTGCCTCATCTTGAAGATATCTATAAAATCTCTTTCCTTCCGTATTTATCACCCAATCATCATACCAATCTGCCCAATCCTCCTGTGGGAATGGAATCGTACCACCCCAGTTATGATTGTAGGACATGGTCTCTTCGTCTGCCATAAACATTTGTCGAAACCACAAGTCTTCTAATTTGGGAATATACAATTTAACCATGCGACACTCTCCTTACTTCTGCCTGATATATGTATCAAAGCTTTCCAATTCCTGATTTAAAATATTGTTCCTGAAAAGGCACTTGCTTTTCTTACCTCACTTAAAAATGCTTGCCCATCATCGCCAAGTTACTTGCCGCATAGAATCCTAGTTTCTTATAAAAATACATGTGATGCTCATCGTTAACACTGATTAATTCCAGATGTTCTACACCATTTTGTCTCACAACTCTTTCTAGTTCTTCCATAAATGCAGCTCCATAACCTTTGTTCTGGTATTCTGCAAAAATGACAATTTCCTCTAAAAAATATGCTTTTAAATCATCAAACTCTTTATAATATCCCATGACAAATCCGGATATTTTTCCGTCATCATATTGGACAAAGCATTCTGAATCCTCTATAGTCATTACCTGATGAATTCTCCTGTAAGCTTTCTCATATGTCCAACAGCCACCTTCACAGGTATTATAGTAGTTAACATAATTAAGAACTACCCCTTCCATATTTTCTTCCGTTAACTTTACATATTCCATGATCCATTTCTCCTTCTAATCAAAGAAAAACACATCCTCTATTTCACTTTCTTCAAATGTTTTCTTTGCCATTTTCCACATTGCTTTAGCATGAATCCTGTCATGCCAAATAAATCGGCGCAGTACTTTTCTAACAGACCACATTTCTCCATAGCTTCCCTCCTGTAGTCTGCCATTTAAGAAGTTCATTGCATCTTCCAATTGTTCAAATCCACGCCTACGACACTCAAAGACTGTGCCCTCGTTATCCGCTTCAATTCCAATCTCGCCAAAATAATAACTATTTACGTTTTTGGTATGTAAATACATTTCCTCAGCTGTACGCGGCACCTGACCGTAAAAGGTCTTTCTCATCGGCAACACACTTACATTTTTATTAGGAATTGCTTCATATAATTTCAAAAAATCTGCCGCGGATTTCAATGCCAAATCTCTAAGTTTAATATACTCCTCCATCGTAAGAGGTTCTTCCTCAGATGAGAACAAAATATCGCTATCTGCATCTTTAATATCCAATTCAGAATCTTTTTCTTGTACAATCACAGGCTCTATATCGTTAATTATCGTTTCATTAATCCACGCCAAATATGACTGTAATTCCCTTTGCATCTTTTGTAACGCCACATCTACGTTCTCGCCTCTGGTAAATGCACCAACGTAGTCCTCTGCATATAATAAGGTATCATTTCCATTATGTTCCCAAATACAATTTATTTTCATAGGTACCTCTACCAATTCTAAGTTTTCAATCGCTCCAAAAAATGCCCGAACCCCATCATCTACAGATGTACTTACATCTTTTACATCTAAATCATAATAATATTTACCGGTTTCAATATCAACAGATAGCGAATCCAACGGAAATCCTTCTACTCTCTTCGGATGAGGCTTTGTTACTAAGATAAATGGTTCCGTAGCAATTGACATATCCATGCTGGAATAATGATGTTCATCATCCAAAATAAAATAAATTGCATTTCTATATCGTCCGGTTATTCTTCCACCATGCTTTGCCGCTAAGGAGGCATAATATTCTTGCATTTCATCATCTGTTAGTTCTTTTCCACCGATACGTCTCACATGAAGTCCCGGCTGCTCGTCCTCTTGTAATTCATCAAAATACAATCCACTATCGCAAGAAAATACCGGAATTCGAAATGCATCATAATATGCTTTTGCCTTGATTTCCGCATTTTCTAATGGCGTCTTTCCATTTTCATCTATGTTCGGAAGTGCGCTATCTATGTCACCTAATCCAATAAGTTCTACATCAAATGACTTCAATGCCGTTCTCATTGCTTGCAATTTTGCTTTATTCGTTGTGCCATATAAAATCTTCATTACTTTTGTCCTTCTTCTATATGAATCCTCTTTTTTGTGCTTCTTCGATTAGCTTTGGCTGAATCAAAGGATATGTCCAATTATCAACCAACTTATCTGTAATCAATATAGTTTCAATTTCGCTATGTAATTCTTCAAAAGAATCAATGTCTGCATAATAAAGCATCCCAAAAGATTCATCATCAAGATTCTCGTTTACTCGTGTTTTTCCTTTTACCGAATACACGCATATCGGCTTAATATCAAACTCAACTGCCCCTGTCTCTTCTTTTAATTCACGTTTCGCAGTTTCTAAAATAACTTCACCATCTTCTCGATGTCCACCCGGTACTTCATATGTATCACGGTCTCTATGTTTGCAAAATACCCATTTGCCATTACTTTTTGCAATTATAACTGCAAATTTAAGTAAACTATCATCTATGCTGTCATAGAATCGAACTTCTACCAACTCAAAGCACCTCCATCTTTTTCTAGCATATTAGTACTCAGGCAGTTCTACAAACACTACCTGTTTCCCATCTGCAACACCACAATACACTTGACTGTTATTTATTCCAACAGCGCAGTAATGTTGCAGAACATATTTAGCCGTATATGGCATTTCTAAAGAATCAATCTCTGATATATCAAACCACTTTAGTTCTCCCTCATTTGAGTTCAAACCAATCTGTGCTTCATTATCAACCCGTGCAAAAAAGTAATAATTCTGTCTAATTTCACCATTCACGCTTCTTAATGCAATATATCGCATTCCTAAATCTCGTAATTCTTTTTCTGTAATACCAATTTCCTCTTCCAATTCTCGTAATACACAACGTCTTGCATCGTTCAATTCATTTTCTTCAAAATGTCCACCGGCAGAAGCAACCCATACATTGTTTACAACTTTACCGCCTTTTCTATAAAGCAATAATATTTTGTTGTCACACAATATGTATATGGCGGTCATATTTCTAAGTTTTCCATCCATAATATTATCCCTCGTTTACATTCTTATTTCCGATTTAAAATACTGTTCTTGAAAATGCACTTTATTTTTAATTTCCTCTACAGTAAAATTTAGATTTTCTGGTGCAACAACCCACTTTTCCTCAACGTCATCAAATCTGTGTATAATAGCAATGACAACTCCAGAGAATTCTTCTACCGGTTCATCTATCCCTAAAATATATGCATCTTGTTCTTCTCCGTCTGGAGCCATAACACCTTCTATATATCCATAATTTATAGGATAATACATATCCTTATGTTCTGGGTGATAACTCCCCATTGGTCTATCAACTTTTACAATCACTTTATTACCAATCATCTATTTGCTCCCTCATTCTTTAGAAATCCAATCATTTCAGCAGTTCTAGCCTTTTCAAAATCTAACAAATCAGCATAATTTTCATAAGCACTAAAAAAGAAAATATTCATAAAACCACCCTTTTCACCTAGATGTAAAAACCACTTATAGTCTTGTTCTGGAATTACACCTCTATATTCTTTTGGATTCTTGTAAAACATTTCAATATCATATAGCGTCTTGAAAATATCATCTTTATAACGATTTTTTCTAAAGTTTATCCCGCCACTATGTGATGGCCATAAAGCAAAACCACCTATCTTTTTATGCTGTTCAATACTATCGGTACATTTACTAATAGACATCAACCCATCAGAACCCAGAATTTCATACTCTGTATTTTGCTGATAAACATACTTAACCTTTAAAACATATCTATAATCCTTTACAAATATCTCATACGTTTCAACTACACCTTTTTTCTTTAATAGTTCTCCCCACGTCCTATATAACAGTGGAGAGTATAAATCAGGATCAACATACATTTTGTATCGAGATGGGTATATGTATTCATAAGCTTCTTTAGCATCATCTTCATAATTTACATCCAAATATTCCTTTAAGACACTAATTTCTATGTAATCATTCATTCTGTCTTTAATCGTCGACACCTTTATCGCTCCTTTTTGATAAATACATATTTTTGTCTTACCAGACCTTTTTTCCTCAGACTAATACTCTCTTTCCATTTGTTTCAGAAATTCATTCGCTTCATCTCGATTCCTAAAAATAATAATTTTCTTATCAGAATATTTATCCAACAATTCCATTACTTGAGGCCTGCTCTGCGAATTATAATTTTTTATAAACTCAATAAACTCTGCGTCTTCTTCATCCTCAGCTTCCACCCAAGGCATATCCGTCCGTCCTTTTCCTCTACGCTCCATTATTCCTTCAAGGCAAACCTCCAACGGATAATCTAAAAAAATAACCGTATCGCATTCTTTTAACCGTAATTCTATCGTTGAACCATAATTGCCATCAATGATCCATTCATTCTTTTTAATTGTATCTGAAAGTCGCGCACGAAAAACCTCTTTATCAACGGTAGTTCTATCCGCATTCCAATTCATCATGTCCAAATGAAAAAGTGGGATACCAGTAATTCTATGTAACTCTCTGGAAAATGTACTTTTACCGCTTCCCGGACAACCAATCACCATGATTCTTTCCATACACAATCTCAGCCTTTCTATAAATTTCTTGAACATAGTCAATTTTGATTATATCAAAAACACCCTCAGATTTCCACCTGAGAGTGCCCCTACTTTCTGCCTATTCAATTGCCCAAATCAACTTACTTTTATATCGTTCTATTTATATCTCTTTTCTTCTCATGTAAGATTACTCATTAGATAATCCTTCTAACCCGCTCTCTAACTCTTCTATTGTTGGTAATGTACACTTTAAATCTTTAGGCAGCAAAGCATTCAACTCATATTCGGATATACCTATCGGCTCCGTAGATGTGTCCCCTTCTGTCCAGGCGTTGTTTAATATGTTGCAAATTCCATACGGACTCCTATACTTTCTCTATCAATCTTATTTCCATTTCATTAATGCCCATAATATTCTTATCATCAATCAACAGATACAACTGCTTACGTGCAATTGTATTCAATTTTTCCAGACGTTCTTTTTGACTTTTTCCTTCCTCTATCATATTTGCATTTAAAACTTCCAAATTACTAAGAACAACCAAATACAAAATATTAGCACTATCGCGTATATTACCCGCCACCTTCGGATTACATTCTCTCCACTCTTTTGCCGTCATCCCAAACAATGCCACATTTATGACATCCGCTTCACTTGCATATACAAATGTTTTTTGTTCATCAGTAAGAGTGGGAACAATATATTCTTTAATACTGTCAGTATGAATTTTGTAGTTTGTTTTTGCTAAACTTCTCCGCACAGACCACTCCACTTTTTGTTGATAGCTTTCTTTATATTTAAGTCTTTCAAACTCCTTGATTAAATATAATTTGAATGCGGGGTCTATCCATGAAGCAAACTCCAATGCTATGTCCGGATGAGCGAATGTACCACCACCATATTTTCCTCTTTTGCTTACAATACCTTTGGCATTTGTTTTCGCTATCCAACGCGATGGACTCATCGTAAATGACTGTGTTGACGAATCTTTTTTTAACTCGCTGAATTCCGCGAGTTTAAAATTCTCATTTGATAACTCTTCCCACAAAGAATAAAAGTCAAACGAACTCTTATTACTCATCCATTTAATAACTACATCACCAGGATTGTCAGGGTTCTTATAACGGGCCAAATCTGTCAGCGATATATAATCAATGCCTTCAATATTTGCCACACCAACCATATTGTTGTTAACATTCATAGTCGTTTTAATATTATTTTTCACTCAAATCCTCCCTTATATCTTTTAAATATATTTTATACTATTAGTATCTTTATTTCAACCAATATTTATTGTATACTTTTATTATATTTAATATATTTCGGAGGTTCTTATGGAAAATGATAATTATGGAACATTGGTAAAAAACTTGAGACTGCAAAAAGGCTTAACCCAAAACGAAGTTGCTGAGGCACTTGGCGTAACTCCCGGTTATATCAGCAATGTAGAGAATGGCCGCACTGCCATGTCATTACGCATGTTAACATATTATGCGCGTTTAGTGGGATGCTCCTTAGATTCCCTGGTAGGTGAGCTGGAACCTGAATACTCAGAAACCGCGCTTGACCGTAAGCTGTATGAAGCAATTGTAAAACTTGACAAAAAAACAAAAGAAAAACTGCTAAAAACAATCACTCTTTGGAGTAACTAAGTTCCACACACAGAGACGCGACACGCTTTGCGAATCGCGCTCTGATGTGCGGTCGTCAAATGAGCATTTGTGCGAGCACAATGTTCATTTTCCTCGTCGCTTTCACAAAAAAGGCTGCCCCTCAAGTCATTTCATGACTTTGGGGATAGCCTCTTGTCTATTAGTTATCCTTTTTACTTAATCGTCCAAACAACCTTCCCCTTCATTTGCCTCTTCCATCTCAAGCTGTTCTTCACCTAGGCCATCCTCAAATCGGACACGCAACACAGCCTGCGCCCAATTGACGGAGACGAATGCCCGCTTTTCTTTTTCCCGGGCTTCATCATGAAAGATTCCCATCAGTTCGGTTAATACTTCTTTGGTTAAATAACCACCTCGCCAATGAAACAACAGCACTTTCCCTTTTTTAACTGCCTGTTTTGTCCGGTTCCGTACTTCCTCCATTGTGGTCCATGAAACTTTTTTCTCTTTATAATAAAAACGGTCATTATCATTGCAAGCAGGAACCTTCCAGATAATCGGTTCGTGATCCCGGAAAATCTGCTTGTCAGACAAATTCACATAATCATATCGGATAGTGTCCTCTTTTGAAAGGGTATTATCAAAGGTAACATCCAGATGATAATACTGCCCATCGATACGAAGTACATTCCAAGCATGTCTATATTTAATACCTTTCTCCGGATTTGCTTCTGACACAACAACAATGCACCAAATTCCCAGTTCGTCACATAAAGCTTTTACTGCTTTTGCAATTCCTTCACAGACCGCCACGCCATTTCCCAACGCTCCAATAATCTCGTGGGAATATTCTTTTTTTAATTTATCGTACTTGACGTTATTTACCAGAAAATCGTGAATGTAAAGTTCTTTCCCCTTTTCATCCAGATTTTTTGCCTGCTGCGCCAATTTTTTTACTCTCGATTCCATTGCAATGCGATGATCTTTGATTTTATTTTTCGGAAAAAGATATCTCGGCGTCATTTCCACCATACTAGAATCCGCATAATACCTATAAGAAAAAGTTACTGAATAGAAAATCTCCGGACAATCCAAACGGACCATAAAATAAATATCCGACAACTCTTTTTGTGAAAGTATAGGTACCTCAAAAGAATCCTGGAGTTTTAACAGTCCTTCCTTCATTGCATAGTAGGCTCGTTGCAGTTCTTTATTTAGTTGGTCGTAGTAATAATGATTAATCTTTGCCATTCTTTTTCCCTTTTCGTGCTTTAATCAACATAAAATCCGGCTTGTGGAATAAATCCCTATGCTCCGGTAACTTTTCCAACAGTTCTTCTGTCGGCAATGGCTCTATTATTTTTTCTATAACGAATCCATTATCTATCAACGAATTTAAGATTGTAGAAAAGGTGCGGTGGTATTTTTTGACATTGTCTACAAACCAAACTGATTCTTTTTCCCCTTCCACTCCGTAGTTTGCCAGATTCAGATACAACTTCTCGCCACTTTCATTTCTCGTCCAGCGGTCTTTTCCTACATGGCAGGTGTTTAGCGGATGTTCTTGCGAAAAAATAATCTCTCCGCCTTCATACAGTCTATCGTAAATATTTTTTACCACGCCGTCAAAATCTTCCACATAATGAAAAGCCAGTGAACTGATTACCACGTCAAACTGTTCATCTATTTTTGAGATTTCCTCCATTGGAATGTTCAAATATGTAATATTTTCGTGATCGTTTTCACGCTTTGCTACTTCTAACATTTTTTCTGAAATATCGACTCCGACCACCTTTTTTGCTCCACGCGCAACAAACTGTGAACAATGATCGCCGAAACCACACCCGAGATCCAATACGCTCTTGTCTGTCAAATCCGGGAGCAAAGAAAACAACGCAGGGATTTCAAACAAATTGTTTGCATTGTGCTCATTTTCTCTGATTTTCCTGTAGCCCTCAAAAAAGGTCTCATTATCATAAAGATTCTGCTTTGCCATAAATACGCCCCTCCTAAATACAATCCTTTCACATCCTAGCTTTATTATAACAAATCAAACATCAAAATGGGCATATAGAATTTGAATTTCCTATATGCCCAAATATCCTCCAAAAAGGCCGTAAAATCCTGTGAAATCGGGCATATGGGCACTGCAATTTATATATGCCCACGAATTAGCCCCAAAACGTGGGCATATAGATTTTTCCCTCTGTATAGGTCCAAATTCACACAAAACAAAAGAAAAATGACACTAAAAATGGGCATATAAAAATTTTACTCTTTATATGCCCAACGCGAAATCACCTATATAAAAAATCTATCTATTTCCCCTAGTACTTCTTGAATCCTTTATACTTTCTCATCCAGATTTACTTCTTAGATTACTTTTTCTCTTTTTCCTTCGCACGCTTATCATTAATAATCTTCATATGCTCTTCGGTAATCAATTCTACATTGTTTTCCTTTGCCCAATCCACACAGCCTTTTAAAACAAGTGGCAAAAATACGCGCGGCACACCAAGGACGGTCTTTAATGCCTCATCTGTAAATTTAACCTTGTCATCTACTCTATCTGCCGCATAACGCACGGATTCCAAAGATGCCTGACGCATCTGTAAAAGTTCTGCACGCATTTTTGTCTTCTTGTGAAACCAGAAGTTCTTGCTGTCACGATAGCCGTAGTCCACCGGAAGAGGGGGGAAGTCCTTTGCTGTTACTCCGTTGATGATAGCATCGCGATATTTTTTCTTCATAATAATTTTATCTACACGAAGAATGAAGTGTGCACCGAATTTACTGGTGATACCATTAAAATCATGGTATGGTCCCTCGTAGCCATTAAGTTCACCGGCCGCATCATTTTCAGCCCCGTCAAGTTCACGCATCCATGTACATTCAATTGCCTGAATAGCATCGGTTAAAACCATTGGTCTAACCTCGCCGGTTTCTTCTTCAACCATACTTTTTTCCAGTCTAAAATTACACTTTGGCATCTTTTCACTCGGCTTATCCCCCGGCCAGGAAAGCTTTACAGCTTCTTTAAAAGTTTTTTTCTTATCATCAATAAAGTTAATCGCACATTTTCCTGTGCGTAGAATATTCTGTGCAGTATTAGAAGAATTACGGCAACATAAAAGCATTGCATAATAATCCTTTCCTGCAACATAATATGGCTGAACCAAAGAATATGGTCCCAAAGTGGTTGTTCCATCTTCACAAAGCGTACTGATGATAACAGTCGGCATTGGGAAGAAAAGTGATGTCTGGTAGAAATTATCTACTATTCGCAAGTTTTCAAAACTACTCATAATTGTTTCTCCTTTTATTTGTATGATTATTGTATAAAATGTTTTATAATTTTATATTGCTCATCCTAAATGCTACGTTGCATAACCACTACCGTATATCTTTCTTGCACATCCTCGACTCCGGTTCTCTTAAAACCATTCTTTGACCAAAATGCTTCGCTTTGTGGATTCCCCTTCGCAAAACCAAGACGGATGTGCTGATAGCCTTCTCCTTTTAGACACAGGCAACACTCATTGATAATTTCTGTTCCAATTCCTCTCCCTTGAAATTCTTTATTCATCATAAAAAATCCAATAAATGCTGTTTCCCTATTTGGAAAATTCAAGATTAGGTCCATGACCGCCACCAGACATCCATCCTTGAAATACCCTATATAATATTTATCCTTGTCAGTTGTCCTCGGTGGTAATGCTTTCATATCATCCAAAATACTTTGATGTGTTGCCATCGGTGGACAATAATGAAAAAACAGCGGATTCCCCTGCATCAATTGATAAATCGTTTCTATATCTGTCTCATTCAGTTTTCTGATATCATACTTTGTGGTCAAATCTTGAATCTTCACTTTTTTCCCCTTCTATTCCCAAAAATCAATCTCTCTATTCTGCTCATACTCAATAAAATCCAGGCACTTCTGTATCTCTGCATCATGATCCCCCGCCTTTTTCAGTACATCTGTACTTTCCCAATACAATGGTTTAATGCACTTGTATAACAAAGGGGCAGCCTTTCTTTCAAGGTCATTGAACTTATACACCTGAGAGCTAATCTGTAATACCTTTTTGATACTTAAAGAAAAATGATTTTCCCTATCAAAAGAATCCCATCCTCTGGTGCTTATGTATGGCGCCTCTCTAAAAATCAGGTTCATAAATACTTCTTTTCCACCAATATTAAAATCATAGATTCCTTTAAAATTTCCGTCCTCGTCCAACAGAACATTGGTATCATTGATATCTGCCTGAAATACCGATGTTGGCAGATCAGAATAAATATCCTTAAGTTGTGCTCTAGCCTCAAGCCAATTAGCCCAAATACGCTCCACCTGCTCTTTATATTTTTCAGGAAGTTTGTCTGCCTCCTGCTTCCATTTCATTGCATCCTCTGTCACTTCATCCACTTCGTCTTCCTGTGAAAAAAGTTCAAACATACAGTATGCCGATGGAAGTTTGGTAAAATTATAATGTTGTGCTGCCACATTGGCATTCATCAACACAATATCTTTTAAAAAGGAATAGTATCCATTCACCATAAGACCGGTTTCCTTGAATTTATCCTTAATAATCTCATCTGCCGAGCGATATTTGGAATACTCCTCCCCATACACAATACAATTGTGACCATCATAAGTTACTCTTGGAAAAGTTCCATCCAATGCTTTTATGAATTGAGGACAGTAGTACCCAAGTTCTTTATATTTTTCCGCGATGGTCATCCACATGATTAGATGCTCTTCATCCGTAAATCCATTTTCTGCAAGCTTTATTACAATTTTTTCATCTGCATATTCCACGAAGAAAGCCTCTCTAAAGTCACCTTCTCCACGACTGGTATTTTTTACTGTTATGTTTGTCGGTTCCGCATTTCTAAAAAGCCTGACAATTTCTTTTTTGTCCATTGTAAATTCTCCTTAACTATTGTCGCTTCTTTATCACATGCCAAATTTCCTCACCTGTAAACCCACATGCCTCATACAACTCCTTCGGATTTGAAGGATTATGAACCTTCCCGGATACTGTAACAAAATCCGCTTTGTCCTTCATCCTCCAAAGCAATTCTCGTACAATAAACTTTCCCAAGCCCCTGCCTCTATATGACGGTAGTACCTGAATCCACTCTAAAACCCCCTCTTTAATAGATGTATCCAACTCAGCTATACCGCTTGCCACAACTTCATTCTCATCAATAGATTTTACTACAATCCATAAACTTTCATCATAGGTCGAATGGGTCTTGTAGTTTTCAAGTTCCTCGCAAGAAATCCCTATATCATCATAGCAATCAGCTATATGTTCAGC
The DNA here is from genome assembly GCA_045593085.1 of Lachnospiraceae bacterium. Taxonomy (GTDB): domain Bacteria; phylum Bacillota; class Clostridia; order Lachnospirales; family Lachnospiraceae; genus XBB1006. The sequence goes on along the minus strand of JAZNWA010000015.1, from coordinate 48,598 downwards.
AAAATCCTGCGTATCACAAGCAACCACCTTAAACGCACTATCCAACACTGGTTTTTCCACACCCTTCATTGGGTGAAGCAATTTAAAAAAGGCCTCATCGGTGCAATCCGTCATATCCAATGCCTGCAGTTCTTCTTCTAACACAACCTTCATATTATCCGGCACTTTGATGGTGTTTGTCTTCCAAAAAGGTAAACTGGATGCCTTGCAGGGATTTTCCAAATAAAATTTCCGATTCATACTTACACTTCCTTCGTCATGTTTTCCGTATTATTTACTCCCTATCAATCCTATAATACTTAAACTGTTCATCCTCACCGGTCAACTTAAAACCAACCTTTTCTAACACATGCTGACTCCGGGTATTGGACAAAATGGAATCTGCATAAATGGTTGGAATATCCAGTTCATGAAACACATAATCGATTGCCAAAAGTTCCGCTTTCGTACCATAGCCCTTATCCTTATACTGAACATTTTTCATGGCAATGCCAAAAGTTGCGCATTTGTTTGCTTCGATATTCTTAACAACCAACTCTCCCACCATTTCATCACCACACATGATAGCAAAGTTTTTCCGATTTAAATCTATTTGTCTCTGAATATATTGATTAACTTTATCTTCATCATAAGAATAGGAAACGTATGCCTCCTTATCTATGTACAAGTCCAAATCATTTTCATATTCCTTGAAATATTCATGATACATTTCTGCTGTCATAGGTTGTAAATATACTTTTGAATTCATTTTATCACTCCTCTTAATGTACTCTTCATATCCCAATTCATTATACCACAACGTTTTATTATCTAAATAACGAAAACCGGCAAGTTCCTCTCATAAGAATCGTTTCTATACCTATTAAAACACGCGTATCTTAGCACAAACTAAACTTTGGGCATATGTTATGTAATTTTTTTCTATACCCAATTTTTCATAAAAAAAGACTGGTTTTTGGACAGAATTGGACATATGCACTGTAAAAATTACATATACCCATGATTTCGTTCAAAACCATGGGCATATATCAATTTTCAACTCGCACTACCCAATTTCACCATTCTAAGAGCGGTTTTTCATCATTTATTGGGCATATGTTTTTTTCACACCCCATATGCCCAACTATTTGTTTCCTCAGCCACCTTGCCGTCATTTACTGGGTATGTAATTTATAGTAAGTGTTCTATGCCCACTCTCTGGCAAACTCTAACGCCAACCATGCAATCTTGTCTTTATCATCCAACAATGCTTGGTTACTCAGGCTCCGTCTATCCCAATTTTCCTTACTTACAACATCTGCAGCATAGAAAAACTGTAACACCTGCTTATTCCGAAACTGAGTTACTGCCGCAACGGAAGCACACTCCATATCTACGGCAATACATCCCATCTCTTTACGTCTGGCAACCTTCTTTTCGGTCTCTCTGTAAAAAGCATCCGTGGTCCATACTTTGCCTTCGGTATATTGACATCCGATTTCTTCTAAAAACTGAATGAAACGATCTTTTGTACCAACATTGACCGCAATTTCATTTGATGGTGGCGCATAGTGATAACTTATACCTTCATCTCGTACCGCACGGGTCGGGACAATCACAGAGCAATCACGAATGCTTGAATCGAGAACTCCGCATGTTCCAAATAGCACCATCTTTTCAACACCAAACTGATATAAATCTTCCAGTGTTCCGATTGTACCGGCTGCACCTACCGGCATATTTACAAGTGCAAGTTGTGTTCCTTCAAAGTTCATCTTGTAAACCGGATAATCGTTAGCTGCATCGTGCGCCATCGTCACAACTTCCACATCTGTGCCCATTTGCAGCATTCTTTTAAATGTGGTATTTGCAAAACAGGACACTAACACCTTTGGCATCCCTTCAATCTTTTGATAAATATTCCACGGGTTAATGACTGCCTCTTTAGCATAATCGTATTCCTCAATCACAAGCGGACAAATCGTAATCCAAAAACGTTGTTGCATAACACCATCAACTTCCACTTCGTTCTCCAAAATGCCGCCGTTATTTATAATGCTTTTTGCAGAACCCACATTATCCTTATCGCACACCATAAGTACCTTATGCAGTCCCAACTTTTTGCACTCTTCCAATGCAAGGGCGATCATCTTTGTTGCAATTCCCTTTCGACGTTCTGACGGACGCACACCATCTCCAATATGGCCTCCATCTAACAAAAGAGTTTCCGACAAATAATGTCTGATGTTTACCGCACCAACGAAAATGTTTCTCTCTTCATCCAAGCAAAAAAATGTAGAATCCGGAACTAATCCATCCCTAGGTTCTGTTAATTCTAACTCCGCTATATATTTTTCAAAGTCGTGGTAATCATTCTTTCGGATTGCATATGGTATAATTCTTTCGCCCGTAGCTGTCCATTCGTCCATCATTTCTATTAGTTGTGTTTTAAATTCATCTGATAATTTCACTAATCGTAACTTCATAAACGAATCCTCCCTTTCCTCATGCCTCAATCGTATACTGCCAAATTGATAAATTTCGTCTATGTTAACACATTGGAATACGAAAATCAAGCAAAAATAATGCAGTAAAACTTACATTTCAGCTTTACTGCATTTTATATTCTTACATATTTACTTCTGCTTTCGCCACACAATTTCGACCCCTGTCCTTCGCTACATAAGCAGCACTGTCAGCCCGGTCGATCCATGTTTCATAATTAATAATTGATTCATCGTTACAATACACATATCCAATGCTTGTTGTGATTTTTCCGCATTCAATATCCATATTTGCAATTGCTGCACGGATTTCCTCAGCAATCGTACCAACCTTTTCTTCTTCCGTATTCCACAAAAAAGCAACAAATTCTTCTCCGCCGTAACGATAGAATTCTATTTTGCCTTTCTGTGTAAAGCTCATAAGTTTCTTTCCAAATGCCTTTAAGCAAAGATCTCCATATGCATGTCCGTGAGTATCATTATACTTTTTAAAGTAATCGATATCTAACATCATTACACCGGATGGTTTTTCCATCTCTTCCTGTTCAATAGCCACTATTGTCTCGAATAGTTTTCTTCGACTATGTAATCCGGTTAATACATCCGTTTCCTTCTGAATAACCAAAAGTCGCTCAAACTCTAACGCCCGCAATCTGCTGATTAACATAAACCAGCCCAAAAAAGTTCCGATTGTTGTGGCAATAAAGCCATTTACAATGTCAATCTCCCCAAGTTCCGGTCCCTTATATTGAACCGAAAAATAAGAATGAATCAGGAAAAATATAAATTCAAAGATAATAATATTTCTTGGTCTGTCGATAAATAAAACCGGGAATACAGACAGCATAATTAAATATGCTGCTGCCGGATAGGTCGCGCCTTTGATAACACTTAAATATAATGTCGTCATAAACAAGACAACAGCTGACCCATATAAGCATAACAAAGCGTGCTTTTTGATTCTTCCGCCTCTTGTGATTGCAAAAAAGATCAGACACGCGACATACATCACCAAATAAATCGGTCTTGACTGCGCCATTGCACTATGTACAAAACTTACCAGTAAGGCGATTAGCATTGCAGTGGCCCCCATCATCGGAAGTTTTGGTAAAAAGTTCGCATTATAGGTTTGAATTGCATCTTTATTTTCTGCAATCAACTTACGAATGTCTTCCGGCATCATATAACGCTCTCGAATTCTTCTTTTAAACTCTTCTTTGTTGAATTTTTTCTTTTCCATACCGGCCTCTCCCAAAATTGGCATATACTTAAATTTATTTTACCAAATTTATCCAATAAATTCCACCTAAAAATCACATATAAGATACAAAACAAGCGGGACAAACTTTCTTCTGTCCCGCCTCCGTTGATTTTTATTCTATTATCTCTTTACACGAGCATTTCCGCCCCATACACTCCATACAACTTCTTCATCTGCAGGCTGCGCATAGTCGGTTAAAAATGTGGTTGCTAAAGCACCGGATGCCCATCCGAACTGAATCCATTTTTCGGATTCCCATCCTTTTAAGATTCCGTAAAGCATACCGCCTACAAATCCGTCACCTCCACCGATTCTGTCAAGTACAGTAATGCGACGTGGTTCAACTACATGCCATTCATCTCCTGCAAGCATAATTGCTCCCCAAAGGTGGGAGTTTACATTTTCCACCTGACGAAGAGTCGTTGCATATACGGATGCATTCGGGAACTGCTCTTTTACGCGTCCGATCATTTCTTTAAAAGAATCAATCTTGGAAGAAATATCTTTTCCGCCTGCTTCCGGTCCCTGAACGCCTAAGCAAAGCTGAAAGTCTTCTTCATTACCGATTAAAATATCTGCAACAGATGCGATTTCTGTAAAAATGTCATGAAGTTCTTCTTCACGGCCTTTCCAGAAAGACGCACGGTGGTTTAAGTCAAAGGAAATTAATGTACCGTATTTCTTTGCTGCTCTTGCAAGTTCCAAGCAGAAGATACTTGTTTCATGAGAAAGCGCACCGATTAATCCGGATAAATGAAGAATGCCCACACCTTCTTCACCAAAGATTCTGTCTAAATCAAAGTCATTGATATTTAATGTACGGCCAACTTCTCCGGCACGGTCATTGCATACACGAGGTCCACGGGAACCATAGCCGGAATCAGCGATATTGAACTGATGACGGTATCCCCACGGATCGCCCTGTTCTACTTCTTTTCCTTCAAAGTCCATACCACGGGCACGAAGGTCTCTCTTAATAAAATCTGCAATCGGGCTTCCCTTAACGAAAGTTGTTAATACTTTGGTTGGAAGTCCTAAAAATGCAGAAATGGATAACACGTTTGTTTCTGCACTGGTAGCCTGCATCATAAAAAGATTAGAAGATGCAACCGGCTGACCATTCTGAGGAGTAATACGAACACCCATACTTGTTGGGCAAACTAAAGCATATTTACAATTTTCACGAAGTTTCATAGAAAAAATCCTCTCTTTCTTTTTGTGTTATACATCGTACTGTGTTGCAGATGTATTTCCGCCGTGTCCTGTCCAGTTGGTATGGAAGAACTGTCCTCTAGGAGCATCGATACGTTCATAAGTATGTGCACCAAAGAAGTCACGCTGTGCCTGCAATAAGTTTGCAGGTAAGCGGTCACAACGATATCCATCATAGTAACCCAAAGCGGAAGAGAATGCCGGTGTCGGCATACCACACATTGCACCCTGAGCAACTACTTTTCTCCAGCCCGGAAGTAAATCAGCAATCTTATTGGTAAAGTATGGATCTAATAAAAGGTTGGTTAATTCCGGATTCTTATCATATGCTTCTTTAATCTTTCCTAAGAATACGGAACGGATGATACATCCGCCTCTCCACATCAGAGCGATTCCACCATAGTTTAAGTTCCATCCGTAAGTCTTTGCAGCGGCACGCATTAAGGTGTAGCCCTGTGCATAAGATACAATTTTGGAAGCCAATAATGCACAACGGATATTTTCAATCCATTCTGCTTTTTCTTCTGCTGTTAAATTCGGAGCTGTCTGCGCTGCACCCGGAAGTACCTTAGAAGCAGCTACACGTTCTTCCTTCATTGCTGATAAGCAACGGGCAAATACTGCTTCACCGATTAAGGTTAATGGAGTTCCTTCGTCTAAAGCAGAAACTGCGGTCCATTTTCCGGTACCTTTCTGTCCTGCTGTATCTAAGATTTTTTCAACGATTGGTTCACCATCTTCATCCTTGTACGCTAAAATGTCACGAGTAATCTCAATTAAATAGCTGTCTAAATCGCCCTTGTTCCATTCTGCAAATACTTCATGCATTTCATCATCAGACATACCGAGCATGTTTTTCATCAAATGATATGCTTCACAAATTAACTGCATATCGCCGTATTCGATTCCGTTATGAACCATTTTTACGAAATGTCCTGCTCCATTTTCACCAACCCATTCACAACATGGAGAACCGTCTTCCACTTTCGCACAGATTGCCTGGAAAATATCTTTTACATGTGGCCAAGCTGCAGGTGATCCGCCAGGCATTAAGGATGGTCCGTTAAGAGCTCCTTCTTCCCCACCGGAAACACCACTACCAACGTAAAGCTTGCCTTTGGACTCTACATACTCTGTACGACGGATGGTATCCGGGAAATGAGAATTTCCGCCATCAATAATAATATCGCCGTCGTCTAACAATGGAAGCAATTCGTCGATGGTTGCATCAACTGCTGCTCCCGCTTTAATCATCATCATAACTTTACGTGGTTTTTCCAGACTGTCCACCATTTCCTTTAAGGAATAGCATCCGATAATGTTCTTGCCCGCTCCACGTCCTTCTACGAAATTTTTCACTTTTTCGGTTGTACGGTTATAAACTGCAACAGTAAATCCCTTGGATTCCATATTGAGAACCAGGTTTTCACCCATAACCGCTAAGCCGATTAAACCAATATTAGCTTTGCTCATGTCTTTTGTCTCCTTATATTCATCACTCTTATATTAGAAAATTTGATAACTGTATTATTTATCTCCGCAAGGGTTAATCACATACCCATAATCCCAAAGCCGGGTTAGAAATATAGAAGATTTCCTCTCCATCCACCATATTAAATCCATCCTTCAACACTGCCGGATTATATTTTGCAGATGCTTCTTCATACGGAATATAGTTAAATGCTGCACCTCTTACTTCTGCTTCCGTAAGCTTTCCTGCACAATAGGTGATGTTAAAACGTCCGTCAGAAGAACCGTGAATCAAATGGGCTGCAACAGAAAGATTCTGTTTTAAGTCTTCATTTTCTTCAACTAATTCAAGAACTTTTTCACGACCTACATAACCATACTTACGGATTAAGCGGTCATTTTCATCGTCCTCGCCAAATCGTTCAATCGCCGGCGCCAATACAATCAAATCGCCACCATCGGCAATTGCCATACGGGTTCTGTAAATAGATTTATTTCCAAGCCAGGTACTCTTAAACTCTCTCGGGTCCAAGTAAACCACAACTTTTTTCAAACGCTCTTTCATGTGAGTTAAGTTGATTTCCTGACTCTTTTTCACTGCCGCTTCAAAATTGGAGCGTTCTCTTCCAATATATAAACCATGAATGGTTACTTCATCACCCTTATTCGTAGTTGTTGTTAACACATACATCAAAGGAATATCTGCAATAAAATGTTCCTCTGCATAATCAAACACCTTACGGACCGGGGAAAAATCTTTACCCATGATTCGTTCCATTCCATAAAAAGCACCAAGCATATGTGATGAGTTAATCATCGAAGAGCCTCCGCATCCTACGAAGATATTCTTAGAATAGTTTGCCATACCAACCACTTCATGAGGAACAACCTGCCCAATGGAAAGAATTAAATCGTAAGACCTGTCCATTAAATGTTTGTTAACTTCTACGTCAATGCTGTTATTTACCAAACCTTCAGAAACCTCGGAGACAAACTCTGCAGGAACCTCGCCAAGCTTCACAACATCATTTCTCCAATCATGTACTAACATTCTGTCAAAAGGAACACCCTCCCCAAAAAATGCTTTCCATTCTTCCTCTGTCATTGGCACATGCGTTCCCAATGCAGGCATAATATCAATTTCACAAGTATCCTTTAATAATTCATAGTAAATCGCTGTAATTTTTCCTGCTCCGGAATACATACGAGTAAAATCCGGTGGCAAAATCAACACCTTTTTCAAGTTTCTGCCTTCTAAAGATTTCGCAAGTGCTTCTCTTAATAATTCAGCAGAAATTCCACCTTCGCGTTCATAAATCATAGCATCCTCTTTTCCCCTCGCAAACCGAGGAAAGATAATAGTCAATCTATTTTACTATATCATAGAAGCAAAAAGATTGCAATAAATTTAACAAAGTCTTACTATTCGCTACCACTTCCTCAGTTGTAAATCATAACGGAACCATTTATTTCATAAAACATATAACTATAAAAAACGCGGGAATAAATTCCCGCGTTTTTCTATAACCTTCTTATCTTTACTCCAAAAAGAGATACTACATATTTACACAGCGTGGTGATTCCTATTGTCGCTAAAACAGTCATCACAAACACTATTCTCCAGTTACCACAAAGCGACATTAACTTAATCAAAATAACATAATGAAATATGTATATGTAATAACTATTATTTCCCACCGCTTGCAATACTTTGGCTTTTTCCAACAGCCCTATACTCCATTTGCTTCTTGAAACACATACAAATATACAGCAAATGCATGCCCCAATATACAAATATTTATTATCTAAAAATCGGCTCGGTTCTATCTTCCATATAATTTCTCTGAATAGTGGTGTTGCTATTAATATTACACCTATAGGTATTATTACCAAAAAATCATACAAATATGATTTTTTTACATCTTTAACGCACCATAACACTATAGCAAGCAACATTCCCATCAAAAAAACTGGCATATACCACTTAATATTTATTGAATTTCCTTCAAAATTCTTATAAGGAAAAGCCCCTGCAAATCCAGTCATAGCTACACTTATCAATCCGCCATACAAATATATACCCTTTTCTTTCCAACGCTTTTTCATAAAACTAAGAACCAGCAAAAAAATTGGCGCCACAGTATAGAATTTTATAATAACAGGCATGTACCAAAAATGGCCCCAACCAACTTTAAGCAACAAGTGATCAACGATGGATTCTTTATTCAGAATTTCAAATTCATAACATAGTAACAATGCCAAAATATATATAGGCAATAATCTAAGTATTTTTCTCAAATAATATTCTGGCAGGTTTCCGATTTTAAACTCTTTTTCCGATAAATAAGGCCTGATCAATAGCATTCCTGACAAAAGCAAAAACACCCAAACACCAATTTTTCCCACACCATACATATATGGTCGAATTCTTGAATTTACACTTAAAACATGTGCGAACAACACAGTCAAACATGCAATTCCCCTTATGGCTTCCAACCACATTGTTTTATGCCCTGCATTTTCCTTCATTATAGATTCTCTCCATATATATTGTTCGCAATAATAATCTTCTACGCTTCTTGAATAAATAACACACCTAAAGTACCTGGTCCGCAATGGCTGGAAACAACTCCGCCGGCGCGTGTTTCTAAGATTTCTTCAAAGTAGTTCAATCCTTCTAAATACTCACGAACCTGTGCAATGATACCTGCATCACATCCGGAATGAGTGATAAATACACGGTTCTTTTTGGAATGCAATAAATCTTCTTCCATATCTTTAACGTAAGATTTGATGACAACATTCATCTTACCACGGTATTTCTTACCGGCATCCATTTTTCCGTTTTCTACTGCAATTCTCGGATGTAACTGCAAAACGCTTCCAGCGAGTGCTGCAACGCCACTACAACGTCCACCTCTGTGAAGATAGGTTAAGGTATCTACTACAAAGCTTGCTCTAACGCGTGGCTTGAGTTCTTCGATACGGGCAACGATTTCTACTGCCGGTACACCATCTCTAGCCATCTCTGCTGCTTCTAATACCAATAAGCCTACACCTGTAGAAAGGTTTGCTGAATTAATTACATGAATTCTATCCTCTGCTTCCAACTCTGCTGCCGCAAGACGCATTGTGCTTCCGGTAGATGACATCTCATCAGAAATGGAAAAAACAATGATTTCATCACCATTTTTAAGATGCGGTTCAAAAGCTTCAATTGCTTCACCCAAAGAAAGTGCTGCTGTCTGCGGTGTTGTATTATTCGCATCCGACCACTCATAAATCTGATCCGGCGTAATGGTTACACCATCTTCATACTCATCTTCTCCCAAATGAATGTGTAAAGGAAGAATCTGAATATCATATTTTTCTACTAATTCCTTCGACAAATCGCATGTGCTGTCAGAAATAATTTTAATCATTTTTCCCTCCGTACTAAAAGTTAACTTTCCCTTATTCCCGGTGATTCCTATCCCCAAAAACCACGCGTGGATTTATCATAATTTCCCCAAATACGCTCTATCTTTCATAGAGCAATGTAAAAATTTTATCACTTTGAAAGCATATCGTCAACATTTTTTACATTGCCGGCTATCTTATATTGTCCCCTATAAGTATGTTCCGATTTCTTTTAAATCCGCAAACACACCATCCGGTTTCACATTACTTTTTTCCAAATCTTCTACCTTGGTTTCTCCCGACAACACCAAAAGGCCTCTTGCGCCATTATTTACTCCGGTTGCAACATCGGTATACAATCTGTCTCCCACAAAAGCAATGTGCTCTTTTTTTACACCGGTATGATTTAACACGTATTCCATTGTTTCATAAAAAGGTTTTCCCAAATACTTTGGTGTCTGCCCGGTTGAGCGCGCAATCAAGTCACACATCGCACCGCAATCCGGAATAAAACCCGCCTCAGTCGGGCAGTTGATGTCCAAGTGAGTTGCAAAAAACATTGCGCCGTTGCGAATATACGTACAGGCTCTTTCCAGTTTTTCATAGGTTAAAGTAGTGTCAAAACCAATTACTACAATATCCGGTACATGTCTGTTTCCATTTTCAACGATGACACCATCTTTTTCTTCCGATGCAAAAAGTGCAATTCCCGCCTCTTTAAAAGATTCTGTAAGTGCCTGCGTCCCTACCAGATATACGCTTTTCCCCGGATGATACGCCTTCAAATATCCGATTGTCACATCACCGGAGGTCATAATCTGCTCTCTTGTAATTTCGCAGTTCATTTTCTTTAACTTTTCTATATAGTTTAACGGCGATTTGGATGAATTATTTGTAAAAAACACATACTCTTTACCGGCATTTTTTACCTTTTGTAAAAACTCCAAAGACCCCTCTATGATACGATCTCCCAAATAAAAAGTTCCATCCATATCCAGAACAAACAAATCGACATTGTCAATCAGCTGCTTTTTTTCCATCGTTCCACGTCCTTTAATTCATTACATTTTTCTTAATTTTACTCTTGTGCTGATACATATACTCATCCGCACGTTCTCTGGCTGACTCTATAGATACATCTGTCGCAGGTTCATAAACCGAGTATCCGCAGGCAACGCCTCCGACAAACACACGATCCCCATTCGTATACGCCCAGGAATGGGTTTCCATTTTATCCACCAGTTTCTCAATCGGACATCTGTTTTCATGTTCTACAATACAGCAGAATTCATCACCGCCAATACGGTAACATTTTCCGTATTTTTCGAATAAATCTTCAATTCGATGCGCAACGTCCGCAATATATTTATCGCCAACACGATGGCCAAGTCTGTCATTACATCCCTTCAACTCATTAATGTCGAATGTTACAACCATAATCTGGCTACGGTTTTTATATCGCTGAACATCTTTTTCATAAGTATTACGGTTATACAAACCGGTAAGCGCGTCCATTGTTGCCATTTTTTCGTATTCTTCCGCATAGGCACCTTTTTTAATCATATTCAGGGCACTGACCGCAGTTTCCCATCCCATCAAGAGAATGAAAACTAAAAATCCGACTGTCGACAGATAAAACATATTTCCCAAATTGATGTAATAGGATAAAATATCTGCCGCTGCAGAAAGTGTCAAAATTCCAAAGCCTACAATACTTAATTTTGTTCTGCGATCTACTTCTCTACGAGCTATACGAATAGCCAAACACGCCAGAATATAAACCACTCCAATTGCAATTACCGTATGAATAATGAATAAATTCTGTCTTGCATCCCGAATATTTAAAAAGTGCATTCCCAAAACCAGTGCATATTCTACCACCGTAATCAAAGTAAGCAATCGCCCCATAAACTTTGATCCCATTTTTAAAAACTCACGGATAAATAACAAAAATGCAGGCGGTAATACCAATAAGAACATATACGCCATAAACGAGGACGCCATTCTGGTGCTAATTGTCAACGTGGCAAAATCCGTCTCATTATAACACCATCCGCCGAGAATAACCGCAACACAGCCCAAGTAGAACATGCTGGTTCCGATAGTTGCTCTGTTTCTCATAACAAACCAGAACAAAATCATTACGGCACCACACAAAAAAATCAATCCGGAAACAACTGCTATCGGAAGTGAATTGCGAATCAATGTCTTCATCATTGACACTTCATCTCCGTGGAAAAATTCCAGTGTATGTTCTTGCACGTCCTCATAAACCGCTTCTACATATACATACATCGTATCTGCATCTGCCGGAATCGGAACAAAATTCCACATACATCCCAACGTGTCGCCCCACAAATCACCCTCTTCCATACGTTCATACAAAAGTCTTTCTCCTGCAAAAACTCGTACTCTCTGATGATTTGTATAAAAACACAAACTATCTTCCTCTTTTTTCACCTCAGACGTATCCACAACATAATGCCATGTCCCATTGCCATCCAAATAGGATGAGGCAATATTTAACGGTTGCATCTTTAAATTTTCTTTATAAGAGGTATCTGTCAAAAATGCCAAGATAAATATTATGACAGTACAAACCGACACTCCCTTTAATAACCATTCCCAGATCTTTTTCATCTTCTCAACTCCGTTTAATTTATCTTACGGTAATAAATTTCCTTCTTCATCAAAAGCCGTTCCTAGCGGTTCACAATATTCATTAATCAAAGCTAAAATTTGTGCCCCCCGTTCTGTACCGGCGTGCACAGTCGGTCTAAAATCGTTTCTTCCATCCGTACTACTGATGGTACATGGAATGACCTTTACATCCAAATCATCCTGCAATACTCCATCTACAAATGTAAACGTTTGCTGATAAATCATTGTATTCTTATCTGCCGGATTTCTGTTTCCGCCAAAGCAGAAGTTTGCCAAACTGTATACAATCGGTACATTGTTATAAATCTCAATTCCCTGCAACACGTGCGGATGGGAACCTAACACCAGATTATAACCCATGTCTGCAAGATATCGTCCCCAGTCTTTTTGGGTCTGGTTCGGATAATAATCCCCCTCAACTCCCCAGTGGATATATACAATCTTTAAGTTAACACCCATTTCGTCCAATTCCGCCGCTCCGGTACGAGCATTATTTAAAGCGCTCTCACCCAAAAGGCCGTCTACAGCGACAAAGCCAATCTTAATTCCCTTGGTTTCGTATACTCCGACAATCGTTTCACTTGCGTAAACAATATTATATTCTTCAAATAAAGCAATGGTATCTTCAAAGGATTCTTCTCCATAATCCCTACAATGATTGTTAGCGAAACCGGCCACCTCCACACTACCAATGTTCATAATGTGCATATATTCCGGCTTTCCTTTCAAATTCCACATCTTTTCCACACGCTCTGTGGCATCCGTTAATACTGCTTCAAAGTTCACAATGGTCATATCATCTGCTTCAAAGATGCTTTTTACTCCACCAAGGAAATGCTCTTCCCCTTTTTCATCATATTCTGCATGGAAAGAATACCACGGCTGAGTTTCGTGATTCTGATTAATTCCCAATGTAACATCGCCTGCCGCGGAAATCGTAATAGTTGTAATAACTGGTTCCGGATCAGGCTCCGGTTCCGGTTCCGGCTGCGAATCATTATCACCTTCCTGTGACCCATCCTGTTCCGGCAATTCTCCTTGGTTTTCCTCTTGTACCGGAGGATTATTCGCCTCAGGATTCTGCCCCTTATCCATCTGAACCACTTTATAAATTGCAAGGGATGCAATTACTCCAATCAACAAAACTGCCACGGCCAAAGTAACTGCATACTTCCTATTTTTGCTTTTCGCTTTTTTCATGTTTTCAGTACCTCCGCGTACTTATTAACGCATTTTTTCTCACTATAATTTTATTAACTAAACTCTCAGATGTCAAGTGTCACATCCCTTTATTACAGCATATAATAACCCATAATATTATTTCTCAAGGAGGGATTTATGTGAATCAGATTTTAATCCTTGTTCTCGGGGAAGATTCCAGGCAAAAGTACCTCGCTGATGAGTTATCCGCAATAGGTTTTGATACTCTTTATGATCCATGCGGAACCTTTGAGCATCTTCCTCCTACACGAAAAGCTTCCTGTATGGTATACCCCATCTTTCCTTCTACAAAAGTGCTTTTAAAGTCAATACACCATCTTGATTCTCAAGCCCTGCTTTGTGCCGGTCTTGCTTCTAAAGATTTTCTGAAAACTGCCTCCGAGCATAATCTCTCGGTTTACGATTATATGTCCGATATTCATGTTCGTCAAAAAAATGCCGTTGCAACCGCCGAAGGTGCTATTGCTGAGGCTTTGCGTCTTTCCCGTCTCAACTTGCAAAACAGCAACTGTTTAATCTTGGGCTTCGGACTTTGCGGTGAAATCCTTGCAAAAAAATGTGACGGTCTGGGTGCCAATGTAACGGTCTTTGATAAAGATTCTTTGAAACTTTCTCACGCCGTTTCACACGGGCTGAAAAGTCTGGATTCACTTATTACCTTAGAGCACTTTACTTACATTTTTAACACCATTCCGGCTCCGGTTTTAACAATGGATTTACTAAAAACCATATCCGCAGACGGCACCATCGTCGACTTGGCTACTTCCCCCGGCGGTACAGATTTTGACTTTTGCTTAAAAACAGGAATCCCTGCCAAGCTCTGCCCCGGACTTCCAGCGGTATATTCGCCAAAATCCTCCGGAATCATCTTGGCGCAAGCTATTATGAACCAAATAAAACGACATTTCTCCCCAACCTCAACAAAGAAAGGAGCATCTTATGCATGAAAACAATCCTGAATTAGGTTTTGCCATTACCGGTTCTTTTTGTACCTTCCACAAAGTACTTCCCATGATGGAAGAATTAATCGGACATGGTTTTTCCCTGCAGCCCATTTTGTCCTATGCTTCTCTTGAAACGGATACCCGTTTTGGAGAAGCCAAGACCTTTAAAGAAAACGTAGAACGACTCTGTCAAAAAACCTGCATCACCACCATAAAAGACGCCGAACCAATCGGCCCAAAGGCTCCCTTTTTAGCGCTCTTAATTGCACCATGCACCGGAAACACTCTGGCAAAACTTGCAAATGGCATCACAGACACACCGGTTCTTATGGCGGCAAAAGCACAATTACGAAACCAGCGGCCCGTTATCTTATTTCTATCCTCTAATGACGCCTTAGGAATGAACCTTAAAAATATCGGTTTACTATTGAACAGCAAAAACATTTATTTTGTCCCATTCGGCCAAGATGATTTTGCCAAAAAGCCAAACTCCTTAATTTCCCATCCGCACCTTGTTACGGATACCATTATGATGTCTCTGCTGGGCAAACAATTACAACCTCTTTTGGTTCCTTTTTCATCCTGATTCTCACTCCCGACTTTCTTTCTGATTTAATTTTCGCATATACAAAAAAGAACGTACCAATCACCGTACGTTCTTTTTGCATATATAACACTAATTATTTGTCTTTGTTTTCTTGCGAAGAACGCCAAACACCCCCGCGCCGATTCCTACAACTGCCAAACAAATAAGCACAATAATGACCGGTTTTATTCCCGGTTTTTCTTTCTCATCCGGTGTAGGCTGAGTTGCGGATGCATTTTCATCTTCTTTATCGTCCGGTGTTTCCGACTCATCTTCACTTTCCGGACCATCGGTTGGTGCATCGGATTCATCTTCGTCTTCCGAGTCAGACGTCGTACCGGATTCATCCTCTACATCATCATTTTCTTCTGTCCCCGGATTGGTAACAGTTTCATCTTCTTCCGGTGGTGGTGGCGTCCAATCTCCTTCCATCTTTATCAGGAACGGAGAAAATTCGTCCGTCTCAATGACCACCAGACCATCTTCTACAACGACTTCAAAAGTCTCGTTTGTACCATCATGTTTCTGATGAACAACGATAACCTCTTCTCCGTCACTCACTCCGGCAGGCGCTCCAAACGCTACCGCGGTGTCCTCGCCAATGCTACCTTCTACTTGAATATCGTACAACGCCACACCGGTACCCTCGCCTCCAAGCATAGCATGAAAGACTTCACCTTCTAATGCCTGTTCTTCAACCGACAGTGTTGTAGTATCATCCATTAAGTTGTTACTGATGCAAATGCCGGTTTCTTCATCCAAAATACCAACATAACAGTCTCCATCTGACAGATCCGTTGCGACTCCATCCGCAAAATCCAAGTCGCGTTTGTCATTTAATCGTATTGTGTTTCCGTATACATCAGATATCACCAAACTGGACAAATGCCAGTTTCCGTATATATAAAGTGGCATTGTTGCAATAAATGTATTTGGGCCTACCTTTTCCATGCCGGTACCAAACTGCTGCATCTCGTTCAGGTAATACATAATATCTACCTGATTAATCTCCGTTTTTGAATCAAATACGATCGTTACTTTTTCAACGGTTCCCTTATTATAGAAGCGGTTGCTTACTGCAATACTCTCAATAGAAATATCTGTTTCTACCTTACCGGCGTCCGTTCCGTAAACAAAGTCTAAGTTTTCAAGATTTGTCAGAACCCTGTTGAAGATCGCATTGTCGCCTTCGTTAAAATAATCATTGGAAACATTATACAAGTAAACCTCATTAAAGTACGCATCTACTGCATAAATGTATGCCAACTGATAGCATCCCTCCGGTGTTTGCGCTGTTTCCTCGAAAGAAATTGCTGCTTCGTATCTGCCATTTGCATTTTTGGTTAAACCAATATGCTTACTGATAGACGATGAGTTCTTATGCGTATATCGTGCGTACACCTGGTAAAGTGCGGAATCATCCTGAATCGGAACAGAAATATGTCCTTTCTCTCCAACTGCAATTGTGCTTGTCACTTCAATATTTCCATAATCAATATTCGGTGCGGTAACATCCTTTGGTCCACTACTTACCACACTAAAATTTCCGGCAGGTATGTTCAAATCATACAAATTTGTTGTATTTCCATATATGTCAACTGCATAAGCACCGGAGAGCACATAATCGCCATAATAGCCCAACAAACTATCTGCCTCGTAATCATAATGGCTGTACAAAATATCCCCTTCATAACATCTGCTTTCTGCATTGTATGTAAGTATTACACTGGCAGCATTTAACTTTCCGTTAATCGTATAAGAAAATGAAGCCATTTCAATCTCACTTTCATCGGATATCTTAACGCTGATATGAGGACATTCATACGGATTATCAAACACATTTTTACTCAAAACAATACTGTCCATATCAAACACAGGTGCCTGATTGTCTTCGATGGCATACGCAGGCATCACGCTTCCAAGTAACATTATCCCTACCACAAGAAGACTCATAATTGGTCTGATTTTTTTCAATAGATACTTCATCTTTTGCATCCCCCACTTCTATTTCCCATAATACCAATATTATGGTTTTATCACATCCTAATAATATGGTTTTACCGGTGTATCAAAATAAGTCGGCAGCAATTCCGGCTTATAGATACCTTTGTCTGTAATAATACCCGTAATTAATTCCGGAGGTGTAATATCAAACGACGGATAAAGGGCCTTTACACCCTCTAACGTATGTTTCACCCCTCTAAAAGATAACACTTCTTCCGGATTGCGCTGTTCAATAACGATGTCGCTTCCGGTCTTTTTTGCCGCATCCGGGTTACCAGTTACATAAAACGGAACTCCAAAATGCTTGGATACAATTGCAATCTGATATGTACCAACCTTATTTGCCACATAGCCGTCACAGGTTATCGTATCGGATGCAGATGTAAATACATCAATCCCTTTCTCTGCCATTGTATATGCAATCATATTATCAGAGATAACGGTTGTATCAAATCCCATATCCTGGCAACAGCTTGCCGTTAATCGTGCCCCCTGCAAATATGGTCTGGTCTCCGCACAGTAAATATGGACATTCGGATTATTTTTTCGTGCCGCACGAAGCATCATTCCGGTAATTACTTCACCAAAGCATTGGGTTAATACATTTCCATCCTTCGGGAACTGTTCTACCAAAATCTCACCGATGTGTTCCATCGTGGTATATCTTCTGTTCAAGGACTCTATGGTGCATAAGAAAATGGCTTCTTCTGCACTTTTGCCTTCTTCCAGCGCTGTTCTTGCCGCCTTTAAGCACCCGGCAACAACTTGTTCCATTCGGGTCACTGTAGTTGGTCTGGCATGAGAGAGCGTATATGCCGCTTTTTCCAAATACGCCATCTGCTCCTCTTTCTTTAAACCTTTACACTCATAAGCCGCCAATGCCATACCCATACCTGCTGCTGTATACGGCCCTGCGCTTTGGGTTACCATATCACGAATTGCAATTGCAACTTCTTCGTGACGATAACAGGTCACAAATTCTACACTTGCAGGATAAACACGGCGGTCCAAAATCTTTACTGCTCCGTTTTCATACCATGCTACATTTTCATATCTCAGCATAAATGCCAAGCCTTCATCACAACGTATCATATCTTTTTTGTACTATCCAAGAGCAAATACTTGCTTCTTAGAAATACTTTTCCTTTCCTTATATTTTTGAATCCGCTTTTTTACATACGAACTCTTTTCTTCATAGAATTATCATATCACAATTACAGCCGAACTTCTATATTATATTCTAAAAGCCATGCATTCATCTGATAAAAATATGCCAACATCTGTGGTTCTCTCATTAACTGTCCAAACCACGGGCGCTTCATCTCATCTCCATACATTAGACGCCTGATAAATTCTTTATCCACCAGATCATAAATCGGAATATCCTTTTTTAACAAATCTTCCCAGATCTGTATTAATTTTTTCTTATATTCCGGATTATGATTTTTCGGGTACGGGGACTTCGGTCGAAGTGCAACTTCCGGTGGCAATACATCAAGAGCCAATTTTCTTAGGATATATTTCCGTTCTCCATTCCGGGCTTTCATGCTCCACGGGATGTTATACGCATATTCCACCAGATCCGGATCACAAAATGGCACTCGTGCTTCCATGTGATTCATAGAAACAGATGCACGCAAGCGATTCATTAAAGTCTGCATAAAGAAACGGATCGTCAAATAAGTATCTCTTCTATGCTGCCTGTCATGCGGACTTTCTGTATCTAAGTAAACAATATTATTACATTCTTTTTCATAAACTGCTTTCACATATTCCCGTAAAGAAAGTTTTTTTGCAAGTCCCTCTTTCAATGCCTGTTCCCGCAAATTCAAATCATTCGACCAGGCGAACCCTTCTCTTAATTCCTCCTCGTGAAACCATGGGTATCCTCCGAAAATCTCATCTGCACATTCACCGGTCAAAACTACTTTATCCGTTTTTCCTACCTCTTTACACAAATAATCGAAAGAGCTTTGAATGTCCGCCATACACGGAATACACTGTTGACGCATCGCCGGCAATAATCCGTCAAACTGCTCTTTAACACCGCAAGTCAGGTACGTATGATTGGAATGCAGTGCTTTTACCATACGTTCGATATAAGGCCCATCCAAGGATGGTTGATATTCACTTGCGCCAAAGTGAAGTGCACTGTCTTCAAAATCAATGGAGTAGGTATTTAATTCTCTTCCTTCCCGCATGCAGATTTTTTTATAAAGAGCGGCTACGTAGCTGGAGTCTACACCTCCGGACAAAAGTACTGCCACATCCTGCCCTGCCGTCTGCTGACGAATACATTCCTCGATACTTTTTTGTGTGGTTTCCAGAGTTTCCTCCAAGGTTTGCATATGCGCTTTCGTATCCAGTTTCCAGTATGGTGTCAACTGCAATCCTCGCTGGCTATAAGTCAGCCGCGTTCCCGGTTCTAATTCATAAATTCCTTTAAAAGGCGTTTTCCCCGGTGTTTTCGCCGGTCCCATACCGAACAGCTCGCATACTCCTTCTCTGTTGACAACCGCTTTAACCCCCGGATAAGATAGAATTTTTTCCAAATTGGTACTATAAACCAATGTCCCGTTAACTATGCAATAATAAATATTTACGCTACCCAATCGGTCCCTGTACAGGTGAAGAATCTCTTTTTTCCGATCCATAATGCAAAAAGCAAAGCTTCCCTTCATGTGCTTTACAACATCCGGCCCATATATTTCGTAACCGGCTAAAACAATTGTCTCGATGGTACTGTCTGCCAACAGGTTACTATGCCTTCGTATTTTTGCAACCATTTCTGTAGTATTGTATAATTGCCCTTCCCATTGGAGTAACAAATCGCTCATACTATGCTCCACATATTTGTATTCTTATTAATTTATGTAAAAAACTGTTTTTTGAGAACTTCATTGCAATATTCTTTACAAATTACCATCAATAATGGACACAAAAAAAGGGACTGCCAATAGCAGTCCCTTTCTTTAATATTGTATATTCTTTTATCTACCTTCTTTAATACGATAACGGTTTCTTCCGTGTTTCTTAATTTCGTATAATACAGTATCTGCTTTGTCAATAAATCCTTCGATGTCGTCATTATCCTTCGGCGCCGCAAGATAATATCCATGAGACACAGTCAGGTTCTTAGACACATGGGAATTCTTATTCTCAATCGCACTTTCTAAAATTTCATTTGTAATCTTCTCTGCGATTCGGTCCGTTACATTCAAATTTGCATTCGGAATCATAATGACAAATTCATCTCCACCAAATCGAACCACTTCACCATAACCATGTACCGCATCATAAATAATATTCGCAACATGCTTTAGTACTTCATCACCCTGCAAGTGTCCATATGTATCATTGTACTGTTTGAAACAGTCAATATCCAAAATTCCAATCACTATCTTGGTTTGGTTTTCCTTTGCCTGTGCAAACATTGTCTCTGCACTTTTTTGCATTGCATATCGATTTAATAAACCGGTTAAAGCATCTCGTTCGGATTTTTCCTTTGCAGCTTCTGCATTCAGTTCTGATTCATGAAGGGCAATCTTAACACTTAATGTAAGGATTTTTTCCTGATTGTTTTGCTCTCGAACCAGTTTCTGAGCCTCGGCATAAGCAACACAGGTCTTGACATAATTTTCTTCATCACCAATTTCATGGTAATAGTTCATGTACATTTCCAACACCTGAACAGACACCTGTACATTATCTCTCTCTTTTGCAACTTCGTCCAACACTTTAATGACATACAACATTTTGTCATATTCTTTCATCGATTGCAAAAGTTTCGTTAAACGTTCAATATCCTGAATATATTCAACCAAATTGTAGTTTTCACGAGTCGCAAAATCAAACATTTCACTCATATGATCATAAGCGTATTGTTCATTTCCCAACTTATACTCCAAAAAGGCTCGTAGAATAACGATTGTAAAATCATAATCATGCGCATTATACTTTTCTGCCTTTTCTTTTGCCATCGCCAACCAATTCTTGGAACTTTGATAATCCTTCAAGTACCAATAACTTAACGCGATGTTTAAGCAACTGACAACATACCATGTCTCTCTCTCAGCTACCACACCATCATCGTCATTGCAGGCTTCCCTTGCTTTTTCATAATACTCAAGAGATTCGTTATATGCGCCCAAATCCTGATAACGGGTTCCGATATTGTTATAAAACAAATGGGATACGCCATCGATATGATATTTTTTTGCCATATCTAAACCGTTCAAATAACAATCAATGGCCATTGTTTCATTACCACTGACGCCATAACAAACGCCCAGGGAATTCATGGCACGAACATACATAACCAAATCGCCGATTTCCAAATAAATCTGCATCGCTTTCTGGATAGACATTACGGATTGTTTAAATTTTTTCTCGAATAGGCACTTTCTTCCTTCATCATAGAGTCTTTTTGCTTCTGCTTCTCTAATAGACATATTATCTACTCCTCAGTTCTTATTTTCCTTCGTAAGTAATTACAGATGCAACCGGGTATTTTTTCAACTTTTCACGTCCCTTTAATCCTGCCAACTCCATTAAAAATACCAACTGTACAACTTCGCCACCCAATTCTTCAATTAAAGAACAGGTTGCTTCAATCGTTCCGCCGGTTGCAATAAGGTCATCTACTACAACCACCTTCTGCCCCGGTTTGATGGAATCTTTATGCATCTCCACCGTTGCGGTTCCATATTCCAAAGAATATTCTTTTTCAATCGTTTCGCATGGTAGTTTGCCTTTTTTTCTACACAATACCAATGGTTTGTGTAACTTATATGCAATCGGTGCCCCAAAAATAAATCCCCTGGACTCAGCACCTACTACAACATCAAAATCAACATCTTTTAATAAATCAATCATTCCGTCAATCGCAAGCTGTAAACCATCTGCATCCTGCAACACACTAGTTATATCACGGAATATAATCCCCTCTTCCGGAAAATCCGGAATACTTCTTACATAATCCTCTACTCTTCTCATATCTAAACCTTTCTGTTTTATCGGACCGGCAATATTTTACAATACTCTTCGAATCGTTAAAATCTTTTTATAGTGAATATTGCTGTCAATCACAATGCCGTATGCTTTTCCTTTTGCATGTACCATCATGCCATCCCCCATATATAATGCGACATGACCTTCATAGCATAAAATATCACCAGGAGTAGCTTTATCAAGGCTCACCGCTTTTCCTGCATTTCTCTGTAACCAGGAAGTTCTTGGAATGGTAATTCCAAAGTGTTTGTATACATACTGTATATAACCGCTACAATCTGCTCCCTTGTTCGGGTCTGTACCGCCCCAAACATATGGTTTTCCCACAAAGGTTAATGCATATGCAATCAAGTCCTCCGGAGCAACATTTGTACTGTAACCCGGATCATAAGAACCGCCTGCTGCAAGTTCCTGGCGGATACGTTCTTCCTCCGCAGCAATAATCTTGTTCTGCTCTTCGATTATCTTTTTGTACTCAGCCACACGGCTCTCTGCCGTTGCAAGCATTGCTTCGAAGTTATCAAACTTCTGCTCCATCTCTGCCAAGGTTGCTTCCATCGTCTGCTGCTCAGACTCTAAATTTGCCTGCAATTCTGCCAATTCGACGATTTCCTGTTCAACGGAAGCTTCCAGCTCGATAATTTCATTTTTTGTTTCTACGTATTTGTCCAAAAGTTTTCTGTCATAATCATAAACTTCTTGGTAATACGAAAGCTGATTCAGTAAATCCGTTATGTCTCCGGACTCTAAGAGTTCCATCCAAAGAGTGCCTTCGCCCCGTTCATACATATACTGTATACGGAGTTTCATATCTTCATACTGCTTCTGCTCGTTTTGTTTTGCAACTTCTAAGTCAGCCTGAATCTGCTCCAGTTCTGCTTCTTTATCTGTGATCTGGCCCTTGATCATCTCAACTGTAGTGACAAGTTCCAAAATCTGTGCTTCGTATTCGCTCATCTCACCCAGCAAGGCATCTTGCTGTCCCTGTAAGTTCTCCATTTCACCATAGAGTTCATCCATTTCTTTTTGAGCTTCATCCTTCTTGTCTTCTGCCTCATCAATCGTAGGGCTTGCCCACACGCCGCCCATGCCGGCCAACAAGAATGTCGCAATTAAAAGGACTGCCAAAAATCTTTGCTTCATATTTTTCCTCCTTTTGAATATACACAATAATTGTAACATTCTTGTGGCTTTTTTTCAAGTTCTACACTATATGTTTCGACAAATAATCACCTTTTCTCCCTCTGCAATTGTTGCCCCCGAGAGATTATTGATTTTACAGATTTCATCCATTGTAGTCTTGTTCTCTTTTGCCATGCTCCAAAGCGTATCTTCCTCCTGTACAATATACCCTATAATGCCTGCCAAACGACCATTTTTTTCTTTCGGCGGCATTTTTTCAATCTTGGTAATCACCGGAGTGGTTTTTCTCTGTCCTATGCATACCGTCAAGTTAATATTGCCCTTTATTTCCGCCTGTCCGGAATCAATGATATTTGCTGTCAACTGGACAACATCGCCTCGAGCCTTAACGCTAGGCACCCCTTCAACTTCCCGAAGTTCGAATTGCTGATGGAACGGCATCTGAACCTTTGCAAGAACCGGTGGATCTGTCGGATTAACTGTCAAATACAAAATTTCAGCCCAAACTACGCCCTCTACCAAAACACTGCCTTCTGTGATTTCCGGTTCAGACAAAACAACCTGACCTCGCATTGGATAAATCTGAAGCATTTTTTCATTAAATGGCGTTACAAAAACTTCGGAAACTCGCACGCGTCTGGCATTACAAATACTGGCCCCTTCCAACTCCGCATCCTGCCACAAGGGTTGGATTTCTTCCGTAAGAGAATAGACATCCTGCAAATAATCAAACTCGCGTTTCTCTTTTAATTCGTACTGTATTTCCAATTCTGCCATGACAAAAAAGTCACGTTCTTCTCCGTCTTCATTTTGTTGAGCAGTTATTTTTGTATTTACTACTCTGTAATCATATTCCAAAGTTAAATCATCTCTACAAAAACCGCATTCCGCATCGCACTCAAACGGAACCGTCAACTCTACAAACTGTATCTTCGGATTCTCCTCTTCGCTTTCATAGCAAACAAAGGAATACAGTTCTCCCCGAACAATAAATTTACCATCGTCCATATAGACTTCCACGCCCCTTGGCCATGTGTAATCCATTAGAAGACGTCCCACAGTCGGTCTGTTACTTGCCAGAGAAACCAGTTCCCTAATCACAACATTCTCTTTCCCCATATGGCAAAGCGTCATGACTTCCAACTTCCCCATTTTCTTCTGTACATCTTCCTGACAGTCTTCCATAAATCTGCAACTATAAGGGCCTTCATCCACAGCCTCAAACTCCATTGTAAGCAACGTAGACAGTTTTCGATTGTTTCTCTTTTTCACCTGCTCCGAGTTCACCGTGACGGTCGTCTGAATCCTCTCAGCACCGGAAGCATCCATAATCAAGCATTGCTGAAACGGCAACACGCCTTCCAAGACCTCCAATCGTCCAACGCTGTCCTCTCTGGAGTATAAAATCAGATACTCCACTTCTCCCTCGACGCACACCTTACCATTACTGCTTTTCACGTCATGGACTACCGGATGAAATCTCTGAGCAACAATCGTTTCCAAATCCGGTTTTGTTTCCGGCAAATTAATATCTTCTTCTAATTGAAACTGTAATTGTGCATTTTTATATCTTTTCTTTACCTCTACTTCTGCAAAAATTCCGTCCAAAAAAATACCCCCATTTAGAATAGTTGTTAAACTCTATTCTAAATGAGGGATTTTTATTCTTAGCATAATCTCATTCGAATACCCTGAGTCACAATATCAGAGTAGCTGAAGGACAATAATTGTTTGTTATCTCCTTTGCCGTCTACACGAATTGTAAATACGCTCGGAAAGGCATTTTCTAAAACGCCTTCTTTGATGTTGGAGCGGTGTCTACCCTCATCCAACATAATCTGTACGCGGCTTCCTACCTGAAGCATAACAGAAGCACGTACCTTTTCTAATCTTTCCTGTTCCATTGCCATAATTAAGCCACCTCACTAATGCAATTATAACAATATTTTGTGTTTTTGTCAATTTATTTCTGTTATTTCTACACTACATATTGCGTTTTAGTCAAACACAACACTGTACTCCATATACTCGATTTTCACTACAATATACGGGTAGCTTGTAGCTTCGTCCACCACATCTTCGTTGCGTGGTCCGAACAATTCTGTGTCAAACAAAATTGCATTTTCCGTCAGATATAAATCATTTACCACAATGGAATATCCACCGGTTTTTTGCGCACCATAACCTATAACAATGTACAAGTAATCGCCTTCGGCGTAGGTTAATTTAAAACCATGCTCCTTCTTTTCTTCTATGACCTGTCGAAGCTGATCCGGCAAATCCATCTCATTTACCACCGTAAAATCAATGTCCCGAATCTTTTCTGCGTCCCGCGGATTTTGCTGACAGCCCATAAGAAAAAATCCAATCAACAGAATAATCGACAACTTTTTACATAAAGATTCTTTCACTTCGGTTCTCCTTTTTTTCCTATAATCGATTGTATTCTTAAAATTTTATAAACATCACATCTTTTGGTAGCACTTGGAAAAAAAATGAGTTATAATGTGTGATGTTGAGGAGAAAAATTATGATTTTGTTATTACCAACCCTTATATTTGTAATTTTATTTCTGGTCCTGACTATCCCGGTAGTTCTGTACGAACGACAGCATAGAAAGAAAGATGAACTCCGGTCCGATATGCACAGTTTGCGCCTCGTTCAATGGGGCTTTAAAATGGTTGCTCTTTTATCCGGAATGCGGTTAACCGTAAAAGGACAAGAAAATATTCCAAAAGATGAAGCCGTGCTATATGTTGCAAATCATATCAGCATTTTTGATATTGTAGCCACTTACCCATTGATGCCAAATCGTACAGGCTTTGTTGCGAAAGACGTGATTGCAAAGATTCCTTTACTTTCTTCTTGGATGAAGCATATTCACTGTTTATTCTTAGACCGTAAGAACCGTCGTGCAGGCCTTCAAATGGTGCTCGACAGCATTGATATGATTAACAATGGAATCTCTGTTTTCATCTTCCCGGAAGGCACACGCAGCAAGAACGGAACTATGGGAGAATTCAAAGCAGGATCCGTAAAAATGGCATCCAAAACAGGGTGCGCAATCATTCCGGTTGCCATCACCGGAACAAGAGCATGTTTGGAAGGACGCAAGTTTTTCCGCTTCCGCCATCCGGTAACCGTAACCTTCGGAGAACCGATTTATCCTAAAAATCTTGAAGCCGAACAACAGAAGTTTTTGGCCGCATATGTTCAGAAAAAAGTAGAAGAAATGTTGCAGGGAGAAAACCGGTAAATCATTTACAATTCTCCAAGCAGAGCATTGATAAATTAAGAGCATTAATAAATTATAAATTATCCGAACAATTGTTAAAGCCGTCATATGACGGCTTTTTTTAATCCTTGGGCCATACCGGACTAATACAGCTCGGAAGCCCAATTTTCGAAAGCGCCCGGGCTCAAATCCTAGGATGGCGATAGCAAAACCCAAAAAAATCATAGAATTTCGCCTTTTTCGTGTAATTTTGGCCTCATTCAGCGTACACAAAAAACGCGAACCCAAAATCTCTTCAAATTTTGGGTTCGCGAAAATTTTTGACTAAATACTAGCCCACGATGGGAATGTTCCCCTCCTCTAACCTTAGTTTTTTCGATTACTTACTCTTGTTTACTCTTCGTACGCTCTATACAAGAAACTTACTACCTGTCCTCTGGTACAAGCCTCTTCCGGACCGAAGGTTGTTTCTGTTAATCCGGATGTAATTCCGTTTTCTACTGCCCATAATACTGCTTTTGTATAATATATATCAGACGGTACATCCGCAAATGGATTGGTAGCAATTGTCGGCTCTTGTCTGCCAAAGGCTCTCCACAAGAAGGTAACAATCTGCGCTCTGGTACAGGTCTCTTCCGGTCCAAAGGTTGTTTCTGTTAAACCTGCTGTAATTCCATTTTCTACTGCCCATAACACTGCGTCTGTATAGTATGCATCAGCAGGAACATCCGCAAATGGGTTCGTTGTTGCTGTTGCCCCCGGACGTCCTGCATTTCTCCAAAGGAATGTCACGATTTGAGCTCTGGTACAGGTCTCTTCCGGTGCAAAGTTTGTTTCTGTATAGCCGGATGTTATATCATTTTGGTATGCCCATAATACCGGCTTGTAATAATATTGACCCTCTACTACATCTTCAAACGGATTTACATAAATAATACAGGTTGCTGATCCTCTACCTACAGTAACCGTAATTTCTGCGATTCCTCCCGCAACTGCCTGTACATAACCATCCTGGGTTACGGTTGCAACCGCTTCATCAGAACTTGACCATACCACAGAAACAGTATAGTTTTCCGGCTCTATTGCTACCGTCAACTGGAAGCCCTCTGTTAAGCCGAGTTCCTTTTCTGTAATATTTAAAACTACAGAAGTTGGATGAATATCTAAAGATTCGAAGTTAATACCTTTTTCCAGTGCGATTTCTTCCGCACAGGTTCCTTCATATCCGTAAATTGTCAAATTGTGTGCGCCTTCAAATGCATTTGCTGCAATAGATTCGATATCCTTTGTAAATGTAATCTCTAACAATCCATTACATCCCCCAAAAGCACTCTCACCGATTGTTCTAATATTGCTTGGAATCTGAACTTCTTCTAATGCTGTACAACTATAAAATACATGCGAACCAATGCCTGTCAATCCTGTAGAAAACTCAATACTTTCCAATCCGCTACAGCCATAAAATACATATTCGTCCATACTTGTTACCGTATCAGGAATATCAAAAGCCGTAAAACCGGAACAATTTCTAAACGCATAATTACCAATGTGAGTTACAGTACTCGGTATGGAAACCCCTGTTAATCCGGTACATCCATCAAACATTCCTTCCGAAACGTACTTCGGGCCTTCCGGAATACTTACTATTGTTAAGCCGGTACAATTCCGAAATGCATAACTTGCAATTATTCTTACATCTTCCGTTATGGTATACTCACCGCTAATGGTGGTTTTTGCTGTAATTAAACAATTGTCAACATACAAAACAAGACCATCTTCCCAATTTGCTTCATCCTCATACAAGGCTGTTCCTTCAAGCACTGTGGTTCCGATATGCGTCACACTTTCAGGAAATGTTACACTATTCAAATTCGTACATCCCTTAAATGCTGAATTTCCAATCGTTTTTACACCCTCAGGGATCTCAACAACACTCAAGCTGGTGCAGTTAAAAAATGCAGATGAAACTATCCTTGTTACGCCATCCCCGATATCAACGCTTTCCAATGCACTACATCCGGAAAACATTTGTCCGGAAATAACGGTTACACTATCCGGAATTACAACATCGGTCAATCCGATACAGTTCTTAAAAGCGGAATCTGCTATCATTTTTGTTCCTTCTTTTATGGTATATTCACCGGCAATTGTAGTGTCTGCTTTGATTAAACAATTGTCAACATAGAACACTTCTCCATTGTCCCAATTGGTTTCGTCTGCATACAACGCAGTATTATCAAACACCTGCGTTCCAATGGATGTTACACTGTCCGGAATCTCAACTCTGTTTAAGTTGCTGCATCCTGAAAACGCAGAACCACCTATTAATGTTACACCCTCAGGAATCTCAATACTTTCCAATGAGGTACAACCCCAGAATAAATTTGCATTGATAATCGTGATGTTATTTGAGAGCTTCACGTTGGTTAATCCGGTACATCTACAAAAAGCTGTTGCATCTATATTTGTTACAGTATCAGGAATTTCAATGCTTACCAAGCTACTACATCCAAAAAATGCACTGCCCCCTATGCTTTCCAGACCATCCGCCAACTCAACGTCCGAAAGGCCTGTACAATTATAAAAGGCACTACTGCCAATACTTTTCACGCTTGCAGGAATTTGAACTTCTTCCAATGCACTGCAACCATAAAATGCTACTGCGCCAATATCCGTTACGCTCGCCGGAATCTGAACTTCTTCCAATGCTGCGAAATCACGGAATGAATTATTACCTATGCTTGTTACCCCATTTTCAATAATTACTTTTGTAATTTCATTACTCCATGGAACCTCGGACTTATTTGCGTAATCTGCCATAGCTCCTTCTCCACTGATTGTTAGTACGCCATCCTCTACTGTCCATATGCAATCACCAGTTACGCCCGTTGAATCAGACGCCAATGTCTGTCTTCCCAAAAATGCAACCGCAGATAAGCAAAGCACTACTAACAATACGGCAATCCCAAATCTCTTTTTCTGCATGTCTTTTTCCTCCTCGTTTTATATTTCTTCGTTCTTTCAATAAATAACCGGACTATTCTCTATGAAACAGCCCGGTCAAAACTACTTCACAACAATATTTACAATTCTGCCCGGAACGTAAATTTCTTTTACGATTGTTCCGGTCAGCTTATCGCCGAGCGCTTCCTTACCCTGCGCAATTGCACTATCTTTATCAATGTCTCTTGCAACATTAATGGTTGCTTTTACTTTTCCGTTTACCTGAACAGCGATTTCAACTGTTGATTCTACCGTTTTCGCTTCATCGTACTGTGGCCAGCTCTCATATGCAATTGTATTGTCATGACCAAGTTTTTCCCACATTTCTTCACCTGCATGAGGACAGATACAAGAAAACATCTTAATCAACCCTTCAGCATACTCTCTTGGACATTTTCCAGCCTTATAAACTTCGTTTACGAAAATCATCATCTGGCTGATTGCTGTATTAAAGCCAAGCTGCTCAAAGTCACCGGAAACTTTCTTAACTGTCTGGTGATAAATCTTTTCAAGTGTACCATCATTCTCTTCTGTAATGTTTTCCGGATTTGTAAAGAAATTCCATACACGAGCGATGAACTTTCTTGCACCTACTACACCATTAGGATTCCATGGCTTGGATACTTCAAGTGGTCCCATGAACATCTCATAAAGTCTTAAGGTATCTGCACCATACTCTTCTACGATATCACTTGGGTTTACAACAAATTCAGGGTATCGTTTACCCATTTTGATCCCGTTTTCACCTAAAATCATACCTTGATGAACTAATTTTTGGAACGGTTCTTTTACCGGTGACAAACCTTTATCATATAAGAAACGGTTCCAAATACGAGCATACATTAAATGTCCCACGGCATGTTCAGGTCCACCTACATATAAGTCAACCGGCAACCAGTGTTTCAACAATTCCTGATTAGCAAATTCTTCATCGTTGTTTGGATCAATATATCTCATATAATACCAAGATGATCCTGCAGAACCCGGCATAGTAGATGTCTCACGAATACCTTTTACGCCGTTTGCATCATACTGCTTCCATTCCTCAGCATTTTCAAGAGGTGCTTTTCCGTTTTTGCCTTTGTAATCTTTAAGTTCCGGCAAAACAAGTGGTAATTCTTCATCCGGAATAAAGTAAATCTCTCCGTCTTCTTTATAAACACACGGAACCGGCTCGCCCCAATATCTCTGACGGGCAAAAATCCATTCACGGAAGTGATAATTTACTTTTCTTCTTGCAACTCCCTTGTTTTCTAATTTAACGGTAATCGCTTCTTTTGCTTCTTCTACGGTAAGTCCTGTGAATTCTTCTGAATTAATTAACTTGCAACCTTTTCCAAGATAGTCCTGTTTCTCGAATGCACATTCAGAAACATCACGACCTTCAATAACCTGAACCATGTCAATGCTATGGGCAATGGCATATTCAAAGTCACGCTGATCATGGCTAGGAACCGCCATAACCGCACCCGTACCATAGCTGGCAAGTACAAAGTCACCGATGAAAAGCGGTACTTCTTTGCCGTTTACAGGGTTGATTGCATATAAACCTTTCAACGGACAACCTGATTTTGTCTTATTCAATTCCGTACGGTCCATATCATTTTTCTTTAATGTTTCATCGATATAGGCCTGAACCTCATCTTTGTTCTCTACACGGTCCATAAGACCTTTTACAATTTCACCGTCCGGAGCAAGTACCATAAATGTGATACCATAAATCGTTTCAATACAGGTAGTAAAAATAGAGAAGTTACCTCCGCCTACAATTTCAAAGTCCACTTCTACACCGGTACTCTTACCAATCCAGTTCTTCTGGATTTCTTTGGTAGATGTTGGCCAATCAATTTCATCTAAACCTTCTAATAATTTCTCAGCAAATGCAGGCTGATCAATTACCCACTGCTTCATATTCTTTCTGACAACCGGGTAACCGCCACGTTCTGATTTACCATCAATTACTTCATCGTTAGATAATACGGTACCTAATTCTTCACACCAGTTAACCGGCATATCAATGTATTTTGCATAACCGTCTTCGTATAATTTTTTAAAAATCCACTGTGTCCATTTGTAGAATGACGGATCAGAAGTTGCAATTACCTTCGACCAGTCATAATCAAATCCTAATTCCTTCAGCTGTTTGGAAAAATTCTTGATATTATCCTGTGTAAATCCATTTGGATGATTGCCTGTAGAAACTGCATACTGCTCTGCCGGCAAACCAAATGAGTCGTAACCCATTGGATGAAGGACATTGTAGCCCTGCATACGTTTCATACGTGCCATAATATCTGTTGCTGTGTAGCCTTCCGGATGTCCTGCGTGAAGACCTACACCTGATGGATATGGGAACATATCAAGCGCATAATATTTTGGTTTGCTAAAATCCCAAACATCTGTCTTGAAGGTCCCAGACTCTTCCCAATATTTCTGCCATTTTTTCTCAATCACTTTATGATTGTATACTTCTGCCATATTAGCCTCCTAAAGTTAATAAATAGTATGATTTTTTCGAGATATTAACGAAAAACACGCTTCGCGAGTTTTTTGTTAATCATGAAAACAAAAAGACTTCGTCTCTCGACAAAAGAGACGAAGTCATCATTTACTCCGTGGTACCACTCTCATTCGTACAAAGGGCACTCCTATATACGCACTCAAATTCTATAACGGGAAGTAAACCGCCGCACCCTACGCAATTCACATCAAATCTTCAGGCTCGGAGCTCATAGGCGAGTTCAAATCCTACTGCCATTGCCTCACACCAACCGGCAACTCTCTGAAAGTCAGGTCAGACCCTACTATTCCTAGTCAACGCTTCATTTATTACACAAAAATTAGTTTACACTTGTGAGCCTAAAATGTCAAGATTCCCATGCTATTTTTCTTCCGACACGCTATTCCTTTCTATCCTTGGGATATCGAATCGCTTTTACTGCTTCTATCGTCCAACCTCCTTTTCTCTGGTTGGACATTGAACTGCGTTTCCGTTCCCCACTATCCAATCCTTTTCTGCAATTGGACATAGAATTATTTTCTCACCTTCTACTGTCCATCCTCTCTTGGGCCCTTGGATAATATCACCTTTTCTACACTTAAATGTCCAAACCGGTTTTATCTTTGGACATTTAAGTACCTTTATATTAATTTATATCCAAATCATATGATTATTCATCAAATACACCATCACAAATATAAAAATCCCGCAACTCCTTTCCGGGAATTGCGGGACTGTTTCATTTCATTCAAACGATTTACTCTAAGCTTTCCATATATTCTTTGAAATCTTCAAACGTAAAGTCTTCTCCGAGTTTTTCCACGATATCTTCGTAAGTAAATTCATCTCCGAACTCTTCAAACAGCAACTCTACGTTAAAATTTTCGATAAATTCCTGAACTTCTTCCGGTGTTGTATCACCAATGAAATTCTGGATTTGTTCAACACTGAATTCATCACCGACAAACTCTTCCAACTTCTCCACATCGAAATCTTCGCCGACATATTCCTGAATGGTTTCGTTTACTGTTTCTTTCAAATCTATAGCCCCGCCGGTAACTTCTTTAATATCTTCCATAATTATAAAAAGGTCTGTTTTGGTAACGTAATTGTACGCACTTAAGCCAATCACTACGCTGGCCGTAATACCAAGCACTGCAAGTACAAGACCTACGATTGCACATATTTTTTTTACGCCCTTTTTTGTAAGATGAATGATGCCTTTAATAATTGCAATGATGCCTAAAATCAAACCTGCAAGCAACAAAAGGACTCCGGCTCCTGCAAAAACAATGGCAAGCACCAATGTCATAATATTTCTTATTCCCATATACACAAGTACCGGGAAACCGATTGCCATAAACAAAAATGTTAAGATTCCCAATACTAATGTTCCGGTTCCCTTTTTTGTTTTAACAGTTGGTTCCGGTGTTGTTTCAACCACATTTTCCACTGCTTCTTCTCTCATGATTTCTTCGCTCATAATCTTCCTCCTAAGTAAAAAACTCCTGCTCACATTATCTTTTAGGCACGTTACTGTTACCTTTCATATGTGTTGCCTTTATTCTGTGCGTATAATTTCTGTTTGTCAACACAACCTTGCGATGTTTCGTTATTTTTTCACATTCTGCAAGGCTTTTACAATCGCTTCATATTGCATGAAATGAGATGCCTTCACAAGAATTGTATCCCCGCCTGCCATCCTATCAAGCAACGCTTTTATCATTTCTTCTTTATCAGAAAAATGCATGATTTCCATTCCGGAAAAAACTTCCTCTCCGGTTCTGTGTTGTGCAACTTTTTTTGCCGCATCAGCCATATGTACACTTAAATCTCCGCAACAAAGCAATACGTCAATTCCTTTCCTTGCAGCATAAGTTCCAACCTCGGCATGCATTGATACTTCATCTGCTCCAAGCTCTCCCATATCACCCAACACTGCGATTTTTCTGCCGGTTGCATGACTCAACACATCCAAAGACGCTTTCATAGATATCGGATTTGCATTATAGCAATCGTCAATCACCGTTATATCTCCTATCACAAAGCGATTGTTTCTCCCTGAAATAGTCATCGCGCTTTCAATGCCCAGACGAATCTCCTCTGCCGTCATACCAAGCGCCTTTCCTGCCAATGCTGCTGCCAATGCATTATACACATTATGTTCTCCCGGAATCAAAATGGTTGCATCAAATTCCTCATCACCAACATGATAATGTGCTTTGATTCCCTCTGTTCCAATCGGGCATAAATCCGTTGCATAGGCACCTTTTTCCACACCATATGTACGCTCTTTATTTAACCCGTAAAAAGCAACCGTCCGGTCTTTGCAGTCCCGCACCTGTTTCACTGTCGCCAACTTATCATCATCACCGTTTAAAATTAAAATTCCATCCGGTGCAACATGTTCTACAACTTCCGTTTTTGCCTGTAAAATCCCATCGCGGCTTTTTAGCATCTCCAAATGGGCTACACCGATATTGGTTATCACACAAATATCCGGTTTTGCAATCGCACCAAGACGACTCATTTCTCCAAAGTCAGAAATCCCCATTTCAACAACTGCAACTTCGTGTTCTTCTTTAATGGAAAAAATCGTTAACGGCAAACCAATTTCATTATTAAAATTTCCCTGCGTCTTTTGCACACAAAACCGTTTTCCCAAAACTGTGGCCAGCATTTCCTTTGTACTGGTTTTTCCCACGCTTCCCGTAACGCCCACAATCGTACAATCAAGCTGTTCTCTGTAAAAAGTTGCCAAATCCTTTAATGCCTGCGGTGTAGATTCCACTAACACATATGGCATAAGATTTTTCGTACGGAACAACTCTTCCAACGGAACTTCTGTCAAAGTCAGAAGTGCTCCTGCCTCAAATACCTGTGGAATAAAACTGTGGCCATCTACTCTCTCCCCACGAAACGGCACGTATAAAAATCCCGGCTCTATCTTTCGGCTGTCTGTCACAACACCACCAATGCGTAATTGTAACAACCCCTCAGGGCCTACATATTTTCCATTTACCGCGGCAACAATATTTGCCACTGTCATATTTTTCATATTAACACGCTCCTTAAAGCTGTCATTTTAATTTGTTTTTTATTTTTCGTACTTTGCCAAGGAAATACGGATAATCTCTTCGCATAAATCCTCAAAATCCATACCGATTACCGCAGCTTCCTGTGGCAACAAACTGGTCGGTGTCATACCCGGCAAAGTATTTGCTTCCAAACAATAGATATTGTTATTTTCACTTAACAAGAAATCCATTCTTGCATAAGTTTCAAAGTTTAAGCAGTCAAACACTTTTTCCGCATAATGCTGCATTTCTTTTGCAATATTCTCCGGAATGTCTGCCGGACAAGTTTCAATGGCGCTACCTGCCTTGTATTTATTCTTATAATCGTAAAAACCTTCTACTGGCGCGATTTCAATAACCGGTAACGCCTTTCCTTCCATAACGCCAACGGAAAATTCGCGTCCTTTGATGAACTGCTCAACGATTGCACGATCTTCCCAATCAAACGCCTCTCTTAACGCCGGTTCATATTCTTCCGGAGTTCTTACAATTGTTGTTGCAATACTTGATCCTCCACAGCATGGTTTTACAATACACGGAAGCGGAACTGCCGCTTCTTCCAATGTAAGATTCGCTTCATTTTTAATGGCAACCACACCCTTTGGTGTCGGGATTTTGCCGGAAACAAAAAATTCCTTGGAAATCTCCTTATCCATTGCAATGGCACTGCTTAAATGTCCCGTTCCTGTATACTTTATGCCGAATAAGTCGAAAGCCGCCTGGATACGTCCGTCCTCACCATTCGAACCGTGCAATCCCAAAAAGACAATATCCGCCATTTGACAAATCGCAATTACATTCGGTCCAAAAAAGCCATCCCCATCCTGACGCATCGCTTTTATTGCTTCAATATCCGGTGCTTGTGTAGGAATTCCGGAATTTTCCAAATTAATGGTATTTGCTTTGGAAAAAATATCCGTCAAATCATCGCCCTTTTTTCCATATCCCAAATATACATCCATAATCATGACCTGATGGCCTCTTTTTCTTAATGCTTCACATACATTTTTTCCGGATACCAAAGACACATCTCTTTCCGTACTTAATCCTCCGGCCAATACAACAATTTTCATATTTGTCAAACCTCTTTTCTATTTCCATCAATCTTCAAAACAACCGGCTTTTCTAGGAATACCGGGCCGCACCTTTTTTCCAATTTCCACGAACAAATAAAAATCCTAAAATCAAAGCTTTTACCACATTTTCCGCAACCATACATACCCATACTGATGCAAGACCCATATGGAACACATGTACACAAAGTGCGGTAAATACTACACGGATTCCCCACATCGTTCCAACACCCACGATGAATGTTGTTTTTGTATTGCCAACGCCGTTAAAAATACCTTCCAACATAATCAGCGCTCCATAAATCGGTTCAGATACCGCAACGATACGAAGTGCAATTACACCTGCCGCTATAACTTCCGGATCCTGTGTAAAAATACGCATCATAAAGCCCGGGAAGGCAAACAGCAATGCACCTGTAACTGTCATCAAGCCGGCTGTAATTAAAATCAACAAACGGGCCAAACGATCCATCTTTTTCTCATCGCCTTCTCCCATTGCATTTCCAACAAGCGTAGAACCTGCTTCCTGCATACCAAATCCCGGAATGTAGAAAAGTTCCTCCGCGGAAATTGCAATAGAGTGGGCTGCCAAAAGGATGGTTCCCAGATGCGCAACCATAGATGTAAAGACCGTGTGTCCAGAAAAAATTGCAATTCTTTGAATCGCCAACGGAACCCCCACCTTGACACATTGTCCCATCACTCTTTTATCCATTCTTTTTGAGATATGACGCGGAGAAAGTACTTCACTTTTCATAACCGCACGTATCATCAACATCGCTCCTACAATACATGCCACAGCCGTTCCCAACGCTGCTCCCGCCACTCCAAGTCCGGCTCCCCACATAGGAATTTCCAAGGAGCCAATCGTCATTACTCTGCTGTCATAAATAAGCAAGAAGTTTAGTATGATATTCACAGCATTCATGACGGTGTTGTTTATCATTGGCGTCTTTGTATCACCCACACCTCTTAATGCACATCCCAGCACAATACTGATGCTTCGAAACGCCGTTGCAGCACCGGTAATGGCCAAATATTTTGTAGTATCCCACTGAATTTCCGGTGCACCACCAAGCCATGCCGGCAAATATGGACTGATGCCTACAATCACCGCCGCAAAAAGACCTCCGCAAATAATTGCCAAGTAAATTGCCTGCATTGCAGCTATTTTAATTTCATCATATTTTTTCGCACCATTATTTCTTGACACAAAAGCCAATACGCCAATGCCAAGCCCAAAAATCGGTCCGTTAATCAACCAGGTTACAGGGGTAACAAGCCCAACAGCTGCAGATGCATTGGCGCCAATTCTTCCAACCATCGCCGTGTCTGCATAGATAACCACAGTATGCAACAACTGGTCCAATACCGTCGGCCACGCCAAAGATGCAATCACTGCAATCAACTGCCGATTACTCCATTTTTTTTCTTGATTCATATCCTAAACAGTCCTTTTTCCCATTTTTATTTCATAGTAACAATGAACAACTACGGAAATCACAACTAATCCAAATGCGATTCCCAATGCTGCCAATCCGGTTGCCCTTCCATGCATTGCCACCCCTGCCTGATCTCCGGTGACAAGCGCAAACGTTGTATAATACAAGGAACCACCCGGGACGGCAGGAATTAATCCCGGCAAAAGATAGACCGTAGCCGGTGTTTTTGTAATACGCGCCATGATTTCGGCATACAAAGTAACGGCTGCCGCACCTAAAAAGTATTGCATAAAGATGCCGTTTATGAGGGCTTCTGCCACACAATATATTCCCCATCCAAAGGCTGCTGCAACGCCACATAAGAACAATCTTTTTTTCTTGGTTCTGAACATCAGCGCAAAGCTAACACCCACAAAAAAGGAGCTGATTACTTCAATTAATGCTTCTATCAACATTATATTAATCCTCCCATCAATAAAAGTGGAATGGCATATCCTGCTCCGATTGCACCACCAACCAACAATGACTCGATCAAACGGAACAGTCCTGCAATAATATCACCGCAAAGCATGTCACGAAGAGACAGCGTAAGCAATGCACCCGGGATCAACAACATAATGTCACCGATAATAATTGCTGCCAAATGTTGTCCGATGCCAAAATAACAAAGAGGAACCGCAATCGCTCCTGAAATCACAGAAATTAACAAGGTATAAACCACGCGATTCATCTTTTGAACACGGGAAAACATCTTCATAAACGCAATCACAAGACCGATTCCTCCCGCCACAAGAGCATCTAAGAATGAGCCCCCAAAGAACACAGTAAAACTGGCACTTCCCAAAAAATGCGCGAAATAATTGACCCAATTGTCATTTTTATATTCCAACAGTCGAATGGAATCCAATCGCTCATAGAATTCTTTCACCGTTGGCTTATTTGCACACACATAACGGGACAATTCATTCAAATCCTCAATGTGAGACAGATTATTATTAAAAGTATATATTCTGCGGGACTGTGTCTGTACTTCGCCGTCCGGAGACAAGAGCGACACAGACATAAAACCCGGAAGTGCAAATACATTCACTTTCGTACAGTTGTAGGTTTCCAGGATACGGGATATCGTGTTCTCTACACGGTTAATTTCTCCGCCACTAATAAGCATTTCCTCCCCCACATCCAATGCCAATGACATAATATATGCACAATCGTAATCGCTTCTTGCCAATTTTGGATCGATTCGGTCTTTAATTATTTTTCTCATAATAAACCTCCATCCAGCGTGATAATCTGTCCGGTTAAATATTCCGGTGCTTCTGCTAATCCGTAAATAACATCCGCCACTTCTTCCGGCGTTCCAAAACGGCCCATCGGAATCTCATTTGCCAATTCTGTTCTTTCCTCCTCCGAAAAACAATGATTCATATTTGTATCAATTACGCCGCAAGCAACCGCATTTACCTGAATATGACTCGGCGCCAACTCTTTTGCCAAGGCCCTTGTAAAAGAATTAACACCACCCTTAGATGCGGAATATGCCACTTCGCAGGATGCTCCTACATTGCCCCAGATGGATGAAATATTAATGATATGACCCTGTTGTTTTTTTACCATATCCGGAATCACATTTTTACATGCATAGAACAAACTGTTCAAATTCGTATCCATCAAGTGCTTCCATTCTTCTACCGACATATCGGTTAAAAGTCCCACATAAGAAACGCCTGCGTTATTGATTAAAATGTCAATCGTGCCAAATGCCTTTTTCCCAAGTTCCATACATTCTCTGACAACATCAGGGTTCCCAACATCGCCGATATGAATCGCACAACAATTCGGATATTCTTCATTTATTTCCTCTTGTAGTTTTTTCAGTGCTTCTTCATCCTGTCCGGTATTCAATATCAAGTTGTGGTTGCCGTCTGCAAATCGCTTTGCAATCGCCCTTCCGATTCCTTTCGATGCTCCTGTGATACAAACTGTTTTTCTGCTCATAAATGCTCCTTCTTTATAAAAAGGTGTCCTTACCGACAAAATTCCATAGTTATTATAATTTTATCACAAATCTTTTTATTTGTGTCTACATTTCTGACATAAATTAACGAATTTCTGTTGTTTGAGTCTTGAATTTTTTGAATATAAAAGTTTGACAAATGACTTTACAGACAATTCAAGAAATGTTATAATAAATTTATCTTAATAGTAAAGGGGTTGGATTTATGCGTATTACAATTAGCGGAAAAAATATCGACGTAACCGAGGGATTAAGATCGGCCATTGAAGAAAAGCTTTCAAAGCTTGACAAGTACTTCTATAAAGACACCGATGCAAGCGTAACCCTAAGCGTTGAAAAAAACAGACAGAAGATCGAAGTAACCATCCCTGTTAAAGGTGGCATCATTCGTTCCGAACAGGTGAGCAGCGATATGTATGTTTCCATCGACTTGGTTGCTGAAGTAATTGAGCGTCAGCTGAAAAAATACCGCAAGAAACTGATTCAACAGCACAGACATGAGACAAGCAGTTTCGTTCCGGAATTCTATGACGACAGTTTTGATGACGAAGAAGAAATCCGCATCGAAAGAGTAAAACGCTTTGGCATGAAACCTATGACCGCAGAAGATGCATGTATTCAGATGGAACTTTTAGGGCACGATTTCTTCGTATTCCAAAACGCAGATACCGAGCAGGTAAATGTTGTTTATAAGCGGAAAGGAAATACCTACGGATTAATTGAACCGGAGTTCTAATCAATGATTTTTAGCAAATGACGAACGAATCCCCTCGAAAGTTAGGCTTTCACCTGACTTTCGAGGGGGTTTTCTTGATACCAATATATACTAAAGATGGCCTCTTTATTTCCCGAAAAAGAAAACGGTTCTATGTGAAATTTCATTCCATAAACATTTTCATACATCAAAAAGAAGGGGTCTTTGCACCCCTTCTTTTTATTAAACCTTCCCTTTCGAAATGGCTCCTTCCTATTATTATGCATCTCTGTTATAGATTTTTGATACATGCTTTTTATTTCCGCCAATCAATACTACCGCTGCTACCGCACAGCACACAGCTGTACCAGCCATTACAATTCTTTCATTCGCCACTAAAGACAGGCCCCCACCGACTACTTCTCCAAGCAACATCCCACAGGTACACATCATCTGGAATGTTCCGTTAAATCGTCCTTTTCGTTCATGCGGTACATAACTTTGTGTCGCAGAGATACGGATATTGTATGTTGTTACACCAAGCAAACCACTCAAAAACATACACCCAAACATAACCGTTGTCGGTGTAAAAAGATAAACCGCGGAAATAACATACATTGTAATATATGCGATTAAGGAAATCGTATATTTTCTCTTAGTCGGAATGCTGAATTTGTAATAGGTCAGACCACCTAAAAACCGACCGATTACTGCGCCAACCATAACTCCAATGTAAACATATTCTCCATCTGCATAATGTCCCTTGAAATAAGGAAGCTGCAACACACTTTCCACACCTCCGCTGAAGGAAATGAATGCAAAATATAAGCAAATTGCAAGCAATCCTTTATCTTTCATCAAATATTGCAGTCCATCTTTAAAGTCCCCAAAATATTTTTTCATTCCGTATTCTTCGTCCTTACGAACCTCAGAATATTCTTCCACATGCTTGATTTGCGTTTCCATTACGGCTGCCACAAAAAAAGTGCCGGCATTGATAAATAACAGGGGTGCGATACCAATCGTGTTATATACAAATGCAGAAATCGGAACCATCAACACGGTAATGGTCTCCAGTACACTGGTTATAGAGTACGCTTTTTGATAGTTGCCTTC
Source organism: Lachnospiraceae bacterium (assembly GCA_045593085.1). Lineage (GTDB taxonomy): Bacteria > Bacillota > Clostridia > Lachnospirales > Lachnospiraceae > XBB1006. Next base: position 7,047 of record JAZNWA010000015.1, on the reverse strand, counting down.
TGTAATTAACATCGGATATAAACTGCCGTATGCAACTTGATAAATACTATCAATTGCTCCCATTAGGAAAGCACCCACTATCAGAATCGTGAAATTAAACCAACCAAATTGAATCGATGTGGCAAAAACAATGAAGATTGCGCTAATAATAAAATCCAACGTGTAAATGGTCTTTTTTCTCGAAAACTTATCCAAATACGGACCTGCTAATATTGGTGCGACAATCTTAGGAAACGTATACAAAAACAGATACAACGCATATAAAAATGTTGATCCCGTATAATCAAGAACTAATAATCCCAATGCAAATCCTGCCAGGGAATTACCAAACATTGACACAACCGTTCCCACGGTAATAATTGTAAAGTCTCTTGTCCAGAGCTTATTCTTTTTCTCCATAAAAAATACCCCTCTAACGTTATGACGTTATTTTAACAAACACATCCTGTATTTGTAAACAACGAAACCTTAAGGGGTAGTTTATCTTACATAAGAAGTTCTTTTTATGCACTAAAAAGCGCTTTTTTACACTAAGATACGTATCAGACCGATGCTTCTTTTAAACTTTTACTTTTATATTTCATGCATATAATGGTCTTTATATCCGTCACCAAACACTTCACTTGCGCCGGACACAATCAAAAATGCTTCTTTATCTGCTTCTCTTACAATATTTCGAATCTTTGTATAGTTATAATTTTTTACAACAACCATCAATACATCTTTTTTATCGCCGGTGTAGCCACCCTCTCCATGAAGTTTCGTTACACCAACCTCGGCTTCCTGTAATATCCGTTCTGTTATCACATCGGACTTATCGCTGATGATGTACAACATATGTGCGTGATCGCCTCCATACAATACGCGGTCTAACACAAAATTTGATACTACAATTGTCACAACTGCATACAATGCATTTTCCACATTGCGAAAAACAAATGCCGATGTCAAAATGATAAAAAAGTCCGATACAAGATAAATTTTTCCGGTTTTTAAATGTGGATGTTTTTGACGGATGGCTCTTACAATAATATCAGAACCACCGGTTGTACCGCCATGTTTAAAAATAATACCCATACCAACAGCAAAAATCGCACCGCCGGCCGCTGCCGCTACCAAAATATTTTCTGTCAAAAGACCTGTTGCAGGAAGTAAATAGCTATCAATCAAGTTCATCAAAAAAGATGACAACGTTGTAACATAGATCGTTGAAACAATAAACTTCGTGCCAAACTTAATCCACCCAAAAATCAAAAGCGGAATATTCATAATAAAAAGCCATGTACCAGTCTGCAAATTTGTCAAATAGCTCAAAATAATACCGATACCTGCGGTTCCTCCCGGTGCCAGATTATATGGATCAATAAAAATTGAAATTCCGGCAGCAAACAATACACATCCCACCGTCAACATTACATAATCCCAAAGTCTTTCCTTCCAATTTCCCTTCACAATATTTCCTCCTAGTATGTCTTTCAAATAGTATCAAATCTCGAATTCTCATAGATGATTTGAATCTTCCTTATATACGATTTAAGTCTTTCTAATCTATATTTCTGCTATTCTTCCTTTATTATACCTTAAATTTGGTTTCAAAACACTTCGTTTTTCTTAAGCTATCGTTCAGTTGCAAATCAAAACAAAAAAGGCATCCCGGAGGATGTCTTCTATTCAAATGACATGTAAAATGCATAGGTTCAAACACCATTGCGGGACGGCGCACGAGGTCCGGAGGACCTCGGCTTTGCGCCGGCCGGAACAACGTGTAGAACTTTAACCTTCGAGGCACGGATGTGCCTCGTTGAAATAAAAAAGGCATCCTTGCGGATGTCTTTTTTATTTCAAATGAGAGCGCGAGACGGGACTCGAACCCGCGGCCCCGACCTTGGCAAGGTCGTGCTCCACCAACTGAGCCACTCGCGCATAAGCGGGTGATGGGAATCGAACCCACGTATCCAGCTTGGAAGGCTGGTGTTCTACCATTGAACTACACCCGCATTGTTCTTGCTCGTTTTTCACAAGCAAGAGTTATTTTATCTTATTCATGTGATGGTGTCAAGATTTATTTCTTAATATTTATGTTTTTTATTGCGAATACCCATTCTTAACTTAATTGGATATAATAGGCTACTTTTTTCAAGATATGTCCAAAATATTAACTATAACCCCTCTTTTCCCCTCACGTTTGGACATTTAAACTTTCTTGCACTATGAAATATCCAAAAACAACTCAATGCCCGTTACTCTCCTTGATAAAATGGACATTTCACACAACAAATCCGTTCTATTATCCAAAAGTAATTTCTATTCTTTTACCTTGAGTGCTCTCATGGAATTTAAAATCGCCAAAGCAGACACGCCTACATCCGCAAAAACTGCGGCCCACATATTTGCAAACCCTAACGCTCCGAGAATCATAACCAAAAGTTTCACTCCTAAGGCAAATATAATGTTCTGCGTTACGATTCGTCTGGTTTTTGCTGCAATCTGCATAACTGTCGCAATCTTATATGGCTTATCGTCCATAAGGACAATATCCGCCGCTTCAATTGCCGCATCCGATCCCATGCTTCCCATTGCGATGCCGATATCGCATCTGGCGAGCACCGGCGCATCATTTATTCCATCGCCTACAAACGCCAATTTTTTACCGGATGGCATCTTATCCAACAAATCCTCTGCGATACGGACTTTATCCTGTGGCAGCAATTCGCTATACACCTTATCAATTCCAAGCTCTTTACCAACTGCATCGCCCACATTCTTTTTGTCTCCGGTTAACATAACGATTTGGCGAAGCCCCAATTTACGGAGTTTTGTTATGGCATCCTTTGCATCTGCTTTGATTTCATCCCGAATCAAAATGCTACCCTTATATTTTCTGTCAAAAGCGACATACACTACGGTACCGACACTTTTTACTACCGGGACTTCAATTCCAAAGGATTCCATCAAACGATGGTTTCCGGCCAACAACTCTTTTCCGTCATAAAAGCCTTTTACACCGGAACCGGATATTTCTTCCACATTCTCTACATTCAGGAGTTCTTTATTCTCCCATGCGGCCATTAAAGATGCTGCAATCGGATGATTGGAATAACGTTCAATGGACGCTGCCAATTGCAACAATTCATCTTTAGCAGCTATTCCCTCTTCTACAGGTTCTGTTTCTGCTACAACAAATTCACCTTTTGTCAACGTTCCCGTCTTGTCAAAGACAATAGTATCAAGTCCTGCCAAAGCTTCCAGGTAATTACTTCCTTTTACAAGAATACCCTTTGATGATGCCGCACCGATTCCTCCAAAAAATCCCATTGGCACGGAAATTACCAATGCACACGGGCAGGAAATTACCAGAAAAATGCAAGCTCTTTTCAAGGAGTCCATCCACGCTATATCGCCTAAAAGCGGAGATAATACTGCGAGTAATACAGCTGCAAGTACAACAATCGGGGTATAAAAACGGGCAAAACGTGTAATGAAATTCTCCACATTCGCTTTTTTGGAACTGGCATTTTCAACAAGTTCCAGAATCTTAACAACTGTAGAATCTTCAAATTCCCTAGTTACTTCTATTTCCAGCAAACCTGCACCATTTACACATCCGCTGATGATTTCACTGCCTTCCGAAACAAACCGCGGCACTGACTCACCGGTAAGGGCAGATGTATCCACTTGAGATTCCCCCTTCCTTACAATGCCGTCGAGCGGGATTCTCTCTCCTGCTTTTACCAAAATAATATCTCCAATGCATACATCATCCGGGTCAACCACATCTATTTCGTCGCCACGTTTCAGATTTGCGTACTCCGGACAAATATCCATTAATTCTGCAATGGATGCTCTGGAACGATTCACCGCATAATCTTCAAACCATTCTCCAACCTGATAAAAAAGCATAACCGCTACTGCTTCAGTATATTCACCGATAACCAAAGCACCTATGGACGCAATTACCATCAAAAAGTTTTCATCAAAAACATGGCCTTTGGAAATATTGCGTGCCGCCTTCCACAAAACTTTACGCGCCACCCATAAATACAACGCCAAAAACAGTCCGATTTCTACCATTGCACCAATACCGGCGCTAAAGTCTATTTTCAAAATATTCGTATGCGTGATAACAACTGCTATCACCAGCAGTCCCAGGGATAATAATATCAATTTCCCTTCTTTTTTTTGCTTATCAGACATAAATTCTCCTAATTTATATGAAATTAATTCTTTTTACCATTTCAATTTTCACAAGTTTATTTCCAAACAGCTACATTACGATACGACAATCGGATTCGTATCCGGAAATGATTTTCTGTGCCGCTGCAACAACTTCGTCCATCTTATCATCTTGTGCATCAATCATTAATTTCTGTGTCATAAAACTAATGCTGGCTTCGTTTACATACTCTAACTTGTTAATATCTGCCTCCATTTTTGCAGCACAGTTTGCACAACATAAATTTTCCAACTTAAATTTTTTCTTCATCTTAATATCCTCCAAAATATGTATCTGTTTTCTTTTATCATTACTCAAGAATATGTTCCAGGCCTTGATTTAAAATCGTTTTTACGTGATCATCAGCCAAAGAATATAGCATAGCCTTTCCGTCACGGCGGCTTTTAACCAATTTACCCTGCTTTAAAATACGAAGCTGATGGGATACCGCAGATTGATTCATTCCAATCCCCTCGGCAATTTCGTTTACACACATCTCTTCTTCAAACAACAGGCACAAAATACGCACTCTCGTGGAGTCTCCAAAAAGCTTAAACAATTCCGCAACATCAATTAATTCTTCTTCGGAAAAATTCATAAAACGCCTCCTTTTTGAACATTTGCATATATGAATAACTGTTCATATATTCATTATAATCATTTCTCTGAAAAAATCAATACTTTTTAACAATTAATTTATGATTTCTTCCTTGTTAGAATTCCGTTGATGTTATATAATGAATGCGGTATTAGAAAACGGAGGTTTTTATGATGAAAATTTTAGTAATTAACCCTGGTGCAACATCTACCAAGATTTCTGTATTCCAGGACAAAGAACAGATCTTTAAAGCAGGCATTGATCACTCTGCAGCGGACCTTGCTCCGTTTTCACGCATTGTTGATCAGTTTGAATATCGTAAAGATTTAATTTTAAAGACTTTAGAAAATAACGGCTTTAAGCCAAGTGATTTCAACGCTGTTTGCGGACGTGGCGGTTTATTAAAACATGTACCGTCCGGAACCTATCAGGTAAACGATGCCATGATTCGTGATATTGAGAATCCTCCTTATGGCGAACACGCTTCCAACTTAGGTGCGTTATTATCAAAAGAAATCGCTGATTCTGTTGGTATTCCTGCATTTATCGTTGATCCGGTATGCGTTGACGAAATGACAGACCTGGCTCGTGTTTCCGGTTTTAAGGGAATGCAAAGAGAAAGCTTTTTCCACGCATTGAATCACAAGAGCATGGCAAGAAAAGCAGCTGAAAAATTAGGCAAAGCTTATGAAGATTTAAACTTAATCGTTGTACATATGGGCGGCGGTGTATCTGTTGCCGCACACAAAAAAGGACAGGTTGTTGACGTTTATAATGTAAAAGATGAAGGAAGCTTCTCTTTAGACCGTGGTGGTTCCTTACCTGTAAATGCAGTAATCAATCTTTGTTTCTCGGGTGTAACCAAAGCCGAAGTAAAGAAAATGTTGGGCGGTCAGGCCGGAGTATTCTCCTACCTTGGCACAAAAGACTTTATCGAAATCGAGCGCAAAGCTTTAGTTGAAGGCAACGAAGAATTTAAGTTAATTTTTGATGCTTTAGCATATCAGCACAGCAAAGATATCGGTGCTATGGCAGCTGTTCTTCGCATGGATGTTGATGCCATCGTGTTAACAGGTGGTATGGCTCATTGCAAGCCGTTCTGTGATGAAATCGAAAGCTACTGCGGAAAGATTGCGCCTTTCTTAGTACTTCCTGGTGAAGCAGAAATGCAGGCTCTCGCAGAAGGTGCACTTCGTGTACTTAACGGTGAAGCCGCAAAAGAATACAAATAGGTTTTCCGGGGTGAAGTATGTGCTTCACCCCTTTTAAAATTACAGCAGGAGAATTAATATGCCACTTTCATATAACTTAACAGAAATTCCAAACGGAGCGGATGTTACTCAATTAATTACAACACCAAAAGATTTTCAGGACATGATGATGCGTTACCAATGTGCTGTTATGGAGTTGGAAACCAAGATTCGTGTATTAAACGAAGAGTTTTCTCTTCGCACCCAAAGAAATCCCATCGAATCCATTAAAAGCCGCTTGAAATCACCTTCCAGCATCTATGAGAAAATGGAGCGTCGCGGTTTCCCGGTTACTGTAGAAAGTATGGAAAAAAATCTTAATGACATCGCCGGTGTGCGCGTTATTTGCTCTTTCCCGGAAGACATTTATAATGTTGCACGACTGATTACCGAGCAAGATGATATTGTTATTTTGGAAATTAAAGACTACATTGCCAATCCAAAACCAAATGGTTATCGAAGCCTTCATTTGATTGTTGCCATCCCGATTTTCCTGGCAAATGAAAAGAAAAATATGAAGGTCGAGCTCCAATTCCGAACCATTGCTATGGATTTCTGGGCAAGCTTGGAACACAAAGTAAAATATAAGAAAAATGTTCCTCATGCGGAAGCCATTGCGGCAGAATTAAAAGCCTGTGCTGATATTATTTCCTCCGTGGACTACCGGATGCAGGAGATTCAACAATCGATTGCATTTTTAGGAGATGATAAAACTGAATAACTGAAAACGAAAGCTGTCGCAAGACAGCTTTTTTGTTTTTTTCGAACTGTAAAAAACGGAAGTCCATTTTTCTTTCTGTTTTATTTGATTTGGAAAAAAGGCAGAATTTCCTTAGTCTCTTAGTCCGGACAATTATTTTATGTTTTTCCATTCATTATACAAGTCGCCCGATTTGTCCGCGGTCGAAAAACACTTTTTGTCAGTGTCTAACTTCCTCTAGGCGGATGCGTTCGTATGTTGATTACATGCGGCGAAAAAACTCGTC
>JAZNWA010000014.1:0-40295 GCA_045593085.1 Lachnospiraceae bacterium | reverse complement strand
AATAGGCATCTTTCCATTGTCGGACTTGAGAATCATCCACATGATATTCTTTTGCTAACTCTTTTAGACTAATAGTTCCGGTTTCATATTTTTGTACAATTTCCAATTTTAGTTCTGTGGAAAACATTTTCTTTCCTTTTGGCATAAAATTACCCCTTTCATTAGACTTTTATTTTTGTCTAACAAAAGGGGTTCACTTCATTTTTATCACGGGGGTTGTTTTATTTATGCCATAAATACATTTTTCTTTGTGTTTGTAATAATGTTACGAACAGCAATGGTTGTGTAGAATCGAATGTCCTCTGTAATGACAGTGGAGTGATCATGACTACAGTGGCAAATAGTACCAACCACATTGTTGTCATAACTAGTAGATCCACTCATACAGCAGCCTGCGTAGAGAGGTGTTGATTTTCCGGTAATTTCCATAGATTTGGCTTGTGCTTCTTCTAATGTTTTGCATGGAATTCCAACCTTTAAATTTTGTTGAACGCCGCATTCATAGGTGTGGATTTTTCCATTTTTATTATTTCCATTTACCATATAGAGGTATTCGGTTTTCTCAATTTCAAATTGTCCGGTTGCGTAGTCAATAGTAACACCTTCCTGGATGTTGTAACAAAAAACATTAAAACAAATGCTTTCGCCGTTATCTTCAATGGACCAAGCCTCCATTTGAACACCTGTAGCAACCAGGTTATTTCCTTCAAACATTGGAGTTACACGATATATAACATGATTTCCGGTTTCTTTTATGTAATCTAAAACCAGGGTCTCGTATATCTGCATGGTGTGCTGATTCATGTGAGAAGTGCCGGTAATTAAATTTTTGGGATTGTCATTTTCTCCGGCTAAGGAGTGAGCGATTAAATGACTTCTGTTGTAAAGGCCATCTGAATCAACCCATCCGCTTGGAGTAACGCTGTCGATATCTTCACGTTCTTCGTCCGGAAGTAATTCCGGCCCAAGGCAAGCATATGCCATTCCACATCTGCCCAATGAATCGAGTTCGCTATAAAATTCAAATGCTGTAGTGCTTAAATGCGTTGTAGAAAAATACGGAATGCCTATAGTTTTATCGTTTCCAACATCGTCGTTGAGCATTATATAATCACTTCCCGAATATGCCGGAATTTCAGAAAGATCAATGCCTGGTACTTCTAATGAAGTAGAGCCGTTTCCGTCAATGGTTCCACCGTTGTTTCCGGTATTTCCATCATTATTTCCGCCGGAGTTGCCACTATCACTATCGCCTGTGTTCCCGGAGTTATTACCGGAGTTTCCGCCATCATTATCACCGGTATTCCCGGAGTTGCTACTATCGTTGTCACCGGAGCTGCCGGAATTATTGTCGGAACTTCCGGAGTTGTTAGAAGAGTTTTCGTCGTCCGAATCATCCGGATCTTTATCAGTAGAACCGCTTGGATTAGAAGTTGTTCCTTCGTTGCCTCCGGTAGAACCATCTCCGGTGTTGTCCTCATCTTCATTACCGGTCGGATCGTTGTTGTTGTCGGTGCTTCCGGAGTTTCCATCATTTTCGCTATCAGTATTGCTGTTGGAACCATCGTTTTCGGAAGAACCATTGTCGCCAACTAAATCGCCGGAGCCATTGGAATCATTATCGTCTTCATCGGCATTGTTATCTTTGTCACCAAAAGAAATCACTGGTCCTTTGTTGCCGGAATCAGAAGACGCGTTGTTTCCGAAGAATGGCAAAGCCAAAACGGTAACCAAAGCAACTGCAGCAACTGCAATAGGAAGTGCAACAAAGCCTTTCGGAGTTTTCTTGAAAAAGTTTTTAATCTTGTCTAGCACGTTTCCATACCTCCTTAGTTATTTTGTCGTGTGTTGAACCTTTGAAATGATTAACTGAGAATTTATTCCATCCCAGATTGTCTAAGGAAAGATCAAAATAAAAGTCGGCCGGATACAGTGTATTCCATTTATATAGTACAAATGTGTCGATTTTGTCATACCACTCAAGTGGTGACACGTTTTCCACAAAGCAACAGTCATTAGGACCTGCTTTGGCTAGAAAGTCATTGTCAACAATTACATTTTCAGGAAAAGCAGAGCCATCGGTTGGTGTAAAAATGCGTCGGCTGTACTCGGATATCCACAATTTAGAATCTCCCACGTCCTTAAGCATATTTTCACGCATGCCGCGATCCTGTGCCTGTCTGCGATTGTTAAAAATGAATCCGTTGTTCTTGTCTAATGCAATGTAAACTTTCATTTTTAATATCTCCCGTATAGATTTTCAAGTCACCGTTAAAATTATAACATAATCAAAAAGAGATTTAAAGGTGAACAAAGCTTTTGTGCATGAAAATATACAAAAAATATTAACAGATTCTTCGGAAATAGTTTGCAAAATCGTAAGATTATGGTACAATGTTGGCGTAAATATAGTTGGAGATGCACCAACTGAAAAATAATGCGAAAAGCATGAAAGATGTATGAAAAAAGAAGGAGGAATAATTGAAATGAAAAATTTCAAGAAAGTATTATCATTAGTACTTGCAGTAGTAATGGTAATGGGAAGCTTAGCAATTGCGCCAATGGCGACACAGGCTGAAGGTACATATACTAGAGTTGAATCAGTTAGTGAAATTACAGAAGAAGGAAATTATGTTATTTTGGGTTCTAACACGGTAGGTGATGTTACTTCTTACTATGCTATGGCAACATCTTTTGGTAGTGGGTTTGCCAATACGGTAGCGGTAACGGTTGGAACAGATGGACTTAGTTCGTCAGCGACTATCCCGGTTTGGAAAATCGCTCCGGTTGATGGAGGATTTACAATTTCAACAGATGATGGATATTTAAGTGCTTATGAATCTAAAAAGATTAAAACTGTAGAAGCAACAGACAGTACTACTACATGGACAATTACAGATGGTACAAATGGTTTAGTTATTCAGTCTACTGCTTATGAAGCAACAGCTGGTGGATTGATGGCGTTTAACTATAATAATGGATCTCCAAGATTCAAAACATATGCAAATAACACGAGTTGCCAGACAGAACTTGTACTTTATAAATATTCTGGAACAGTTGAAGTTCCGCAGGATATCGAATTAGAAGCAAATGCTACACCTGAAGAAATTGTAAATGCAGCATATGAAGCTATGGAAAGAGGTGTTGACCTTCTCGGAACATGGAGTTTAACAGGTGTTATCACAGCAATTTCTGATCCATACGAAGGCGGATCCGATTATAAGAATGTTGCTCTTACCATTCAGGTGGGCGACATGACCGAGAAATTAATCGGCGGATACAGAGTAACTGTTGCAGATACAACAGACGAAGAAGCATTAGCAATGATGCAGGGTCTTACAGTGGGCGATACAGTAAAACTTACAGGAACAATCGGATATTACGGAACAACTGTACAGTTCGTTGCAGGATCTTTAATTGAACTTGTAGAAAAAGCGGCCGATGCACCACAGGATATTACATTAGAATCAGATGCTACACCGGAAGAAATCGTAAACGCAGCATACCAGGCAATGGCAGATGGTGTTCATCTCCTTGGTGATTGGGAATTAACAGGTGTTATCACAGGTATTGATACAGCGTTTAGTTCACAGTATAACAATATTACAGTAACAATGCAGATTGGCGAAATGGCTGATAAGAGGATTCAGTGCTTCAGACTTTCAATTGAAGATGTTACAAACGCAGAAGCGTTAGCAGAACTTGAAGGACTTGGTGTTGGCGATACTATTACGGTAGTTGGATCTTTCGGATACTACGACGGAAGAGTTCAGTACAACCAGGGATGTTTATTAACAGATGTAGTTAAAGCGGCAGTTCCGAAGGAAGATATCGAATTAGATCCTGAAACAGCAACAGAAGAAGATATCGTAGATGCAGCATACCAGGCAATGGCAGATGGCGTTGATTTCCTTGGAACATGGGAATTAACAGGTGTTATTACATCTATTGACAATGTATATAGCGGACAGTACAAGAACATCACAGTAACAATGCAGATTCCAGGTATGGAAGATAAACCAATTCAGTGCTTTAGATTAACAGTAGCAGATAAAGACGATGAAGCTGAATTAGCTAAGCTTGAAGCTCTTGCAGTTGGCGATACTATTACTGTTAGTGGTACATTTGGATACTACAACGGAAGAGTTCAGTACAATGCAGGTTCTGTACTTACAGCTGTTAATGCAGGCGCACCTGACACAATCGACGTAATCTCTACAGGAGCAGGAATCGTTCTCGTGGCAGGTATTGCAACTTTAGCAATCATTGAAATGAAAAAGAGAAGATAATCACTTCTAATACATAGAAAGAGACCATCACAAGATGGTCTCTTTTTTGTCGCGTATATTATATCGGAAGGTGCTTATTTCTTATCAATGTATTCGCTTCAAAGTCTCAGCTTTTTTCGGAGGTTCAGTGGATTTCGAGTGTCAATACCCGAGGAACAACACCCAAGCATTTATGACCGAGTATCTATAACCAATTATCGTGTGTTTCTTTGTATTCTTTCACTACGGCATCAGCATCTCTTAACAATGCTTCAACTTCTTCCTGATTATAAACGGTTGCGCCGCTTGCGCAAGCATGTCCGCCGCCGCGGTATTTTTCAGCCACTTCGTTGATGTGTACGAAACGGGAACGAAGTCTTACGCGAATAGATCCGGTTTCGTCGCCGTTTTCAATGAATGCCATCCAGCAGATAGCACCACGGATAGAGTCAAGTGTTCCGATGCAAGCACTGGCCTGTTCGGTGGTCAGATTGAAGTCTTCCTGCATTTTGCGGTCGATGTAAATGTATGCAACGCCGTTTTCTGTGATTTGCATAATGTTATAAATGTGAGCTTTGAATTTTAAATATCCGAAAGCTTCCAGATAAAGTCTTGCAAAAAGTGTCTGTGTATCAATTCCTACATCCAACAAAGTTGCGGCACATCTTAAGGTATCGCCGTTTACTTCGGAATATTTAAAACGGCCGGAGTCGGTAACCATACCGGTATATAAATAGGTTGCGGCTTCGGAATCGATCTTTAATTCGTCTTTAAAGGCCTCGTAAAAAGCCACAATCATTTCGCAGCAAGAAGAACGGTGTTCTTCAACCCAGATATAATCGCCATAGTTTTCTAACGGGATGTGGTGATCAATTTTTACAAGTTCCTTACAAAGTTTGTATTTGGTATTGGAGATTCTGTTTTCAGACGCAGTGTCAACCACAATGCCTAACGCATCTGTATACATTTCGTCAGGAATCGGTTCATCATCCGGACCGAGAAAATCCAAATATTCCGAAGGGTTTTCTTCAATTAAAATAACTTCCTTTTCCGGATAAGACAGTTTAAGGATTGCCTGTAAGCCTTTGGAAGCACCAACGCAGTCTCCGTCATTTCTGATATGGCGAAAAATAACGATGCGGTTATAATCCTTTATTTTGTTCAAAATTGTCTGCATGATTTCTCTATTCATAGGTCCCTCCAACAAGTGCGTCTAAATCGGCAAGCATAGCCATAGCAGTTTCTCTGTCTGAAACAGTAGCGCCACTGGCTTTCATGTGCCCTCCACCACCGTATTTTACGGCGATTGGATTGATGTTTAAGCTGCTTGAGCGAAGTTCACATAAGATTCCTTCTGAAGTTTCTGTGAAGTTAACCCAAGCTTCTACTCCTGTAATATCGGCCATGGTATTTACCATTCCTCGGGAGATGGAAAAGGTATCTTTTTGATAAGAAGCAAGTTCTTCTAAAGTGGTATAAATGTAAGCTACGTTATGTTCTGTAAACTGAATCTTTAATGTAAATTGAGCCTTTAACTTCTTGGATTCATAAGTGTCTGCGTACAGGTTTTTGTATAGAGCGTTTGTATCAAATTCCTGCGTCATTAAGAAAGAAGCAAGTCTAAAGGTGCGGGAATTGGTGCTGTCGTAGCGGAAACGTCCGGAGTCCGTAATCATACCGGTGTATAAAGACAATGCTGCAAGTGGGGTTAACTTTAACCCGGACTCGTATGCAAGCTCTGTAACCAGACCACAACAACTTTCGTAGCTGGAATCAACCACCTCTACATCAGCGACGGTTTCGCAAAAAAGATGATGATCCATACGGGCAGTACGGGCAGCGAGTTTATAGCGGTCATCGCTGATTAAATGGGAAGACCCGCAGTCTAAAATAATGGCGAGTGCCCCGTTATAGATATCGTCGGAAATGTCATCCATCTCGGAATCGGTCATAAAGCTTAAAAAGCCTGCATTATCTCCAACGACATAAATATTTTTCTCGGGAAAGTTCTCCCGTAAAATGTGTTTTAGTCCAATCTGGGATCCCATAGCATCTCCATCCGGCTTGTTGTGTCGATGGATGATGATGGTGTCGTGATTTTTGATTTCATTTAAAATTTGTTCAAACATAATTATCCTTTCGTTTGTGCGCACAATATGCCACATTAAAAGTATTATACTACACCAAAAAGCGTAATAAAAGAGAAAAAGGTGAAAAAACGAAAAATATTCACATCTTAAAAAGACGGAATGATTGAAAAATATTGCTTTTGATGATAAAATAAAATGGACTATAGACTGCCTACAAGTGAGGAAAAGGAGAGTACAATATATGGATAAATTCCTATTTGCAAACAAGGATGAACAGGCAAAAAAAATCAATCAATACATGTGTATCAGCATGATGATTTTTGACATCCTGATAATTGGTGTAGTTACGATTTCCGTCCTTCAGGGAAATCGCACTTTGGCATATGGCGTGATTATGGCGCTCATTATGATTGCAGCTTGTGTTACTTGTTTTCTTATGTTGAAAAAAGACCCGGGAAGCAAAAAACTTCGGTACGTGGCCTTTGTGGGAATGTTTTTGGTAATGGTTATGGTTGCAGCGGTATATAACGACTACTATATGCGATTTATGACAACCATTCCATATATGGGAGCGGTAATGTATTTTGACAAAAAATACTCTGCCTTATGTGCACATGCGACTGCGATTCCGAACATTTTAATTTTTATATATCGTCAATTTATTGCTCACAATTACGAAGGAGATATGTTGGCGCAGATGGCGGCGACTTTAATCGTTGCGGTTGTAATGTACGTAATCCTTTATTTGACAAATGTAGGTAAACGTTTTAATGATGATTCTATTGGAAAAATAAATGCCGAGACGGAGCAGCAGCGAGTGATGCTGGATGACATTATGGTAATCGCGACAGAGATTCGTCAAGGAACGGAGCAGGCGGTCAATCTGGTAGATGGCCTAAAGGAATCTTCTGAAATTGTAAAACGTTCTGTTGGAGACATTACCGACAGTACATCTCATACAGCGGAAAATATGCAGACCCAGAATGTGATGACCCAGGATATTCAGCAGAATATCGAAGAGACGGTAGAGCGTTCGGAAAGAATGGTGCGTGTTGCAAACGAGTCCAGCAGATTGAACAAAGAAAATGCAGACAAGATGCGCCAGTTAAAACAACATGCGGATGTATTAACGGAAAATAACCATCAGGTTTCCCGTTCCATGCATGAATTGCAGGAAAATGTTAGTGCTGTTCGTAATATTACAGAAACGATTTTTGCCATATCCAATCAGACCAATCTTTTGGCTTTGAATGCATCAATTGAGGCGGCAAGAGCCGGAGAAGCGGGAAAAGGATTTGCAGTGGTTGCAGATGAAATCCGTGACTTGTCTGAAAAAACCAGAAAAGAAACAGAAAACATTGCGAATATCTTAGATGAGCTTACAAAGCATGCAAATCAGACTGCAGAAGCGGTTGAAAAAACCGTTGAAGTTACGGATGTACAGGATAGCATGATTACGGATGTTGCAGGCAAGGTTGATGAGTTGAGCGCGAATGTGGATGCATTGGTAGAAGATATTACACAGATTGGCATTATGGTTGAAAATTTGTCCAATGCCAACAGTCAGATTGTAGAAAATATTGTTCAAATCTCTGCAACGACACAGGAAGTTACGGCGGCAGCCCAGCAATCCACAGCAATGACGGAAAGCAATTATGAAGATGCACTGAATGCCCGTGAATTACTTATGAGCGTTATGGATGTATCTCATCGTATGGATAAATATTTAAAAGAATAGGATTTAAGGAGAAAAACAGTGGAAAAGAAACAAGTAAAATTTATACACGGCTTTATCAGCATTTTTGCGTTGGCTGTTGTAATGTTTGGAGCAACGGTTATTTTTGGTGCGGAACCGCACTTACCGTTGATTGTAGGATGTGTAGTTGCAGGCATTGTGGCTGCAACCCGGGGTTATAAGTGGGAAGAAACATTAGAAGGTATGCTGGACGGTATTTTTCAGTCCTTAGAAGCCGTATTGATCTTACTTTGTATTGGAATTTTAGTAGGTACATGGATTGCTTCCGGTACGGTACCTGCGTTGATTTATTATGGATTGAAAATCATAAGCCCGAAGATTTTCCTTGTGGCGGCATTTGTGATTTGCTCTATGGTATCCATGGTTATGGGTGCCTGGGGCGCGGCAGGAAGTATGGGACTTGCACTGATGGGAATTGGTCAGGCGATGGGAATTCCGGTTGCGATGATTGCCGGTGTCATTATCTCAGGTGTTTATGTAGGCGAGCAGTTATCTCCATTTTCGGATGGTGTAAACCTTTCTGCGTCGGTAGTAAATGTAAATGTCTTTGATATGATTAAAAAAATGATTAAAACAACCGGTGGTGTATATTTGTTAACCGCTGCAGTATATACCGTAATGGGCTTTTTTGTGAAAGTTGGAAGTGCAGAGGCAATTCAGGAAAATGTTACTCCATTATTGGAAAAACTTTCCGAATCATTCCGTATCAGCCCATTGGCATTGCTTCCGTTAGTTGTAATGATTGTTTGTATATTCTTGAAAGTTCCGTCTATTCCGGCCCTTTTATGCGGAGCATTGGTTGCGGCGATTCAGGCAGTCCTTATGCAGGGCGTAGGTATTCAGGATATTTTCGGATATGTTAATACCGGTTATGTAAGCAATGTCGGACATGAAGTACTGGATTCCTTGTTGACTGCCGGTGGTATTGAAGCAATGATGAATACGATTTCTGTAATTATTATTGCAATGGCATTTGGCGGAATTATGAGACATACCGGTCAGATGGAAGCAGTTGTAGCTCCGATTGTAAGAAAAATCAAATCACTTGGGGGAATGGTTGCACTTACCATCGGTTCCTGTGTCGGTGTAAATATCGTATTACCGGATCAGTACTTAGGTATTATGGTGCCTGGACAAATGTATGTAGAAGAATACGACAAAAGAGGCATTGACCGTTTGTATTTGGGTAATATCTTAGGTGCCGGTGCCGCGGTAACATCTGCGCTTATTCCATGGAATACCTGTGGTATGTATATGAAATCAATCTTAGGTGTCGGAGCATTTGAATACTTGCCATACGCAGTATTTAACTACTCCTTACCGGCGATTTTCATTATCTATTTTGCCTTTAGAAGTATGAGGATGAACGCAAAAGCAAAAAGCGCAAATTAAGGTGTAAAAGATACATAAAAAAGATACTCTGCAAGGGAGAACACAACTTAGAAAAACAAGAATAAGGAAATGCGAATATGAAAAAAGACAAGCTGCGTGTTGTGCAGTATATTGCTCTTGCGATACTTGTTTTTGCAATGGCGATTGTTGCAGGATGCGAAAAGAAATCAAATGTACCGAATTCTCCGGCGCCGGATGCCGGTGCGGATTCTGAAACGAATACAGAAGAACCGGATGAAAACGAAGACAACTCAGATGCTGAAGACGATGAGAACTCCGAAGAAGAAGCCGGTAAAGACGATGATTCGGAGGATGAAAGCGGAGACGGAGAAACAGAAGACGAAGAATCCGGAGACGGACAGGAAGATTCTGATGCAGGCACCGGTGAAGGCGATGAAGGCCAGCCGGAAGAAGACGTAAATAACGGTAGTCAGGGGAATACCAATAATGGCGGTGGCAATGATAATCAAGGAAGTGTAGATGATTTAGGACCTGCACCATCCGGACAGCTGCATCCGGATATGTTCTATACGGA
Organism: Lachnospiraceae bacterium; assembly: GCA_045593085.1. GTDB lineage: Bacteria > Bacillota > Clostridia > Lachnospirales > Lachnospiraceae > XBB1006. The sequence goes on along the minus strand of JAZNWA010000014.1, from coordinate 30,254 downwards.
TTCCGGATATGTGATTTATGACCCGGATAATGTAAGGGGGTTATCCAATGACCGTATTGCACATAGTTTTGGTGTTGCAGCAAACGGAAAGCCACATAGTGTATCTGTAACTCGTCAAAAAGAGCTTGATGCGATGAACGCAAAAGCAATGCTTTATGACGCAAAATCACAGGAAAAGGTGATTTATTTAACCTTTGACTGCGGTTACGAGTATGAAAACAATACATCAGAGATATTAGATGTTTTAAAGGAAAAAGATGTGACTGCCGCGTTTTTCTGCTTGTTGAAATTTTACAAGAAGAATCCGGAAGTAACTCAGAGAATGATTGCTGAAGGACACATTCTTGGAAATCATTCGAATAATCATTTGGCAATGCATAGTGGAATGAGTCGTACACAGATGGCAGATGAGATTTTTCAAGTAGATAAATATTTGCGAGACACTTACAATTATAAGAGTATTTACTTCCGTCCGCCGTCAGGCGAGTACTGTGAATCTTTGCTAGACCTATGTGTGAATTTAGGATACAGAACTTCCTTCTGGTCCGTTGCATACAAGGACTGGGAAGTAGATAATCAGCCAAACCCGCAGGAAGCACTGCAGATTTTAAAAGACAGACTCCACCCGGGAGCAGTCTATTTGTTACACGCGGTTTCGGATACTAACGTTGAAATTTTAGATGATTTTATTGATTATGCCAGAGCACAGGGATATACCTTTGTTTCTTTGGATGATTATGAGTGGTAAGAAGTTTTATACAGGAGGAATGTATGGAAAAAAATAAGAAAAAGTATTTATATGCAGACTTGAAAGAGCAATTAAAAAGAACCAATCGGTTTGCAGCAATCGGATATATTATCTTTTACGCAACGACCGTGCTGATGGTATGGATTTCCGGAATGAGAGGTTTCCGGACATTCTTATACTGCGGTGTTTTTACGGCAATTGTAATTGCAGCACTTGTCAGTATTATAATTGAACAAAAAATTCGACCATACAGTGAAAAGGTTCGATATATAGGTTTTGTGGGATTAATCATCGTTACAGCAATGGTGTCCTATTCTTTCAATGGTTATTATTTGCGATTTTTAGCAGTTATGCCTCTCGTCGGAAGCGTGCTTTATTATGACAAAAAGTTTGGACTTATTACGAGTACTTCTTTTGTAGGGGTACAACTTGGCGTGAATATTCTTAGAATATTCATTGAACCATATCCTGCCGGAACTTTAATGGACCAGCTTACGGCCACATTTGTTGTGTTAATTGCCATGTTTTTGGTTTATATGGTAACAAAATTAGGTTATCAGTACAATCACGACACCATTGAGAACTTAAAAGAAGAGCAGGCTCAGCAGAAGGAGATATTAAATCAGGTTATTTCTGTTGCTGAAAATGTTCGTAAGGGTACTGAGGGTGCAATGGAAATGATTAATCGTTTGAATGACTCCACAGAAGTTGTGAACGGTGCAATGACAGAGATTTCTGATAGCGCACAGGGAACAGCGGAAAGCATTCAGACACAGAATGTTATGACGCAGAATATTCAGGAATCCATCGAAATGACTTTGCAACGATCGGATGCGATGGTTTCCGTTGCGCAACATTCCGGAGAGTTGAATGAAAGAAGCTTGCAACTGGTAAATGATTTGAAGCGTCAGTCCGATGTGATTTCAGAAACAAACTCGGATGTGGCAACTTCCATGCAGGCGCTGCAGGAAAAAGCCAATGCGGTGAAAAGCATTGCAGATACTATTTTTGCCATTTCTAACCAGACAAATCTCTTGGCGTTAAACGCATCCATTGAAAGTGCAAGAGCCGGAGAAGCCGGTCGTGGATTTGCGGTAGTAGCGGATGAGATTCGTCAGTTGGCGGAAAAAACAAGAATGGAAACAGAAAACATTGCAAGTATTTTAGGTGAATTGTCCGATCAGGCATCTTATGCTGCTCAAGAAGTGGAAAAATCAGTAGGAGCTACGGCAAAGCAAGATCAGATGATAGGTCAGGTCATGGAGACCTTTCATGAAATGAACGCGGATGTAAATGAATTGATTCGCAATATCGGTGAAATTGATGATATGTTAAGCAATCTTTCTTCCGCAAATAATCAGATTGTAGAAAATATTACACAGTTATCTGCAACGACACAAGAGGTTACGGCTTCTTCCGTTCAGGCAGCGGATTTAAGTGTTCAGAATTTAGAAAACGCAGAAGAAACCAGACGTTTATTAAATGGTGTTTTATCTGTTTCACATGAATTGGATAAATATATGTAAAAAAAGTTTTTCGAGGTGAGAAATTGAATTCATGGAAGGAAAAATTACGGGAGAAATTTAACGAATCGATAATGGCAGTTTTGCCCGTAATTATGATTGTCATTATATTGTGTTTTACGATTGCACCAATCAGCCCAAGTATTTTACTGAGCTTTTTATTGGGAGCGTTATTTGTAATTATCGGAATGATGTTTTTCACCCTGGGAGCAGAGATTTCTATGACTCCGATGGGTGAAAAAGTCGGAGCGAAGATGACGCAAAGTAGAAATATCTTTGTTATTGTAATTTTGTCATTTTTGCTTGGCGTTATGATAACAATTTCAGAACCGGATTTGCAGGTGCTTGCAGAACTTGTTCCGTCAATTCCGAATATGACCTTAATCCTGGCGGTTGCCATCGGTGTAGGCCTTTTCCTGGTAGTTGCACTGTTACGTATGCTTTTTGGAATCCCGTTGCCGCACTTGTTGGTTGGATGCTATATTGTAGTATTTATTCTGGCAATTTTTGTACCGGCGGATTTTAGAGCAGTGGCCTTTGACTCCGGCGGTGTAACCACCGGCCCGATGACGGTTCCATTTATTATGGCCCTTGGTGTGGGTATTTCAGCAATCCGTAATGACCGACATGCCGCGAATGATAGTTTCGGTTTGGTTGCTCTTTGTTCGGTAGGACCGATTTTGGCGGTTTTGGTACTTGGATTGGTATATCGCCCGGGAGAAAGTGATGTGGCGCTTTTTGTAATGCCGGAATTAAGCAACACAGCAGATTTGTGGGAATCGTTTACAGAAGGATTGCCACATTACGTTGGTGAGATAGCAGTTTCGCTGTTGCCAATCATTGCTTTCTTTGGGGCTTTCCAGATATTTGCATTGAGACTTTCCGGGAAAGCATTAGGAAAGATTGTCGTAGGATTGGTGTATACTTATATTGGTTTGGTTTTGTTCCTGACCGGTGCAAATGTGGGCTTTATGCCTGCCGGAAATTATCTTGGAACCATCCTTGGAGATAGTGATTTCAAATTTATTTTGGTTCCGATTGGAGCATTAATCGGGTATTTTATTGTAAAAGCAGAGCCGGCGGTTTACGTGTTAAACCATCAGGTAGAAGATATGACGGATGGTGCAATTTCTGCGAAAGCGATGGGTACGGCGCTTTCTATTGGTGTGGCGGTATCGGTTGCATTGGCAATGATTCGTGTGCTCACCGGTATTCCGGTGCTGTATTTCCTGGTTCCGGGATATGCCATTGCGCTAACCATATCTTTCTTTGTTCCAAAAATCTTTACAGCTATTGCGTTTGACTCCGGTGGTGTTGCATCCGGTCCGATGACGGCAACCTTTTTATTGCCTTTAGCACAGGGAGCATGTACAGCAGTTGGTGGAAATCTCGTTGCGGACGCATTTGGAGTGGTTGCAATGGTTGCTATGACACCACTTATTACGATACAGGTGTTGGGTGTTGTTCACAAAATTAAGATGCACAAGCCAACAGAAAAAGAACTTGCACTGGCAACATTCGAAGAGGATGCAATTATTGAATTGTAAATAAGAGTGTTCGGAAAGAAAGAATAGAGAGGATGAAGACGCGTGAGTGAATTATATATGCTAGGCACAATTACAGACCGTAAGTATGCCAAAAGATTTTCAACCTTTTACCAAGAACAGGGTTTGATTGTTTCTGCAGCAACACTGGGATACGGAACGGCACCGAGTCAGATTTTAGAATATTTTGGAATGGAAGGCACGGAAAAAGTTGTTTTGTTTCACTTTATTACCAGTGAAAAATGGCCGGAAGTGAAGCGACTGCTTCAAACCAAGATTCGAATTGACTTGCCGGCAATGGGAATTGCATTTTTGGTTCCGCTAAGCAGCATAGGTGGGAAGAAAACATTAAATTACTTGACCGATGGCCAGGAATTTGTAAAAGGAGAGGAAACAACATTGAAGGAAACGAGATATGAATTGTTGATTGCAATTGCAAATCAGGGATATACGGAACCGGTTATGAATGCAGCACGTGCGGTTCATGCGGCAGGCGGCACTGTTATTCATGCAAAAGGAACCGGTGCACAACAGGCGGAAAAATTCTTTGGAGTTTCCCTTGTACCGGAAAAAGAAATGATTTTTATCGTAGCAAGAAAAGAAAAGAAAAATGATATTATGAAGTCTATTATGGACAATGCAGGTGTAGGAACAAAGGCCGGAGCAATTGTTTTTTCTGTGCCGGTAACAGATACTGCAGGGATGCGTTTGATTGAAGAACCGGAAGCATAAGCAAAAGGAAACAGTTTACTTCCGCATTGCTTTGTGATATATTTAACGAGTGGAAATTACCTTATTTTTCCGTCACAAATAAATAGAACGAAAGAGGAAGGAAGTTTTCCTGAAACAGTGTATATTTTTAAATGGAGGATAAATATAAATGGCAAGAAAAGTTCAGTTTGTAGAAACTGTTTTGCGTGATGCAAATCAGTCTCTCATCGCAACAAGATTACCGTACGCAAAATTTGAGCCTATGTTAGAAACCATCGATAAAGTAGGATACTACGCAGCAGAATGTTGGGGCGGAGCTACTTTTGATGTTTGCTTACGTTATCTCAATGAAGATCCATGGGAACGTTTACGCAAGATTCGTGAAAAAATGCCGAATACCAAATTGCAGATGTTACTTCGTGGACAAAACGTTTTAGGATATGCTCACTATCCGGATGATTTTGTTAAATTATTCGTGAAAAAAGCAGTTGAAAACGGTATTGATGTAATTCGTATTTTTGATGCATTAAATGATGTTAACAACATGAAAGTTGCTATGGAAGCAACCGTAAATGCAGGAGCAATCGCATCCGGTACAATTTCTTATACAACATCACCGGTTCATACTCATGCAAAATATGTAGAGCTTGTTAAAGAATTAAAGAGAATGGGAGCATCTACCATCTGTATTAAAGATATGGCAGGTATTATGGGACCGCAGGAAGCTTATGATTTGGTTTCTGCGATTAAAGATGCTGTTGATTTGCCGGTAGACTTACACACACATTCTACAACAGGTCTTGCATTTATGACCTACTTAAAAGCAGTTGAAGCAGGATGTGATATCATTGATACTGCAATTTCTCCGTTCTCCGGCGGTACTTCACAGCCGGCAACAGAAACCTTGGCTTATGCATTCCGCCAGTTAGGTTATGAAGTCGATTTAGATGATACACAGACAAAGAAAATGGCAGATTACTTTAAGGGTGTTCGTGACGAGTTTATCGCAGACGGAACATTGATGCCAAAGGCTTTGGCTACTGATACACAGTGCTTAACTTATCAGGTTCCGGGAGGCATGCTTTCTAACCTGTTAAGCCAGTTAAAGCAGATGAATGCTTTAGACAAATTTGATGAAGCTCTTCTTGAAACTCCAAAAGTACGTGCAGATATGGGTTATCCGCCACTAGTAACACCAACTTCTCAGATGGTAGGTGTTCAGGCTGTTCGTAACGTATTGGATGGCGAAAGATATAAGACTGTTTCTAAAGAAATCAAGGCATATTGCCGTGGTGAGTATGGTGAAACACCGGCTCCGATTAATCCGGAAATCCAGGCTAAGATTCTTGGCGATGAAAAGCCATTGGAAGGCCGTTATGCAGATACTTTAGCACCAATCGTAGATGAAACACGCAAGAAATTGGAAGGCATTGCGAAGTCTGATGAAGATGTATTAAGCTACATTGCATTCCCGAACCTTGCAGAAACCTTCTTTGAAGAACGCAAGGCGAAAGAAGAAAATGAAGTGACTTATACCATTACAGAGTGCTAAGGAGGAGAGAATATGTATTTATTAGCTGATAATATGCAGCCGGTAATCGGTTCTAATCCGGACTTTATAGCGATTGGAATGGTTGCGGTTTTAGCACTCGTGCTGATTATTTTAACAATTCGCAAATCTCTTTATTTTAAGAAGCAAGCTGCACAGACAGCGAATGTTGAAGTTGCAGAGGCTGTCCAGGAAGTGAGTCTTCCGACAGCACCTGGTTCTGCAGGAGCAATTAAGCTTCATGACGTAGAACCAAAAACGGCAGCGATGTTAATGGCGATTGTTGCAGATAAGATGGGAAAACCGTTAAATGAACTTCGCTTCATTTCTATTAAGGAGGTTAAATAATCATGAAATATAAAATTACATTAAACAACCGTACTTATGAGGTTGAGGTAGAAGCCGGAAAAGCAATGCTTTTGGATGAATATGACGCAATTGCTCCGGTAGCACCGGTAGCTGTTCCGGTAGCAGCAGCGCCTGTTGCAGCACCGGCAGCGGCACAGACAGCAGCTCCTGTGGCAGCACCTGTTGCAGTGGGCGCGGGAGAACAGATCAATGCACCAATGCCGGGTACTGTGCTTCGTGTAAATGTTACACCGGGTCAGGCTGTTAAAGAAGGAGATGTTTTACTCGTATTAGAAGCAATGAAGATGGAAAACGAAATTACTGCTCCAAGAGCAGGAACCGTAAACCAGGTTGTTGCAACAAAGGGCTCCACCGTGGAAACCGGTGCAGTTTTAGTAGTCCTCGGATAATCAGAAGGGAGGATTTTTCTAAGCATGGATATTTTATACAAGAATCTATTGGCTTTTACGTGGCAGGATTTGGTAATGATTGCCATTGGATGCCTTTTAGTATACCTTGCCATTAAGAAGGAAATGGAACCATCCTTACTCCTTCCGATGGGATTTGGTACAATTTTAGTAAATATTCCGTTTTCCGATGCGTTGCATGGACCAATTCAGGAATTATACAATGCAGGTATTGCAAATGAATTATTCCCGTTGTTGTTATTTATCGGTATCGGAGCAATGATTGACTTTGGTCCGCTTTTAAGCAATCCGAAGTTAATGCTTTTCGGTGCAGCAGCACAGTTTGGTATTTTCTTTACGTTATGTATGGCAAGTATCTTTTTCCCGACGATTGATGCGGCATCTATCGCAATCATTGGTGCGGCAGACGGTCCGACCTCCATCGCTGTAGCCAATACATTAGGGTCAAAATATGTCGGGGCGATTACCGTCGCGGCGTACTCCTATATGGCCCTTGTGCCGATTATTCAGCCGCCGGTAATTAAACTTTTAACCACAAAAAAGGAACGTCAGATTCGTATGCCATACGAACAGAAGTCCGTAAGCAAATTGACAAGAATTATGTTCCCTATCATTATCACAATCGTTGCATCTGCAGTTGTTCCGCAGGCAACAGCACTTATCGGATTCTTAATGTTCGGTAACTTGATTCGTGAATGTGGTGTGTTAGAGTCTTTATCAGAAACTGCTCAGAAAGTATTGGCAAACTTAGTGACCATTTTCCTTGGAATCTCTGTTGCGTTTAATATGACTGCTGATCAGTTCTTGAAATTAGATACACTTTTAATTTTAGGCCTCGGTTTGATTGCATTTATTGTAGATACCGCAGGTGGTGTATTGTTCGCTAAATTGTTGAATGTATTCTCAAAGAAGAAGATTAATCCGATGATTGGTGCGGCAGGTATCTCTGCGTTCCCAATGTCCGGACGTATCGTTCACAAAATGGGATTGGAAGAAGATCCACAGAACTTCTTGTTAATGCATTCCATCGGAGTTAATGTTTCAGGTCAGATTGCTTCCGTTATTGCGGGTGGTATCATCCTGAATCTGTTCTCTTAAGGCTACAGAAAAGGAGGAAATAGAAGTATGAATTTTTTGTCTAATATTTTACTTTCTGCACCGGCAGAGCAAGCTCCGGAACTGTTTTTTGAAATGGGTAACTTTGTCAAAAATCTCAAATATATGGGGATTGGAATGTTAGTTATCTTTATGGTAATCGGAATCATTATTTTAGCAATCAGCTGGATTAGTTATTTGTTCAAAGAAAAGTAGAGAGATAGAAAGCCTTTGTGGGTGTATGCCCACAGAGGCTTTTTTGAAAAAAATGTGTAAATAAGCTGTGGATGTGTTTGAAATTTAACAAAACAGAAACAAATTTATGGTATTATGAAATTTATTAGAGTTACCGGAATATATCGGAACCAATCAGGAGTGAATAGCGTATGGAAGGTATCGTATTAAATATTGTACAATTTATAGGAGTTTTAATTCCGTTAACCGGCGTTGCGGTTTTGCTTCAGCAGGAGCAAAGTAAGATTTCGTCCTATTTGATGATGACAAACATCGGATGTCTGGTTATGAATATAACACAGATGTTTATGATCAACAGCGATACCTTTGGAGGTGCGTTGGTGGCCTATAAAATAGGTTATTTGGGTGCAAGTTGGTTTTATTTCTGTTTTGGATTGTTTGTGACCTCCTATTTGTCTCAGAAGAAAACCTTGTGGATGTTTATGTTCTGGGGAGTTATTGAAATCGGCTCTATGGCGGCGTTGTTAATCAAACCGCTCAACAAGTACCTGTTCACAATCCATTATACACAACCGGTAAAAGGTTCCTATAATCAGCCAATTTATGTTGAGTTGGGTATACTATACAATATCCGTTATGCCGTACTTGCGTTTGTACTTACGATTGTACTTGGACTGTCTCTGCGTCGGATGTTTATTACAAAGACAATCCGTGTAAGGAACAAACTGGCACGCTTGTCAGGAACAGAATTTGTTCTGTTACTTGCATTAATTCTTTCATTAACGATGGATTTACCGTATGACATTGTACCGCTGGCAGCATCTTGCTCTATCATTACGATTATCTTAAGTGTAATGCGCGGAGATTTCTTCGGACTGAAAGAATGGGGCAGAAACTGGGCGTTTGAACAGATGAGCGAAGCAGTAATCATTATTGACCATGAACATAAGTTCTTAGATGCCAATTCCTATGCAAGAGAGCTGTTTCCTGAACTAAACGAGCAGCGTCAGGAAGAAAAAATATCGGAGCACATTTATCGTATTTTTGAGAGCGAAAAGAAAGAAGGAATTATCAGCGATAAGCATTTTGAAAAGAAAGTAACGAAGATTATTCATAACGAAGAAGTGGTGGGATACAGTCTTCTTATGGTAGATATTTCCGAACAGAAAAAATTGATGAATCAGTTGGAGGAAGAAAAAATCAGAGCAGACGAGGCAAACAAGGCAAAGTCCGCGTTTATGTCAACTATGTCGCATGAAATTCGTACTCCGATGAATGCGATTGTAGGAATGACGGAAATTCTGTTAAGAAGCGATTTGGCAAGTAAAGAAGTAGAGTATCTTTATAATATCAAGAATTCCGGTAATGCGTTGCTGACAATTATTAATGACATTTTAGATTTTTCAAAAATCGAATCCGGAAAAATGGATATTATTTGCGAAGAATATGAACCGATGTCCATGTTTAGTGATTTAAGTATGATTTTCTTAAATCGTATCGGAAATAAGGGCATTGAGTTAATTTTTGATGTTGATAAGGATCTTCCGGTGAAATTATACGGGGATTCTTTAAGACTGCGTCAGATTATTATAAACCTGATGAATAATGCGGTGAAATTTACGGATGTAGGAAGCGTAAAGCTCATTGTAAGAGTTGAAAGTATTCATAATGGTTTAGCAAAACTTCGTTTCAGTGTAGTAGACAGTGGACAAGGAATAAAAGAAGAAGATATTGATAAGCTGTTCGGCAGTTATGCACAGGTTGACGTTGAGAAAAACCGTTACAAGGAAGGCACGGGCTTAGGCTTGTCAATTTCCAAACATTTAGTTGAAATGATGGGCGGAACCATCGGGGTGAGCAGTGAATACGGAAAGGGAAGCGAATTTTATTTTACGCTTACCCAGACCGTGGTAGATGCCCGTACAGTGGAAGAAATGGAGCAAACGTTAAACGGAAAGAAAGCAGCCTATGTTTCTGCAACAACAGAAGCCATTAACTTCATTGCACCAAAAGCAACCATTTTGATTGTAGATGATAATCAGATGAACTTAAAGGTAGCCACCGGTTTGTTAGAACCATTACAGATGAAAATGCATACTGCAGAAAATGGTAAGCAGGCAATTGCAATGATGGAACAGAAAAAATATGACTTAGTATTTATGGACCATATGATGCCGATTATGGATGGCATCGAGGCAACCATTGCGATTCGTGCGATGGACGATGAATATTATAAAAATGTACCGATTATAGCACTGACAGCAAATGCGGTGGTTGATGCACGGGCAAGCTTTATTGAAGCCGGCATGAACGACTTTTTGGCAAAACCGATTAAAATGAAAGAAATCTGTTCGGTTTTGAAAAAATGGCTGCCAAAAGACTATATCGAAATTACCAGAGTACTCGTTGAGCAGGAAGCGAAGGAGTTACCAAGAATAGAAGGTCTTGACGTAGAAGAAGGCGTTAAGAATTCCGGAAATCTGAAGTTGTTTGAGAGTCTTTTGGGAGATTTCTATAAGTTGATTGATTTGAAAGCTACCAAAATAGAAAAATGTCTGGCCGATGGTTTGATTAAAGATTATACCATCGAAGTTCATGCGTTGAAAAACACTGCAAGAATGATTGGTGCAATGGAATTGTCAGAGTTGTTCCACCAGTTGGAACTCTATGGTAATGAGGGCGACGTGGACATTTTAGAAAAACTGTCACCGGAAGTGATGGAACTTTATCGTAGTTATAAACCGATTCTGGAGCCATATGCAAGAATTGACAATGCGGAAAAGGAACATTTTTCAAACGAAGAAATTAAGGAACGGTTAATGCAATTGAAGGAAGCGATGGATACGTTTGACGTTGACAAAGCAGACGAAATCATGCAAGAATTGGAAACGGTCGAAATGCCACAAAACTGCGAAACAATGTTTGATGAGCTTCGGGCATATGTAGCAGACGTAGCGATGGAAGATGTAATACGCGTTGCCGAGGCAATGGTGGAATTATTATAGCAATTAGGAAACACAGAAGCAGGAGGATAAAAAATGGCAGATGTTTTATTGGTCAGCAATGACCAAAGCTATTTAAATATTTCAATTCGTGAGAAACTAAACGAGTTAAAGTATCAGGTCACAATGTCAAAAGGAGATCCGGACGAAGTTAGCAAAATCAAGGAAGATATTTGTGCAATTGTATTGTTTGTAAACGAAGAAATGATACATAATCAAAGCATTTTGATCTATTTAAAGGATAAGTCTATAGAGAACGATATTCCGATTTTTTTGCTGGGAGATACCAATCACGTTGAGGAAGCGAAGAAGGTATTGCCAAAGAAGTTAATCGTGTCAGTATTTGAACGTCCGATTGATATTAGCGAAGTGGTAAAGGCTGTGGATTATCACATCAAAAAGTTCGGAAATAATTTAAAGAAAAAAATTCTGGTTGTGGATGATTCGGGCGCAATGCTCCGCAATGTAAAAGGCTGGTTAGAAGACCGTTATTTAGTAACACTTGCAAATTCCGGAGCAATGGCTATGAAATACCTGGCGACAAACCGACCGGACTTGGTGTTACTTGATTATGAGATGCCGGTGGTTGACGGAAAGCAAGTGCTTGAAATGATGCGTACGGAGATGGAATACGCAGATATTCCGGTTATTTTCCTTACCAGTAAAAGTGATAGAGAGAGCGTTATGAAAGTAATGGATTTAAAGCCGGAAGGTTATCTGTTAAAAACGCTGGAACCGAAAATTATTGTACAGACCGTAGATGAATTTTTTGAGCGACAGAAAATTAAGAAGTTGAAATAATTTATAGAGAACAGGCGGCAGGAACAGTAGAACTTGCTCCGGGAACTTGCACGTTCTTTGTAATCTAATAAAATAAAACAATAAAAACAAAACGCCCACGAATGAAAGGTTTCGTGGGCGTATTTTTATGGGTAAAGTGGGGAATTAATGCCGGGAGCACTAATAAAAGCATATGCCTTTCGAAAGGCGGTTGGTGTGCTACCTACATATTTTTTAAACATCTTTGTAAAATAATTGTCGTCATGTATGCCGCAACTTTGGGCAATCGCTGATATCGGTTGATTGTCCGAGGTTAGCAAGAATATGGCGTAGTCGATACGTTTTTTATTGACAAACTCGGTCAAGGATATTCCAAGCTCTTTTTTAAACAAGGAAGATAGATAACTGGCATTGACATTCAGCATGTCTGCAATAGTATGAAGACTTAAATCAGATGCCAGGTTAAAATCAATTCGTAATAAAGCTTTTTGGATGAGAGGATGATATTTTTCAATGGAATGTTTGTTGACTAACTGGCTGTATCGTTGCGCCATTTCACTCCACATATCAAAAAATACATCTCGTCGGTTTTGGGACTCTATTTTTTTCGCATATTCAGAGGACAATTTATCAATACTTAGAGGGTGAACACCGCCTTGTTCTGCTGCTTTTCGTAATAAAGTGTTTAAAATAATGCTGTAATTTTTTAGGTTACGAATTGGATCGGTACGGTTTGCAATAGAGTGTACAGGGATGTTTGATAACATAACCTGGACTTGATGTGTGTGTCCGTGGGAAACCTCGTACATTAAGATTTTTTCATAATTATAACTTCGCTCCAAAGCCTTTACATCCGTTAAAAACGATTCATCTTCTTCGGAAGGAGCCGAGTGTAAAACCGGTGACCAGGATTCCGGTATGCCTTGTACGATTTTTTCCGTCCGGAAATTCTGATCGCCCCAGAATTGTTCGGCAAGTGCATTTAAAGCAGCATGAAGAACTTCCTCGCCGGATAAAAGCGGAATACGATTATAGTAGTTTTCTAAAATAGGATACCAATTCCGTATATGGACTTCGCGACTGTCTAAAAAGATAGCTTGCATGGCCTGAGATTCGGCAGTTTTATAAGGACCAACCATGAATACAGACGGAGAAGGTGTATCTTCTGTGATTCTTTCTTCGGAAAGGGAAGGTTCCGGAATACGCAAAAAGGCATATTGGCAACAGAATTCGTCGGTCATATAGTAGATAACGTTATCTGTAATAAAAGAAGACAAACTTTCACCTTCCCATTTTCGATAAGTTTCTGTTTCCAGACCTAAGGTATGACGAAGGCCCATGTCAATGTTATCCAGGACTTGGTCATGCATATGATAGATGGTAACCGGAATATGCAGTTGTTCTAATAGACGTTTGCAAAATTGTAAATTTTTGTCAGTTGACATAATTACTCCATTCTTTTTGTTAAAAATAACGAAAAAAGGATGCTTCTTTTTGTTTATTTTAACATAAAAGACAAAAATGAACAATCCCGTGCCAAAAATAATACTATTTAATGCAAAAAAAATACTAACATATGTGATGAAATTGTATTACAATGAACCTAACTCGTAATGAGAACAATTTTAAAATAAATGAAAAAATTTTTCGTTTATTCAAAATCACTTTTAGGAGGAAGAAAAAGATGAGCAAAAAAGTAAAAGACCCTAATAAGTTTGGCATGCGTGATTGTCTTGCTTATGCAGCGGGTGACTTTGGTTGCAACATGAGCTTTGCCCTTAAGGGAACAATGATGATTTTCTGGACACAGTTCATGAAATTAGAGGCATGGTATTCCTTATTACTCGTAGTAGTACAGGTATGGGATGCTATCAACGATCCATTAATCGGATCTATCATTGACGCAGATAAGCACAAATACAAACGTAACAAATTCTTGCAGTATATTTGGTTTGGTTCCATCGGACTTATTGTTGGTGGGGCTTGTTGCTTCATTCCGGTTCCAAATGCTCCTGTTTGGGCACAAATCATAATCTTTATTAGTGGTTACATTGTATGGGATGCTTTCTATACAGTAGCAAACGTTCCTTACGGTTCATTATTAGGTTTAATTTCAAAAGAACCTGCAGACAGAGCTTCTCTTTCTGCATGGAGATCCGTTGGTTCTATGGTAGGAAACATGGTTCCTATGGCAGTCTTACCTATGATTATTTACGATGCTGAAGATAACTTAATTGGTGAAAGAGTATTTATTGCAGCTTTATTAATGGGCTTGTTAGGATTTATTACATTCCAGCTTATGATTAAGAATACAACCGTTCGTGTTGATGCAGAAATCGTTTTGAAGGATGAACAGCCGAAGTTTAATGTATGGAAAGCAATGAAGAACTTCATGAAGAACCGTCCGGCAGTTGGTGCAACACTTGCAGCTGTTGGTATGTTTATTGGTATGCAGGGTGGTGCAGCAGCAGTTACTGTATTATTCCAGTCCTACTTTAATAATGTACAGATTTCCGGTATTATTTCTATGTTTGCAATGATTCCGATTGTATTATTTACACCACTTGCTCGTAAGATGGTAGTAAAATACGGTAAAAAGGAATTAGCAAAAGTTGGTGCAATCATTCAGATTATTGCATGTGGTTTAATGTTTGTTGGTGCGGTTACCGGATTTATTTCACCGGACATGAAAGGTATCGCAGTATACGTTGTTTGTCAGTTGCTTAACAGCTTAGGTATGGGTATCTACTCAACGGTATCATGGGCTATGATGGGTGATGCTATCGACTACAATGAATGGAAGACAGGAACACGTGAAGAGGGTACTGTATATGCATTACATTCTTTCTTCCGTAAATTAGCACAGGGTGTTGGTCCTGCAGTTGCATTACAGATTCTCTTAGCAATCGGATATGTTGGAGCAAATGAAGGAAACCAGACTTGGGAAGTTGCTTCTAAGATGCCATTCATGGTTGCAGCTTTGTATTTAATCGCAGCAATCTTCGGATTCATTGGACTTGGTTTAATTTACAACCTTGATAAGAAGACATTATCAACAATGCAGACAGAGTTAGCTGAAAGAAGAGCAAAAGCTGAATAATAGTCAAAGTAAAAAAATTGAATATATAAAACCTGTAAATCCATTCATACCGGGTGTATGAATGGATTTACATAACTATATGATAAGCAAAAAAAGCAGATAAAATGTGTTTTTGTTTAGAAATAATCCTTTTTTTAGTTTATGACAAGGAAGGTAAAATATGAGACAGATTATTAATTTAAACAGAAAGTGGGCTTTTTCAAAGGAAGCTACACAGGTTCCGACAGCGGTATGTGACAAATGGAATTTTGTAAACTTACCACATAGCTGGAACAACATTGACGGACAGGACGGTGGAAACGATTACTATCGCGGAACCGCTTATTATGCAAAAGAAATTGAGAAATATGACTTGCCGACAGCGGATCGTTACTATTTGGAAATCAAAGGTGCAAATTCATCTGCAGATTTATATGTAAACGGCAAACATTTAGCACATCATGATGGTGGTTATTCAACCTGGAGAGTGGATGTTACTGAACACATCGATGTTAAGACATTATTTGTATTTGCAGTAGACAACGCAGCAAATGATAAAGTATATCCACAGGTAGCTGACTTTACTTTCTATGGTGGTTTATACAGAGATGTAAACTTAATTGCAGTAAGTGAATCTCATTTTGATTTAGACTATTACGGAGCACCTGGTATCAAGATTACTCCTGTTATGAACGGAGCAAATGCAGAAGTAGAAGTAGAAGTATTTGTTACCAACATGAAGGATAATCAGGTTGTTCGTTATACCATTTATGATAAAGAAGAAAATGTTGTTGCAACCATCGACAGCAAAGAAACAAAAGTAAACTTTACCATAGAAAATGCTCATTTATGGCATGGACGTAAAGACCCGTATCTTTACTGTGCAGAAGCTGAGTTAGTAGATGGCGAAAATGTGATTGATAATGTTTGTAACCGTTTCGGATGCAGAAGCTTTGAAATTGATCCGGAAAGAGGATTTATTTTAAACGGTGAAGAATATATGCTTCGTGGTGTTTCCCGTCATCAGGACAGATGGGGATTCGGTAATGCGTTACTTCCGGAACATCATGAAGAAGATATGGATCTTATCTGCGAAGTTGGCGCGAATACTATTCGTTTGGCACATTATCAGCATGATCAGTACTTCTATGATTTGTGTGATGAAAGAGGTATGGTTGTTTGGGCTGAAATTCCATATATTTCCCAGCATATGCCGACAGCAAGAGAAAATACCATTACTCAGATGAAAGAATTGGTTGCTCAGAACTACAACCATCCATCCATCGTTGTTTGGGGACTTTCTAACGAAATCAGCATGAAGGGTGACAAAGACCCTGATTTATTGGAAAACCATAGAATCTTAAATGACTTATGTCATGAAATGGATAAAACAAGAAAGACTGTTATTGCAGTTGTTTCTCCTTGTGATATTAACAGCCCATACATTCAGATTCCGGATGTAGTTTCCTACAACCATTATTTTGGATGGTATGGCGGCGAAACCGGAATGAACGGCCCGTGGTTTGACAAATTCCATGCAACTCATCCAAACATTGCAATCGGATGCTCTGAGTACGGATGTGAAGCATTGAATTGGCATACATCCAACCCAACACAGGGCGACTATACAGAAGAGTACCAGGCATATTATCATGAAGAACTTATTAAAGCATTCTTCTCCCGTAAATATATGTGGGCAACTCATGTATGGAATATGTTTGATTTCGGTGCTGATGCTCGTAGCGAAGGTGGCGAAAACGGACAGAATCACAAAGGTCTTGTAACTTTTGACAGAAAGTATAAGAAGGATTCTTTCTATGCTTATAAAGCATGGTTGACAGAAGATCCGTTTGTACACATTTGTGGCAAGAGATATGTAGACAGAGTAGAAGAGGTAACAAAGGTTACCGTATATTCTAACTTGCCGGAAGTAGAATTGTTTGTAAATGGTAAGAGCCTTGGCAAACAGGCAAGCCCGGAACATTTCTTCTATTTTGACGCACCAAACGTTGGAGAATCTACATTAGTTGCAGTTGCAGGTGATTGCAAAGATGAAAGTAAACTTCGTAAGGTTGAGGTATTCAACGAAGAATACCGCTTAAAAGAAAAGAATGCAGTATTAAACTGGTTTGATATCACAATGCCGGAAGGATACTTCTCCTTGAACGACAAGATTAGTGACATTATGGCAACTATGCAGGGTAAACTTCTTCTTGCAGGTCTCGTGGCAAAGATTATGCCAAAAGGAAAAGAAAAGAAAGAAGTTATGGGTGGCTTTGAAATGACACCTGAAATGATGCAGATGTTAGGCGGATTTACCATTCTTCGAATTAGCGGTATGATTGGCATGATGGGTGTAAATCTTACAAAAGAAGATCTCTTAGACTTGAATAAGAAATTAAATAAAATTAAAAAGAAATAGTTTGTCAGAGACATACGAAAACTCCTGCTTGGTGCGACTTACATCGGGCAGGAGTTTTTAAAACAATGTATCAAAAGTCGGGAAGCATATTTTATAAGTGAAAAACGTAAGATGAATTATCATGAACAGTGGACATCTGGGGAAATGGAAAAGGGTTGCCCTTTTTCAGGGGATTTATTATAATGAGAAAGTATTTGGGAAATTTTAAACAAGATGGAAAGACACATAGGAGGAGATATGTTTAAGAAACGTCCGGATGGAAGAGCAATTAAGAATTTGGAGCCGTTGCAGAAAATTATGCCATATATTATGAAGACACGTACTGATTCCATGAATATGTATCAGGATACGTTTGCATGTGAAGCAATGGATGCCTATATTAAGGAAAAAGAAGCAGAGGGAATCAAAATGGGCTACATGCACATTTTGATTGCGGCAATGGTGCGCTTGCTGGCAACCAGACCACAGTTAAACCGTTTTGTTATGAATGGCAGAATTTATGCACGAAAAAAGATTTGGATAAGTTTTGTTGTGCATCCGACCTTGGAAGACGCAAGTACGGAAACGACGGTGAAATTATGCTTTGATGGAACAGAGAATATCATCGAAGTGGCAGAAAAAGTAAATGATATTATTCGAAAAGAAACAAGAGATCGAAAAGGTGAAAACGGAACCGATCAATTGGCACGTGTATTAACACGTATTCCGAGTGGGGTTATTAAGTTGGTTGTTAATACATTGATGTGGATGGATCGACATAATATGATGCCAAAGAAAGTTGTAGAATTAAGCCCATTCCATACATCCATTTTTATTACAAACTTAAAATCATTGGGAATCAGCCATATTTACCATCATGTATATGAATTCGGAACCACCGGTTTATTTATGGCGATGGGTAAGGAAAAAGTGATTCCGGTAGTCAGCGGGAAAGAGTCTATACAGGAAAAACATATGAGCTTTGGCCTGGTATCCGATGAACGTTTTTGCGACGGACTTTATTTTGCGTTGTCATTACGTCAGTTGCGTAAAATGATTCGAAATCCAAAAAGTTTAGAGGAACCGCTTGCGGAAAAGGTGGAAGATATATGTTAACAATAAAAACAATGGGAAGATTTTGCATCGTAGACGGAGAAAAACAGATTACCGATGATGATCTTCGCTCAACCATGTTGTTGAAACTGTTGTTATACATAATATTATATCGAGATAAAGAATTAACGAATGAGGATATTGCATCCGCTATTTGGCAGGAAGAAGAGATTGATAATCCGGCAGGTGCCTTAAAGAACCTAATGTATCGTCTTCGAAAAGCACTTCAGGAACATATGGGGGATGAGGAGTATATTTTAACAAAAAAAGGGGCATATAGTTGGAATCCAAAAATTCCGGTCAGTTTAGATGTGGAATGGTTGGAGCACTTAATCGGCGAGGCGAAAAAAGAGCCGATTAAGGAAAAAGCAATTGCAACATACGAGACGGCCATTGCGTATTATAAGGGAGATTTTGCTACAAAAATGTCGGATTTGCATTGGGTTGCAACCAGAAGGACGTATTATCATTCTATGTATTTGTCCGCAGTAAAATCTTTGGCAGAGTTATATGTTCAAAACAAATCATACGAGGCCCTAGAAAAGCTTTGTAGCACGGCATTGGAATACGAAACAGCGGATGAGCAGTTATTCTGTTATCAGATTGAAGCCCGTATGCGAAGCGGAAAAACTGCACTTGCTTTAGAAACTTATGAAAAAGCAAGAGCCATCATAGAAAAAGAATTGGGCTTACGAAAAACCATCGTCTTAACAAAGGTCTATGAAGAACTTTTAGCTATAGGAAAAGGACAGACAACGGATAAGATTGAAGATATTTATGCGGATATCGAAGAAGACGAAGTTGATGGCGTGTTTTTGTGCGGCTATCCGGTGTTTAAAGAAATCTGTAACTTAGAAGCCCGCAGAAACTTAAGAACCGGAGAAGAAGCTGCGATTGTACTACTGGCACTTGAGGTCAAGTATAAGGAAACAGAGGAAATCGAAGCATTCCGTATAAGACAGGGAATGGTAGCATTGGAAAATATTATCAAGCATTCTTTGCGTATTGGAGATGTAGCCTCCAGATATAGCGATTCACAATTTATTGTATTATTATCCAACTGTGTCGAAAAAGAGGCCTGCGTAGTAGCGAAACGAATTGAAAAGCGATTTGCAGAGCTGGGAAGCAAGTTTGAAATGATACGGATTCAGACGCATATTACTAAACTTGAAAACAAATAATAGATAAAAAGAGAGCGCAACAAGCGCTCTCTTTTTTATAGATAGTATGTTTTGTGTTTTTAATGCGTCTGAATCCGTTTCTCCATCATCTCAGGATGCATCGCCTCTGCAATCGCGGTTTCTTTACTGATGACGCCGGCTTTATAAAGGTTATAGATACTGGTATCCATAGCAATCATATTATCCGCCGCAGAGGTATAGATAATGCCATCAATTTGATGAACCTTACGTTCCCGGATAAGATTGCGAATGGCAGGAGTTAATACCATGATTTCAAAAGCAGGTACGACAGTTCCATCAACAGTCGGAATTAATTTCTGGCTGACAACGGCTTGCAATACGCTTGCTAACTGAATACAAATCTGTTGTTGCTGTCCTGCAGGAAAAGCATCAATGATTCGGTCAATAGTATTTGAAGCACCGATGGTATGTAAGGATGAGAAAATCAGGTGACCGGTTTCTGCTGCAGTTACAGCAGTATTAATGGTATCATAATCTCTCATTTCACCAAGAAGAATAACGTCCGGGCTTTGGCGCAATGCAGCACGCAGAGCAGTCAGATAAGATTCCGTATCAATACTGATTTCTCGCTGGGATACAATGGAATTTTTATGACGATGCAAAAATTCAACCGGATCTTCCAGGGTGATAATATGTTCATTTTTTTCTTCGTTTATCCGGTCAATGATGCAAGCCAAGGTGGTTGATTTTCCACTTCCGGAAGGGCCGGTGACTAAAACCATACCTCTGGAGAATTTGGCCAGGTTCATAACAGCGCCCGGAATATTTAATTCTGAAGGCTGAGGTAATTCAAAAGAAATAATACGGATAACCGCAGAATAAGAGCCACGCTGTTTAAAGGTGCTTACACGGAAACGGGAAATGCCCGGTAAAGCAAAAGAGAAATCGTCGTCCCCGTGCTCGGCAAAAAAGCTAATATCTCGTTCCGCCAGGCGATAAATCGCTTCCACAAATTCTTTTGTTTGATCCGGGTGAAGGCGGTTCTCGTCAAGTTGCTTCATCATTCCGCTGACTTTGTAAGAGAGCGGACGGCCCGCAATAACAAATAAATCGGAAGCCTGACTGTTGGTTACTTGGTCTAAAATCTGTTTTACATCCATAATGTGATTCCTTTCGGTATATCTAAATTCTTATGCATTCCTCATTTTTAGTTGTTCTTTAAGGAAAAGTCTGTCTTATAGTTTTTTCTAGTCAATCAAATCTAAAATATCATCTTCCGGTATGGACTGCGTATGTACGGATTTATACTCGATGATTTTTAGTAAAGTATCATCGGCACTCATCGGATAGGTTAGCTCAAGACAAACATCTAAAGTTTGTGTATCCGAGATGGTTTCCTGGAAACGATAGATAAAAAGGTTTTCTTCCTGTTGAAAACTGCCCTTCAAATCGGCAAAGACCGTTTCTAAGGATTCGTAATAGGCGGTTTGGTTTTCTGCGGTAAGAAATGCTTCTTGTAAGGCAGATTCCACTTCCTCAATGTGGGAATATGCTTTTTCTTCTGCCAGATAATAAGCTGTATTTTTGTCGGCTACCTTCTGTGTTAACCGATAGTCTGCATTTGCAGTGGTTAAGGACAAAACGGAAAAGGTAATGACACAAATCATAGCAAAACAAAAAACAATGGTTGAAAATCCAAAATTGGAAAAACCGGATAATCGCTTGTTAAATAGTTTATTCATTTGTGCCACCTCCTGCAAATTCTTCCAGGGTTTGCGGCCTATAACGGCAAATAGAGATGTCATAAATGACGTCACCGTTTTTGGTGGAAAAAGAAAGTTCCGCCTTGCTGTATGTCAAATCGGAAAATACAACGGTAAGAACATAGGCTGCATCATCTAAATTACAGGAATGGTAAGCATCATCAAATCCTGCATAAAGCGTATTATTTTGCATAATGCCATGCTCGTAGAGTGACATTAGAGCATAGGCATCGCCATTTTTAAAAATTGCTTCTGCGTTGGAACAAATATTCATGGCTTCCTGCAGTTGCGTATTTTTTTTGGTGATTTGTGCGGTCTTTCCAAAGAAAATCAAGGCACAGGCACAAAGCAAGGAGAACAGTAAAATATCAATCATTAATTCCGTTAAAAAAGTGCGGAAATGAAATGTTTTTTTATGATTCAATACAAAGCCCTCCTTTCCATGGAAACAGGTGAAAAGAGTAGCTCATAAATTTCGTTGTCGTTATCAGTAACTTCAATGCAAATCAATCCGTCTGTTGTAATAGTCGGTTTAAAATCACTTATGGGCAGAATTTTTTGCCCGGAGGCAAGAGAATAAACGGAAGTATCCGTTACAACCAGTTCTCTAAGACTTCCGTCATGGCAATAAATCAAGGTCGTATATTCAGTGTCGCCGTCTATGGTTGTAAAGGCAAGGGCATCGCAGCCTTCCAGGGAAAGCACATCGATACAACCACGGCTGTCATTTTGACGGATTTTCTCCTGTATGTAAGAGGAAACGGTACGTTTTACATAACTTTGGTTTGCGGTGTCACGTGTATAGCTGTATTGCTTGATTCCGATTAAAATCAGCAAAAAGGATACTGCGACAAACAAGGCAAATACACATAAAACGAAGACAATATGAATTTTTCCGGAGATGGTATTCCGTAATTTTATCATATGTTAATCCCTTTCGATAATCGTAATGTCCGGCCACAGATTGCCGCCGATGTAGCGGTAATCGATAAAGAAATGTTCTTCATTGTAGGTCAGACCATAGTGTGTTACTAAATATTCCAGGCTCACAGGGTAGGAGCCTTCTAAGGCATAGCACTGGGCAATACTTTTTTCCAGGGCCTGCTCTAACAAATCCCTTTCATAAGACAAGTTAGCCGTAGAAAAAGAGTTGGAAAAAAGCACAAAGAAACCCAACGCTGCAACTAATAATAGCAGCGGAAGGTAGGCAGTGAACTGTTTTTTTTCTTTTTTAACGGAAAATAGATACATAAATCCTCCATTAGCCAATGCTTGAAATGATGCCCAATAACGGTAATAGGAAAGAAACCAAAATCAATCCGATGAAGAAAGAGAGAACAATCACCAGACTTGGTTCCAACACGGAAACAAAGCGGTGAAGCTTTTCTTCGGATTCTTCTTCGTAGTTTTTGCTGATTTCTAACATCACTTCATCCATTGAACCGGTTTTTGCACCGATGGTTATAACGCTTGCGTGCATTTTGGATAAAATGCCGGAATTTAAAATGGCTTTATAAAAACTCTCGCCGTTTTTTATTTGTGCACGGCAGAGGTCGATTTTTTCACGTAAGATATCATTATCGCTAAGGGCACTTGCCATTTCAAGACCACGGTCCGTATCAAGACCGCTGGCCAAGGCAAGGTACATGCAGTTTGCGAAGCGTCCCGTTGCAATGGTTTGTGCAAAGGATGTTTTTCCTAAAATACGTTTAAAAGCCTTGGTTTTGGAAAAAACAACAAAGGCAAGGCCGAGAATGATAATGCCGATGATAAAGGAGAGCAGATACTGATTCAAAAATGTACTGATGGACATTAATGTTTTTGCGGTGCCACTTAGAGAACCGCCAAGTTCTGCAAAGACATTGGCGAAAATCGGAACAATTTCGCGAATCATCACAATTAAGATAACAAACATCAGACCGCTCATAATGAGAGGATAACGGATGGCGTGACGGATGCCTTGTTTGATTTGTGCTTCCCGTTCATAATATACGGACAAAGAATCAAATACTTCTTCCAAACGTCCGGTTGTTTCACCCAGTGCAATCATATGGAGCATATAATTTGGAAAAGCGTTAAGTGGTTCCATTGCCTCGTATAAAGAGCAACCATCCTCCATGGGATCATATATTTTTTTCAAGAATTCCCGTGTTGCTTCATCTGCAGCTTCGTCCATTAGAATAGAGATTCCGTAGTGTGTCGGCATTCCGGCTTTGATAATCATATTTAACTGCCTGCAAAAAGCGGCAAGTTCGGCTTCAGACAGCATGTGTTTTTTATCGGACATAAAAACCCCCTAATAAACGTATTTGGTGAGATAGTTATTGTTATTGCTTGTAAAACTTTGTGGATCTTTGCTGGTGGATGCAAAGGTGGGATCCATGAGATGCCAATCTTTACCATCAAACTCAATAATGCCGTTTACCCAGCCAAGCTCAGCAACATAGATACTAATCCATGCGTGATATTCGGTTCCTACATACCCAACTTCCAAACGGGTCGGAATGTTCTGACTGCGTAGCATAGTTGCCATCACAGCCGCGTAATCGAAGCAGATGCCGGTTTGGGCACGGTACACCTCATCAACCACCGGAAGATATCCGGAAGCGACAGAGGCTGCCTTGTCGTAGTCATAGGTAAAATGCCCGATAATGTAGTTGTACACATACTCTACGACTTCTAAATTGGTGTTTGCGTAATAAGCCAGTGAGGCTGATTTTTCTACGGCGAGAGAGCTTGCATTAAAGTTTACATATTGATTTGGATAAAGGTAAGGTCCAAATTCATTGGTTATGGAAACTTCAATCTCTGCTGACAGAGCAGTAGAGTACTTTGTTCCGGAAATGTTTTCAAATACGGAAATGGTATAGGTGCCATTTCCGGCGGTTAAAGGAAACACTTCATAGCCGTCATGCATATTATAGGTATACGTTACCTGATCCGGCCCCGTAATTTGTAATTTCACTTTTTCATTTGTGCCAAAATATTCTGCCATCACGTATCCTTCATGGACATTGGATGCATCGATGCAGGCTACCTCGTTAGAATGTATAACGGTTCCGGATGCAATCGGTACAAGGACAATCGGAGTGTTGTCGCGACTACCTTTTTCCGTTGGCATTGGCTTTGGAGTGGCAGTGCCGGTTCCGGATGAATTCTGGCATGAACTACAGGATAACATACATACCAAAATCAGACAGAAAATTGGCGCAAAAAAACGTTTTTTTTGTCTCATGTTTCTTCTCCTTTGGAGAATAATCTACTATATCCTTTTATTTTAATGGATTTTGTATAAAAAGTGAAGTGTTCAGAATAAAAAAACTATGCTATAATAAGTGAGACTGAATGAAAAACAAGAAAACCGAAAGTTTTCCAATAGGAAAAAGAAAAGATGAACTTCGGTGAAAAGGAAAGGGAAACAAATGTTAAAAAAACTTAAAAGATTATTTCAACCATCGGATATGACGGTAGGAACTCCGTGGAAAAGCATTGCAATTTTTGCATTTCCAATGTTAATCGGTAATATTGCGCAGCAGTTGTACAGCACCGTGGATAGTATCGTTGTAGGAAAATATGTAGGTGATAATGCCTTGGCAGCGGTAGGTAGTTCTATGCCGATTCTTAATATTTTGCTGGTGCTTTTTGTTGGTATTTCATCCGGTACGACCGTTATGGTTTCACAGTATTTCGGTGCAAAAAACAGGGAAGAATTATCGTCTACAATTGGTACGGCTATTACAATGACGGCAATTGCTTCGTTATTTTTAATGTTGGCAGGACCATTGTTTGTAGACAAGATCCTTATGGTGCTTAATACTCCGGAATCTATTTTCGGATGGTGCTCTGCATACTTAAAAATTGCACTTTATGGTATTGCCGGTATGGCATATTATAATATTTTAAGCGGTATTTTACGAGGAATGGGAGATTCTTTCTCCACGTTGGTTTACTTGTTGATTGCAACTGTTGTAAACATCGTTTTGGATATTGTTTTTGTTTCACAGTTTAAAATGGGAGTTGCAGGCGTGTCCTTGGCAACGGTTATTGCGCAGGGATTTTCAGCCCTAATGTGTATGATTCGATTGCTCCGTATGAGAGAAACCTTTGATTTGAGCCCGAGAAGATTTTTAATCAGCGGAAAACATGCGAAGACCTTGATAAAACTTGGTATTCCGTCCGGTTTAACGCAGGCAATTATGTCCTCTGCAATGATGATCGTACAGTCTTTAACGAACAGCTTTGGAGAAGCATTTATTGCTGCAAATGTTATTATTATGAGAGTGGACGGTTTTGCTATGTTACCAAACTTCTCTTTTGGTATGGCAACGACCACCTATGCCGGACAGAATGTTGGAGCAGGCAAATACGACCGTGTAACACAAGGTGCAAGACAGGGAACCATTATGGCACTTCTTTGTTCTGCAACGATTACGGGGGCGATTCTGATTTTTGGTAAGACCCTTATGGGAATTTTTACGGATACAGCATCCTTAGTTGAAATGAGCCGTCGATTGATGGGAATTTTAGCGCCGGGTTATATTGCGATGGCAATTACCCAAAGTTTATCCGGGATTATGCGTGGCGCCGGGGATACTATGACTCCGATGTGGATTTCACTGATTACAACAGTTGGTGTACGTGTGCCGCTCGCATACCTGATTTCTTTCTTGACAAGAACTGCAGAGTTACCATTTGGTCGTTGCGAATGTATTCAGATTTCCTTATTGTTATCATGGTTAATCGGAGCAGCGTTAACATTCTTCTTCTATCGATTAGGAAAGTGGAAAAAGAAAGCAATTCAATAGAAAAAAGGGAGTGCGTCTATGAAAATCATTCATTGTGCAGATTTGCATCTGGATTCTAAGATGACAGCAAACTTAGATAAGGAAAAAGCGAAAGAACGAAAAGCGGAGTTGCTTAAAACCTTTGAACGTATGGTTTCCTTCGCAGTTGAAAATGAAGTAGAAGCAATTTTAATCGCAGGGGACTTGTTCGATACCAGGAATATCTCTGCAGCAGCCAAAAATGTGGTAAAGGCAGCGATTGAAAATCACCCGGAGATTGATTTTTTCTACTTGAAAGGAAATCATGATCAGGATAATTTTCTTTCCGGAGCGGAGGAATTACCGGAAAACTTAAAACTTTTTTCCAAGGAATGGACTTCTTATGTAGTAGGAGAGCGCATCGTTTTATCCGGTCTTGAACTGGGTAAGGAAAATGCCGGAAGTGCGTATTCTGCACTTACACTGGATGCAGCAAAGTTTAATATCGTGATGCTTCACGGACAGGAATCCGAGACCGGAACGAAAGATAAAGTAGAAGTGATAAACCTTCGAGCATTGAAAAATAAGGGAATCGATTATCTTGCCCTTGGTCATATTCATGCTTATAAGAGTGAGGCATTGGATGCAAGGGGCACATATTGTTATCCGGGATGCTTGGAAGGTCGGGGATTTGATGAATGCGGAGAACACGGTTTTGTTCTTTTGGACATTCATGAGGAAACCGGAAAATATACAAGTACCTTTGTGCCGATGGCATGCCGTGCACTTTTTGAAGTGCCAGTAGATGTGACGGATTGTATGACAAGCGCGCAAATGAAAACCTGCATTGCTTCGCAGCTTAGTACGGTAAATCATCCGTCTACAAGCTTAATCAAGATTATTTTAACCGGAAGCATGGATGTAGAGTGCGAAAAGGATGTGCAGTATCTGACAAAATCCTTTGAAGATGGTTATTATTTTTTAAAAATATATGATGAAACCACATTAAAAGTGGACATTACCCAATTTATAAATGACCCGTCTTTAAAAGGGGAATTTGTCCGAAAAGTTATGGAAGCAGATTTTTCTGATGAAGAAAAAGGAACCATTATCCGATACGGTTTGTTGGTGTTGGAGAAAGGGGGGGCTTCTTTATGCGATTAATTCAGTGCCATATCGAAAATTTTGGAAAACTAAGGGATGTTACCATCGATTTTAAAGAAGGGCTGAATGCTTTTTCCAAGCAGAACGGATGGGGAAAAAGTACACTTGGTGCTTTTTTGCGCGTTATGCTTTATGGTTTTGAAGGGGAAAATAAGCGTAGCAACCCTGTTGAAAATGAAAGAAAGCGTTACGAGCCTTGGCAGGGCGGAGTGTATGGTGGTAGTATTACTTTTGCATTTGGTGACAAGGAGTACATTGTAACCCGTATTTTCAAGGATAAAGCAGCGAACGACATTTTTGAGTTGCGAGATGCAAAAACGAATTTGGAAAGTCGTGATTTTTCCGAAAATCTTGGAGAGGAAATCTTTAAGATTAACAGCGAAGCATTTATGAAGACCAGCTTTATAAAGCAGCAGGATTGCCAGTCGGGAACCAACGACAGCATTAATGCAAAGATAGGAAATCTTACGGACAGCACAAATGACATTAATAATTTTGAGACTGCAGATGCAGCATTAAAAGATGTGTTAAACAAGATGAGCCCACGTGTTAAAAAGGGCATGATTCATCAAATGAACGAAGAAATTACTCGTTTGAAGCAGGAGGTTTCCGACGGAAAAGCACTAGACGCTTCGATGGAAACGCTTCGCAGATATTACGACGAGGCAATCACGGAATTAGAGGGGTTAAAGGAGAAAAAAGTCCGGGTTTCCAAGGAACAGGAAATCGTTAGCCGATATCAGGACGTGCTTGCCAAAAAAGAAAGTTATGACCTGTTATGTAAACAAGAGGCAGAAAAAGAGGCCGGTTTGAAAGAAAGCCTTGCAAAGTTTCCAAATGGCGTTCCAAACGAAGCAGAGGTTAAGGACGCGTTGGAACTGTGTTCCAGGCTGGAACGCATCTTAAGCGCGGAAAGAGTGGGACGTTTAAGTGATGCACAGCAAAAAGAGTATGACTTTTTAAGCGGAGTTTTTGCAAAAGGTCTTCCGGAGGAAGGCGCCCTTTATAGCAAACTGGAAACCGCAAAACAAATGGATGCAGTGCAACGTAAATATGAAGACAATCGTATGACGTCCGAAGAAGAAGAAAAGTATTTTGAGGAAAAAGCATTCTTTGGATGCGAATGTCCAAGTGAAGAAATTAACCGTTTGCAGCAAAAATGGAGTGAGCGTAGCATCTTAAAAGGTACAATTAGCGTTCAACAGGCAAGCATTGATGGAGAAAAACGCCGTCAGGCTGCAGAATTAGCCCTTGCAAAAAAACAAGGCAATCAAAAGAAATTACTGGGAGCTACAGGAATTATTCTGGGATTGGTGTCCGGGGTTGTGTTTGTTGTGATGAACTTGTTGCCGATTCTTGCGGTGTCCGCAGTATTGGTGATTGCCGGCGTGATTTTACTTGTTACATCCGGTAAAATGCCGACTATGGAAGATGCTTCTGACCATACTATGGAAGAAGAATTTTATGGGAATAAGCAGCGCATAGAAGAAACGGAGCGGGAAGCAGAACTTTATTTTACGCGTCATAATTTGGCTTACAGCGAAGAACGTGTCATGACGCAATTGCAGAAATTGTTAAGCCGTGCGCTAACCTTTGAAAGTTTGGTTGAAAAACACAAGAAATATTCCATAAATACAGCAGAGTCAAGCGGGGAACAGAAAGCCGAATTGGATGGTTTTTTGAAATCGTACAGTGTTATTTTCGGTGACTGCATAAACTATGCGGATAAAGTAAACCGTTTGCGCCAAAAGGCAGAACAGTATTCTGTGTTAAAAGAAATGGCAGAAGCGAATAAGGAGCATAGAACGCAGCTTTTAGAAGTGCGTCACCAACTTTCCGGTTTCTTGCAAACCTATGGACTTGCCGGTACGGATGAAGAATTATTGCGCAATCTTTTACAGCATATGCTGGCAGACGTAAAGGTACATAAAACCTTGGTAGATGAGCATGCCTTAGCAGCGCAGCAGAAGGAAGCGTTCAAGAGTCAAAATAATATTGAAGAGATTCTAAATTCTTATGCTGAGACAGAACCAACATCTTTGCAGCAGCTACAAGAGGAGTTTGTAAGGATTGATGAAGAAACGGAAGACCTTCGCAGTCAGATTAAAACCTACGAAGACCAGTTGAGTCAGCTTCAGGAAAAACATGACGAGTGGATGGCAACAAAGGAACTGTTAGAAGAAAAAGAAGCGGAAGTAAAAAAACAGAAAGAAAAGTACGCGCTTCTTGAAAAAACACGTGAGTTTTTGGGAAAAGCCAAGGAAGAACTAACGCTTCGATATACAGGACCTATCATGGAGCATTTTGCTCATTACTACGCAATTGTTACCGGGCAGCAGCCGGATGCATACAAAATGGATGCAAACATTCATTTAACGGTAAATGAGCAGGGCTTACAGCGTGATACTATTTTCTTAAGTACGGGATATCAGGACTTAATTGGAGTGTGCTTAAGAATTGCATTAGTAGAGGCGATGTATACCAGCGAAAAGCCGATGTTGGTGTTAGACGACCCATTCGTTAATTTCGACGAAGAAAAGACCATCGGTAGTCGCCGGCTCTTAGATGAATTGTCAAAGCATTACCAGGTGTTATATTTTACCTGCAAATAATTGGCGAATTTCATCTTCTTATCTTAAAAATATAAAACGAAAGCTGTCGCAAGACAGCTTTTTTGTTTTTTTGAACTGTAAAAAACGGAAGTCCATTTTTCTTTCTGTTTTATTTGATTTGGAAAAAAGGCAGAATTTCCTTAGTCTCTTAGCCCGGACAATTATTTTATGTTTTTCCATTCATTATACAAGTCGCCCGATTTGTCCGCGGTCGAAAAACACTTTTTGTCAGTGTCTAACTTCCTCTAGGCGGATGCGTTCGTATGTTGATTACATGCGGCGAAAAAACTCGTC
>JAZNWA010000013.1:0-2756 GCA_045593085.1 Lachnospiraceae bacterium | reverse complement strand
GCTAAAACATGTTATAAAACATCATTTTTTATCAGTTTTTCTTGCAGATTTCCAAAAAGTGCGTACCTTTGCAACGTGTTTTTCATAGTATTAGATTTAAGGTTAATAAAAGGTTGGAGTACGGCGGTACTCCTTTTTTTTGCTCTTACCTCTATAGTGACCATTTCAAGCCTCGATTTTTCTGTTTTGCACAACAATAAATCCTTACACCCATATTTTCTCCCCCAAACATGCCTTATTGAATTTCTCTCACGAGGAAAATATATAGCCTTCACGAGAAAAAAATTTTTCTCTCACGAGGAAAAAAAATCTGCATCGTGAGAAATTTATACGAAATAAACGAAAAGTGATAAATTTTCGATACAAAACGATTAAATAGCCAAAGTAGGGGCTATTTGTCGCAAATCTAGATTTAAAAACCATTCGTTCGAAATGCCTCTATACTAACTATATTTCAACGATTTCAAAGAGTAATTTCAAATATTAATAGGATAGTAGTGTATTTTTAAGAACAAAGCGAAGGATGATGGAAGTAGAAAAATATTTCATACTGATTTAGCGTTAATAATAATAATATTGTCTATATAGTTACATTCTACACTCGTTTCACTTTATTGTTTGAGAATCACTTCTTTCAAAAAAACGTTTCTTTTCATACAAACTATTTATTATTATCCCTATATTTGCATTGAATTGAGTAGATTCAATGTCACAGACATCTAATTAAAAAAGAAGCGTTGTGTTTTAACTTGTAAATGGAAAGTGTAGAAAATCTATAATATAATTATCTTCATAACTATGAATGAGGCTGTTCTAACATCCTTGTACACATATCTCTACACTTATATTTTAAGGAAGGACATACAGCTCCATGCTTCTTGCATTAAGAAACGTTCTTGTGGTAGCTGAAGAACAGTAAGAAAGATAATAACGAATGAAACTTTTAAAAATTTTCGGAATTACAGTACTGTTTTGGAGTATAGCTTTTGCAGCATCAGCACAAGATGTATTGATTACCTCAGAGGGAGATGCTCATAAGGTTTTTGAAATTGAAATTGGTGGCTCCTCCATCTTCTATAAGTTAGAAAATAAACCCGAGGCCGCTATTCAAAAGATTGACAAAACTCAAGTGTTAATGATCAAGTATCAGGACGGACGCAAAGTAATAATAGGAGAAGAGGAGAAACTACAAACAGCCACACCTGTGCAACATGCTCAAGAGCAGACTCCACCTACAGCCCTATCACAGGAAATGGAGATAGAAATCCAAGCTATTAATGCCAAGATTGTAGAAGAGTACAACAAAATAAAGGTGGAATATGTAGAACCTAAAGATAAAAAGGCAAATGCGTTGTTTTGTACATTTGGATTGAAAGAGGATGCAAGGTTACAAGACGATAAGGTAAAAATAGTAATGGAAACAGGTGTTGATATTGAGAAAATCGGTCGTGGGTATACCGCTACTGGTTATTTAAAAGGTGTTACTGATGTTGAATTTCATCAAGGGATTTTAGTCTCTGTAATAAATAATAGTACTAATACTATTTATATTGATTTAGGAAATAGTTTCTTTGTCAGAAACGGAGAAGCCACTCCTTATTATATACCTTCGTCAACTTCTTCTACTTCTGGAACTTCAAGTGGAGTCGGTGTGAACATGGGAAGTGTAGCTGGTGCATTGGGTGTAGGTGGTGTAATCGGTACGCTCGCAGGTGGTGTAAATGTAGGAGGAGGAAAATCCAGTTCTTCAACTACTGTTACCTATGCGCAGCGTGTGGTTGCAATTCCTCCAAAATCACAAATCAAGTTAGATTTTCAAAAATTCTTTCCAGAAGTGGGAAAATATTGGAAATTATCTTCATCAAATTCCAATGCTGCCCTTGTTCGTCCTCGTATTAAAACAGACGAAGATTTTAATATAAAAAGAGGAAAGGTAATTACATTTACAGAGGAAGAGGAAACCTTGAATTTCGGTATTCGCATATCGTATTCATTGAATGAAAGTTGCCAACAAATGAATAACTTATATGCAGATATATATCTAAAAGAAATGTTAGGTGCTAATTTTTTAACCGGTACTTATGTTCGCCTTGATGTTTCTAAATTATCCCCTAACTGGAAAGATGTTTTACATATGGTTGTTGGTGATTAACAACTTATCTCACTTTTACTTTCATTACTATCCGTTAAACATGACAATAGTCTCCCTTGTAGGTTACCCCACGGATGGAGCCATCTCATTTCTAATAGATAAGGATCATTGGCTTCAGGTAGCATAATGATTAAGTTAAGAAATAACCAAGAAAGGAGCAATCTGCCGCAAGGGAATGAGGACAAACTGTCGTTGGTGCATCAAAGGATGGGGAATGACGAGGCGAGGATGTTGCACTGTGAGCGGTTCGCGCTTGTGAAAGGCAAGCAACAGGTCGATGTCGATGAGGCGGTCGTGATAAATACCATCTTGCGACTTCTCGGTACGGCCCAAATCGCACTCAATCTGTTGGGTAGCATCGAGCATGGCAAGGGGAGAAAGGATAGTGTTAACAGCACAGCAGGCATTCAGGAAACTGTTGTCGGATTGGAAACCCCAAGGTTCGGAAACATAAAAAGCAGAGAGGGACGCAATGGCCCCTATCCGCTCTTCTATGAGTTGAATGGCTTGACGGAGGTTGCCCTCCTTGTCGCCTAAATTGGTACCTAATGATAGGTAATAGGTGTACATCCGTTGCAAGCGTTTAGTCGATAATCAACATCGC
>JAZNWA010000012.1:0-61418 GCA_045593085.1 Lachnospiraceae bacterium | reverse complement strand
TACAGCAGGTCTCGCAAGCCACGCGGCTCATTGTGTCCTGCTCTAACATTGCATCCAAAATCGCAACGGAAATCTGGTCACAGATTTTATCCGGATGTCCTTCTGTTACGGATTCTGAAGTAAATAGTCTTTTTTCCATATAAATATCCTCCTAGTTAAATAATGTCCCCGATGCATCCTTTCTACACCGGTTTTTAGTCAAAAAAAATGTCCGCACATAAGCGGACCGATTCATTTACAAAGAAATCAAATCCTCTTATTGTTCGACTACTCGCTCAGGATGGCACCTTCCTTGATTAAGGGGTTGCCGTGACTTCACAGATCCTATGTATCTCCATCACTCTGAATAAGAGAAAAATACAATATTGAATTTTCAATCTTTTTGCATTGTACATCATACTATGTTTTTCTATGCTTGTCAATATTTCTGTAAAACTGGATTCGTTTTTATTTGACATTTTTCTCCACGCTATCTATACTTAAATTAGCAATATATTATGCAGGAGGACATATGGAAAAAATTTTAACCGCTGACTTGAAACCGGGTATGATTACCGCTGAGCCGGTTATGACACCAAATGGTCAGTTAATAATCAACAAGGGCATTACCCTTGACAAGAAAATGATTGCTCGAATCACCTTCTACTCTATCGAGCATGCAATGATTGAAGAAAAAGAGCCGGAAGTTTCTACTGTCCCTACATCTACTGCTCCTGCAACACCAACAGAAACTCCTGCTAAAAATGAAGAACCGGCTGATTTGTTTCAAAATTTTGAAACAGCCTATACCAGCAAACTGTTTCATATCCGCGATATGTTTAATCAGATTTTTGAAACCGTGGATTTTGACGGCAAAGCTTTTATGATTGAAGCTTTGGATATCATTGGTTCTAAAAAGCTTACAACCATTGAATTGTTTGACCACATTCATAATCTTCGCCAAATCGAAGATACTGTTTTTGCCCATTCTATCAACGTGGCATTAATCGCCAGAATTCTTGGCACTTGGATGAAATATGATTCTGACACCATTGACCAGTTAACCATCGCCGGATTACTGCATGATGTGGGAAAATTAAAAATTCCACCGGCCATTTTAGATAAACCGGGCAAACTCACCGACCTTGAATTTGAAGTTATAAAAACACACTCCCGTTTGGGTTATGATGTGCTGTCCAAATTCCATCTTGATCCGCGTGTATTAAATGCCACACTTCATCACCATGAACGTGCAGACGGCAGCGGATACCCAAGCAAATTAAAAGGTTCGGAAATTGACGATTTTACTATGATTATTGCCGTTGCCGATGTTTACGACGCCATGACGGCTGCCCGTAAATACCGCGAACCGCTTTGTCCGTTCCAGGTAATTGCACTCTTTGAAGAAGAAGGTCTACAAAAATATAACCCACAGGTTATTCTCACCTTCTTGAATCGAATCGCAAATACCTACCAGAACAATCGCGTCATGTTATCCGACGCACGCATTGCAACCATCGTGCTTCTTAACGATAAACATTTATCCAAACCGATTGTTGCACTTGATGATGGTTCCTTTATTGATTTAAGCACTTCATCATTAAAAATTGTATCTATCTTGCGCTAGATGCGTCTTATTAAGAGACTGTTGAAAAATGGTCTCTTTTTTTATTGCGACCCCCTTTTCTTTTATCTTCTTTTTGTTAAATAGCTTCGAATTTCCTTAGTTCCTGCCCACGAACATTGTGATTATTTATATTTTCAAAATGATAAGAGGCTGCATTTTTGCAACCTCTTAACAAGACGCTTCTAGCGCTACAATATACCATTTTTAATTATGACACTTTTAATTTGAATTTCTGAATCTCTTTATCACTGGATACTCTTTCAATCTGCGCACCAAGTGCAGTGAGTTTTTCTTCAAACTTTTCGTAGCCGCGTTCGATGTATTTAATCTCTTCAACTACAGTAAATCCCTCTGCTGCCATACCTGCCATAACAAGGGCTGCACCGGCTCTTAAATCCGGAGCACTTACAACTGCACCGGTATAACCTTTCACGCCTGTGATAACTGCCACGCTTCCTTCTACCTTAATCGATGCACCCATACGATTTAACTCATCGGTATAACGGAAACGATTTTCGAAAATACCTTCCGTTACAACGCTGGTTCCGTTCGCAAGACCAAGAACCGTTGCGATTTGCGGCTGCATATCGGTTGGGAATCCTGGGTAAGGCAATGTTGCCACCTGGGTATGCTTAATCGGCTTGGAACAAACAACTCGAACCGCTTCGTCAAACTCTTCTACTTCACAACCAATCTCAACAAGCTTTGCTGTGATTGCTTCTAAATGCTTCGGAATAACATTTTTAAGTGTTACATCACCCTTCGTGATTGCTGCTGCACACATAAAAGTTCCTGCTTCAATCTGATCCGGAATAACGGAATACTCTGTTCCGTGTAATTTGGTCACACCCTGAACACGGATAACATCTGTTCCTGCACCGCGAATATTTGCTCCCATACTATTTAAAAAGCTTGCGACATCTACAACATGTGGCTCTTTTGCTGCATTTTCAATCGTGGTTTTACCTTTTGCCATACAAGCCGCCATCATAATATTAATCGTCGCTCCAACCGATGCCTTGTCAAGATAAATCTGACTTCCTTTTAACACATCTGCCTTTGCTGTAACAACACCATGTGCAATATCCACATCTGCTCCCAACTGACTAAACCCTTTTAAATGCAAGTCAATCGGACGGCTTCCAATCTCACATCCACCCGGCAATGCAACCTGGGCAAATTTATATTTTCCTAATAAAGCACCTAATAAATAATAGGAGCCTCTGATTTTTTTAATATACTCGTACTCAACATCAAAATTATTGATCGTTGCTCCATTGATGCAAACCTTGTGTTCATTGATGCGGTCTACCTGTGCACCAATTGCCTCAATGGCCTGCAACATAACATTAATATCATTAACATTTGGTATATTATCAATTATTACCGGTTCCCCAGCCATAACAGCCGCCGGCAAAATACCAAGTGCAGCATTTTTCGCTCCACCGATTTCAACTTCACCGACAAGAGGAATTCCACCCTTAATAATGTACTGTTCCATATAACACCTCAATAAATATGCTCTCAACTCATAAAAACACATACTAATTTACATTATTATATCACAAAAAAAATTTTTTTCAAGTTTTCAGCCCCCTAATACAATGCATGCAAACTTTCCGCAATTATTACATATCCATTATATTTCCCATACCATCTGTTCTATTCCTTTTTTCTCAATAATTTCTCCTCTGTTATTGCTACGGACCTGCACCGGTTAGATAAACAAAAAAATGCCTTAAAAGCCGCTTTTGGACTTTTAAGGCATCTTCTTTATCATTCGTTTCTTCTACTGTGTAATTGCAAAGTGAATATCAAACTTAATTGCTGCCCATGCTTCTTCATCGATAACAAAGACAGTTTCTTCTTTCAGCTTCTTAATGGTTTCTTCATAAACCTTCTTTTCTGCTGCTGCGATTAATGATTCTTTTACTTTCGTTGAAGCTTCTGTATCAAATTCTTCTACCATTTTTATAATCAGATAAGAATCCGCTGTCCCAATAACTTCCTTATGAACCTGACCACTAACCATTTCTCTTAAAATTTTCATTGTATCCTGGCTAATGTTTTTATCTAATGGACCATCCTCGCCGTAAGTTAGTGTCGTTGGTTTATACTTTCCGTCTTTTCCGGTTAATGTGTCATAATTTTCTATGCAATCTTCTAAGATTTCTTTCGCTTCCAAAAACGTGTAATCTTTTTTTGGCAAAAGAATATATGATGCTGTAGAACGCTTATATTCGCTTAATGGGAAATCCGTGTCTGCATTCGCCACAATTGCCTCATATGCCTTGTTGGAAATCGTATATAAAGTAAGATAGCGTTCTAACACATCCAATGTTGCTCCCATTTTTGCAATCGCATCTTCAGAGTTGTTTGCCATAAAGCTTGCTGCAGCTGTGGCAATTGCTTTCTTTTCAGATTCTGTTAAAGTCAGCTTCTGTTCCTCAGCGTATTTTTCAAGAATTAACATATTCTGTAAATCTTCCATAATGGTTTTCTTTACGCTCTGTTCTAAGGTTTCACCTTTTGTAACTTCATTTCCCCAGATGTCTACACCCATCGTTTGATAGTAGTAAGCCTCTACACTTGCCTGTTCGCAACGTGCGGAAAAATATACGAAGCGGAAATCAATGCTTTCTCCATTCATTGTTCCGATGGAATCATACTTTTCGTATGCATAACCTTCTTCTTTCCCGCATCCTGTTAAAAATGCACTCAATACCATCGTAAGTGCCATCATAATTGATAGAATTCTAATCTTCATAAGTTCCTCCTGATTTTATGTCATCACGTGCCATTTTAGTCTATTTTTTCATTTATTACAAGTAAATTTTCAAATACTGTCAATATTTTATCCAAAGTCTGAAGAATCGGCATCGCTGATGTTTTTGAATTAAAAGCCATTTTATAGCTGAAAATCGGGCTTTTTCCATTCCCCTGAAAGCTTAAAGCACCTTCAAAGGACTTCAGAAGTTCCGGAATATTTTCCACCTTAAGTTGAGCATTTTCATACATACGGAGGGTAATGATTTTATGTTTCTCATCAATCTCCGTAATATAACAATTGTGTGCTCGGGCTTTTAACATAGCGATTTCCAACAAATTTTCCACAGAAGCCGGCACGTCGCCAAATCGATCAATAAATTCTTCCAAAATATCTTCTTTGTCTTCTTGCGTAAGAATATTGCCGATTCGTTTGTACATATCCAGTTTCTGGAATTCATTCGGAATATAGCTCGCCGGAATATGTGCACTGACATTCACATCAATGACTGTTTCAAAGCCTTCCATCACCGGCAATCCCTTCATCTCTTTGACCGCCTCGGATAACATTTTACAGTATAGTTCATATCCTACCGCTTCCATGTGTCCGTGCTGTTCACTACCGAGCAAATTTCCTGCACCGCGGATTTCCAAATCCTTCATGGCAATCTTAATTCCGCTTCCCAGTTCCGTAAATTCACGGATCGCATTGAGTCGTTTTTCCGCAACCTCTTTTAATAATTTGTCCCGTCGGTACATCAAAAAGGCATAGGATGTACGATTGGATCGTCCAACGCGACCGCGAAGTTGGTACAACTGTGACAAGCCAAGCTGGTCCGCATCCTGAATAATCATGGTATTTACATTGGAAATATCAAGTCCCGTCTCAATAATCGTAGTGGAAACCAACACATCAATTTCGCCGTTAACAAAACGGTACATGATTTTTTCCAACTCATGCTCTTTCATCTGTCCATGTGCGTAAGCCACGGTGGCATCCGGCACCAGTGCTGCTACGTGGTCCGCCACTTCCGCAATCTGCTTCACGCGATTAAACACATAGTAAACTTGCCCATTTCTCGCAAGCTCTCGATTAATTGCCTCACGAATCAATTCATCATTATGCTCCATAACATAAGTTTGAATCGGCATACGGTCCACTGGTGGTTCTTCCAACAAACTCATATCACGGATACCAATTAAGCTCATATGAAGCGTTCTTGGAATCGGTGTCGCTGTCAAGGTCAAGACATCGACTTGATTTTTCAACTGCTTTATCTGTTCCTTATGGGTTACACCAAATCGTTGCTCTTCATCGATAATTAACAGGCCCAAATCCTTATAAACAACGTCTTTTGACAACAACCGGTGTGTTCCTATGACGATATCAACATTGCCGTTTTTCAAGTCCGCCAACGTCTTTTTCTGTTGTGTCGGTGTACGGAATCGGCACAACAAATCCACGCGAATCGGAAAATCCTTCATTCGCTGGGCAAAGGTATCATAATGTTGTTGTGCTAAAATTGTCGTCGGCACCAAATAAACGACCTGCTTACTATCCTGAACGGCCTTAAATGCGGCACGGATTGCTATTTCGGTTTTGCCGAAGCCCACATCACCGCAAACAAGACGGTCCATGGTCCGTTTGCTTTCCATATCACGTTTGGTTGCATCAATGGCCATCACTTGATCTTCTGTTTCCTCAAACGGGAACATTTCTTCAAATTCCTGCTGCCATACCGAATCTTTGGAATAAGCAAACCCCTGAATATTTTCACGGATTGCATACAAGCGCACCAGATCTTTGGCAATCTCTCTGACCGCACCTCGAACCCTTGTCTTTGTCTTATGCCATTCCTGTCCCCCAAGGCGGTTTAATTTCGGCTTTTTTGCTTCCGCGCCGGCGTATTTCTGAAGTAGCTCTAAATTAGACGCCTGAATATAAAGTACGCCACCTTTGTCATATTCAATCTTAATATAGTCGCGAACAATCTTGTCCACTTCCACTCTCTCAAGACCACGATAAATTCCCAGTCCATGATTTTCATGCACAACATAATCACCGATACGAAGTTCGGCAAAATCACGGATTCTATCTCCTTCTTTTATGCGTCCGGAACGCTTTTTCTTTTTCTCTTCGCCAAAAATGTCACTCTCGGAAATAAGGGCAAAAT
The DNA here is from genome assembly GCA_045593085.1 of Lachnospiraceae bacterium. Lineage (GTDB taxonomy): Bacteria > Bacillota > Clostridia > Lachnospirales > Lachnospiraceae > XBB1006. The sequence continues at coordinate 54,872 of JAZNWA010000012.1, read as the reverse complement.
TCACAAGCGGCAATTCAAAACCACTCTTTAACTTTCCGTAACAAACTAAAATCTCACCCGGCAAAAAGTCATGATTCCAGTCTTCATTATATATGGCATGAAGACCCTCATCCCGCAAATCTTCTGCGATTCGTTGCGCTCTTGTTCGGGAGCCGGAGACTAATACTACTTTGTATTTTTTCTTTTTTAATAACGTTAAGTCCTTAACCAAAAGGTCGAAACTTTTGTTATATGCATTAATCGATTTCGTCTGAATGTGGATATTTTTTTCAATATGAACATCATCCGTAGAAAGATCCAGCGTCGTAAGTGCCACACAACAGCGTCTCTCCAGCATTCCCATCACTTCTTTGGAAGAGATGATGGCATCCGCCTGTCCCGGCAAAAAATATCCTTTCTCCAGTCGCTGTTTCATACTTTCTCTGTATTCCGTTTCAACCGTACGGCCCTTTTCTCCTAAACGCGCCGGTTCGTCCAAATATATAACCGTATTCAGGTCCTTAAAATAATCTAAAAAGGTGGCTGTTTCTTTATAAAAATAGGTTAAAAAGCTCTCCGCCAAAGTGTATTCCAATCCGTGTACCAATGCTTCTTCCAGCTCTTCCACGGACTGCTTAATGCGGTATGCTTCTTCCGGCATATGTTGGTCGTAAAACTTCTTTTGAATCTTGTCTGCTTCTGTCTTTATCTTCTCCAAGCCTTTTTTTAAGGTTTCCTTGGACAATATAATCTCTGTCGCCGGATAAATCTCTACAGACTCTAACGTTTCTATAGAGCGCTGACTCTCTGCATCAAAACTGCGAATAGAATCAACTTCATCGTCCCACAATTCAATACGAATCGGAACCTCTTCGGAAAGCGGAAAAATATCAATAATTCCACCTCTGATGGCAAACTGACCCGGTGTCTCCACTTGTGAACGCTTTACATATCCCATTTCCACCAGTTGAAGACTCAATTGTTCAAAATCAACCGTATCTCCCACTTGCACTTCTGCCACGTGCGCGTACAGCACTTCCGGCAAAACCAAACGATCCATCAGGCTGTCAAAGGTTGTTACAACCGTTAAGTCTTTCTCTGTACGCAGCTGTTTTATTACACTCAAACGCTCTCTGGTAAGCAAATTTCCCCGAATATCTGCTTGATAAAAAAGCACATCTTTTGCAGGATAATAGACAACGCTTCTGTCATATACCTTGTATTCTTCCACCAATTCTTTCGCTTTTTGCTCACTAAAAGTAACCAAGAGTTTCACAGTCCCCCCCTGTGATAACCCTTGGATAAGGTATGGTTTTATGGCATCTATGCAGCCCGAAAGCTGTAACACTCCGCAGCTTTGCCCCAGATGCTTTTTTATCTCTTCGTAGTCAGTTAGCGCCTGTATCGGCTGTACTAATAAACTCATTCTTCCTCCGAGATTTTCTTTCTTTTCTTTACATTAAAACGGTTCATTGCCTGATCCGTATTTCCCTCAATCATCATAGCAACTGCTTCTACCGCCTGCGCAATGCCTTCTTTCATATGCGCCGCGTCATCTTTATCCGGACGGCTTAAAACATAGTCTGCCAGGTCCCAATTTGCAGGCTTTTCTCCAACCCCAATCTTTATTCTGGGAAAAACCTGTGTTGCAGTCTGCTCAATAATATTTTTGATTCCATTATGCCCGCCTGCGCTTCCCTTTGTACGGATACGAATCTCTCCGGGCGGAAGTGAAATATCATCATAGATTACTAAAAACTCCTCTTCGATGTCAATCTTATAGAAGTTTATTAATTCTCTCACACTCATTCCGCTAAGATTCATAAATGTCTGCGGCTTAACCAAAAGCACCTTTTGTCCCTGAATTACGCCACTTCCCACCAAAGCTTTTCCTTTGCTTTCCGTTACTTTGATATTATATTTATCTGCCAAAGCATCAATGCAGTCAAAGCCAACATTATGTCTGGTATTTTCATATTTTTTCCCCGGATTTCCCAGTCCTGCAATAATATACATATTTTCCTCTTTTCTAAACACAAAATCTATTTACATATTACTAAAAAAAGGTCTGCTTGTCCACTTCCGCAAAAAAAAAGAGCAGCGAAAGCTGCTCTTTTTTCATTGAACACTAAATTCATTCGTTCGGTTCGTTCTCATACGCTTCAAGGATTAAGGATTGAATCCGCTCGCGCGTTTCCGAATTGATTGGGTGTGCGATGTCACGATAATCGTCATTTCCGCCTTTTCTACACGGCATCGCAATAAATAACCCCTTTTCTCCTTCAATCACTTTGATGTCATGTACCACAAACTCATTGTCGATCGTAATAGACGCAACAGCACGCATCTTGCCTTCATTGTCTACTCGTCTGACTCTAACATCAGTAATTTGCATGTTCTATGCCTCCTAGTCCGTCACGGGATTTTCGACAATTCCCCTCCCGTAACTATGTAATCAAGGCAAGTCAACACCAGTTGTCATGTTTACATTCTATCATAAAGTTTTCATTTCGTACAGAATATTTTCACGTTTCTTCCATTTTTATTTATTGTATACATTGCAAATTCTCTCTTATTCGTTATAATTATTATAGAAGTTATTTCGAAAAAAGCGCATATCTTATCGATTTTTTCTCGTAAAACAAGAAAGGGAAGACTTTATGTATACCATTAACTGGAATCCACTTTCAGAAAATAAAACCAAGCATGTTTATTTCATCGGAATCGGCGGTGTCAGCATGAGTAGTCTCGCACAAATTTTGTTAGACCGGGGAATAAAAGTCTCCGGCTCCGACCGTTCTCCGAGCAATTTTACAAAAGAGTTGGAACAACAAGGCATCTCCGTATACTACGGGCAAGAAGTCTCTCACATTCCATCCGATACTGACGCTGTGGTTTATACGGCTGCCATCCACCCGGATAACCCGGAATTTATGGATGCCGTAGCCAGACAACTTCCGTTACTCACCCGCGCAGACTTGTTAGGACAGATTATGGAAGCATTTGAAAATTCTTACGCCATTGCCGGTACCCACGGAAAAACGACTACAACTTCCATGATTGCAGAGATTTTAATGGCCGAGCAAACAGACCCTACTATCTGTAACGGCGGAATTCTTCCATCCATCGGCTCAACCACAAGAATCGGACATTCTCAGGACTTTGTTGCCGAGGCGTGCGAATATACCAACAGTTTTTTCAGTTTTTATCCAAAATACTCCATTGTCTTAAATATCGAGGAGGATCATCTGGATTTCTTTAAAGACCTTGAAGATATCCGTGCTTCTTTCCGCCGCTTTATGCACAATACGAAAAAAGACGGTGTATGTGTTATTAACGGAGACATTGAAAACCTTACAGAACTAACCGAATGCTTAGACTCCGCTTATGTAACCTTTGGATTTAACGATTGCCACACCTATTGTGCAAAAAATATTTCCTATGACAAAAACGGCTTCGGCTGCTTTGATGTTTTTTATAAAAACAACTTCCTCGTACAGATTCGCTTAAATGTTCCGGGGCAGTTTAATATCTGTAATGCATTAGCTGCCATTGCCACATGCCACTGTGCAGGTGTCTCTTTAAACGGCATCACAACCGGCCTGCAGGCTTATACCGGTGCTATGCGACGCTTTGAATATAAAGGTGAACGTGACGGCATTACCATATACGATGACTATGCACATCATCCGACGGAGATTCGGGCTACACTGTCCGCGGCCGCCAATATGAATTACACCCGTACCGTATGCGTTTTCCAGCCACACACCTACAGCAGGACCAAGGCCTTACTCCCAGAATTTGCCGAAGCACTTTCTCTTGCAGATGTGGTCATTTTGGCTGATATCTTCCCTGCTCGCGAAACCGATACATTAGGTATCAGTTCTTATGATTTATGTGTTGAAATCCAAAAATTAGGTACGACCTGCTACTACTTGGACAGTTTTGAAAAAATTCACAAATTTATTTTAAAAAATTCTATTCACGGTGAATTGTTGATAACTATGGGGGCGGGAGATGTTGTAAATATTGGAAATAATCTGATTCAGTAAAAGTTATCCACATTATCCACACGAAATGGTGACAAAAATTGCCATTTTTCGTGTGGATTTTTTTCTCCTCCTTACTCTCCCGAAAACCCCCGATTTAATCGCACTTTTTTCCAAAACTTAAATTTCCACTTATCTTTTTAAACCTAGTTATCCACATTATCCACAAAGCTGAAACCCTAGTATTTACAAGGGGTTGCGGACTTTTTTACCCTTTTCTTTTTTCTTCTGCTATGCTATAATCAGTTCCACGCGAAGTTATGAGACTGAATAAAAATTATACCCCCAAAAAGAGAGGATTTACGATATGAACGACATCGAACTTCAACGGGAAAGTTCGTTTAACACAACAGAAATTTCCAACATTTTTATTGACGAATATATGCCATCTGCAAACGGCGAATACGTAAAGGTCTTTTTGTACCTTCTCCGCTTATCTCAGGCAAATCAGTCCTGCTGTAGCCCGTCCCAAATTGCAGATGTGTTTGATCATACGGAAAAAGATATCCTGCGTGCCTTTATTTACTGGGAACGTATGGGCTTATTGGAATTATCCTACAACAATTCCAAAGAATTAAGTTGCGTAAAGATTTTGGACATTACCTCTCCGACCCACAACAGTCCGGAACCGGAAGATCCAAAAACAAAGAAAGCGAAGGCTGAATCCAAACCGGAAGCCGCTGCCCCTGTTAAGAAAGAATCTTCTCCGACAGTTTCCGAAGAATCTGCACAGACCATTACCCGCAAAGAATATAGCAGAGACCAGCTTGCGCAGTTTATGGAAAAAGACGATGTACAGGAGCTTTTGTTCATTGCAGAGCGCTACATAAAGAGACCGCTAACAACCACAGAAATCGAGACCATTTTCTTCTGGTATGACTCTTTGCAATTTTCTGTGGATTTAATCGATTATCTGATTGAATACTGTGTAAACAGAGGCCATACCGGCATTCACTACATGGATAAAGTTGCTTTGGGTTGGGCAGAAATTGATATCCGCACCGTTGCACAGGCCAAAAAAAGTGCGAACCTTCACAGCCGTGCGAACTATGCGGTAATAAAAGCATTGGGTATCAAAGGAAGAAACCTTGTAGAACTTGAAACTACCATGATTCAAAAATGGACCGAGGGCTATGCATTTTCCTTAGATATCGTTGAAGAAGCCTGCGCCCGCACCATTAGCGCAACACATCAGCCGAGTTTTGAATATACCGACCGCATTTTAACCAATTGGCACTCTGCCGGTGTAAAGTCCATGGATGATATTCAGAAATTAGACGAATCCTACCAACAGAACAAAAAAGTTTCCGTGTCCAAAGAAAAACAGGTCGCAAATAACAAATTTAACAACTTTGTTCAGCGTTCCTATGATTATGACCAATTGGAGAAAAAACTTTTAAGCCGTAACCAGAATTAAGAGAGGATTATATAATGCCTTTAACTAATACACAATACGAATCCATTATCAGAAACTACGACAGACAACAGGCCCAAAACAACTATCGCCTTCAACTCCGCAGAGATGAGGTGTACAAAAAGGCTCCACAGCTTGCTCAGATTGATGAGGACATAGCAAACCTTTCCCTATCTTTCGCAGAAAGAATGCTGGACGGGGATGCGTCTGCCCTTACACAGATGAAGGCCGAAATTTCCCGTTTATCTGCTAAAAAAGATGAAATTCTTTCATCCTTAGGTTATCCAGAAGACTACTTGGCACCTCAATATCGTTGTTCCGACTGCAAAGACACCGGATACAGCAATGGAAAGAAATGCCACTGCTTTACCCAAGCGGCTATTGATATGATTTATACGCAATCCAATATAAAGAGCGTTTTAGAAGAGGAGAATTTTGACCATTTTGACTTCTCCCTCTATTCCGATAAAAATATAGACAGTTTGACCGGACTGACACCGCTTGAAAATATTAAAAAGGCCGTTCAAATCAGCAAAAATTTCATTGATAATTTTGACACACTGGGCGGTAACATCTTTTTATACGGAGGAACAGGCGTCGGAAAAACATTTTTATCCAACTGTATTGCCAAAGAATTGCTTGACCGCAATCACTCCGTCATCTATTTTTCTGCAACACAACTTTTTGAAGTATTTAAGAAAAATGCATATGAAAAGAATACACAGACCGCCGAGGATTACCAGAATATCTTTGACTGTGAAGTTTTGATTATTGATGACCTGGGCACGGAAGTTGCAAATACCTACACCAATTCTCAATTGTTTACGTGCATCAACGAGCGAATCATCCGTAAAAAATCAACCATCATCTCTACAAACCTGAGCTTAAACGAGTTGGTTGATACTTACTCGGAAAGAACCTTCTCCAGAATTTCTAAAAACTACATCTTATTGAAATTATTCGGAGAAGATTTAAGAATGTTATAAATTTTCTCCGAACTTTCACGGAAATAGGGTGGAAATTTACTATATGATGTTATACAATGATTTTGTGTGATAAAACTTAACAAATTTACAATAAGGGGGAAAAGTTTATGATGCAGGAATTGCATGATGAACGCAATCTTGACACCATTCCGGTGGGCGGTCTTGGAATTATTTCCATGAAAGGTGTTGAGAATGGTCACGTAATCGATGACTATTTAAAGCGTTGGAGAGCAAACAGAAAACATGAGCACGAAGGAGATATGACATTTAACGGATATGTGCAGGATACCTACCTGATTTCCGCTAAGACTCCAAGATTCGGCTCCGGTGAAGCAAAAGCTACCATTCAGGAATCTGTGAGAGGACGCGACATCTTTATTATTTCCGATGTTACCAATCATAGCATTACTTATAAAATGTGTGGACAGGAGAACCACATGTCTCCGGACGATCATTTTCAGGATGTAAAGCGTGTCATCGCTGCCATCGGTGGAAAGGCTCGTCGTATTAACGTAATTATTCCTTTCCTTTATGAAGGAAGACAGCACAAGCGAACCGGTCGTGAATCCTTGGACTGTGCTTTAGCATTACAGGAATTAGTAAGCATGGGGGTTGATAATATTATCACTTTCGACGCTCATGATCCTCGTGTACAGAACGCGATTCCGTTACATGGTTTTGAAACAGTAGGCGCTACCTACCAGTTTATTAAAGGTATTTGTAAACATGTAAAAGACATTACTTTTGATTCTGATCATACCATGATCATCAGCCCGGACGAAGGCGCTACCGGACGTGCAATTTATATGTCTAACGTTCTCGGTTTGGATATGGGTATGTTCTACAAACGTCGTGACTACAGTAAGATTGTAGACGGTCGTAACCCTATCGTTGCGCATGAATTCTTGGGCCGCGATGTAGAAGGCAAGGATGTTATCATTATTGATGATATGATTTCTTCCGGCGACAGTATGATTGATGTTGCCAGACAATTAAAGAAATTGAAAGCAAAACGTGTCTTCGTCGTTGCAACCTTTGGATTATTCACCAACGGAATGGAAAAATTCGATGAAGCGGTTAAAGACGGTTTGATTTATAAAGTTGTTACTACTAACCTTACTTACCAGTCTCCGGAATTATTGGCTCGTGATTACTATATCAGTTGTGATATGTGCAAATATATTGCATACATTATCGATACACTGAATCATGACGCTTCCATCAGCGACTTGTTAGACCCGTTTGACAGAATTAATAAATTAATGATTCGTTATAACGCAGAAAAAGAAGGAAAATAAAATATGATTAGCAAAAAACAACAGTTACTTGGTATTGTATTTATGTTGTTGGCTACTATCTTTTGGGGCACAACGTTCGTTGCCCAAAGTGCCGGAATGGATCACCTTGGTCCGTTTACATACAATTGCTGCCGCTCCTTTGTCGGTTGCATCGTATTGATTCCGATTGCGATTTTCTATGATAGATTTAATAACAAAGGCGTATCTTCCCAGGCGGAGGGTGCGCCTTCTGTTTCCAGCAACAAGAAAAATTTAATTATTGGCGGAATTGTTTGTGGTGTGGTTCTTACCGTTGCCAGTGGCTTACAGCAAATCGGTATTGTTTATACCAGCATTGGAAAGACCGGATTCTTAACCGTGCTTTACATTGTAATTGTTCCGCTTCTTGGTCTGTTTTTAAAGAAAAAATGTCAGCTGAATGTTTGGATTAGCGTTATCATTGCAGTAGTTGGTCTCTATCTGTTATGTATTACCGAAAACTTCAGCATTGTTCCGACGGATCTTTACGTTTTAGGATGTGCCGTTATGTATGCCGTTCACATCTTAGTTGTTGACCACTATTCACCAAAAGTAAATGGTGTATGGTTATCCTGCATTCAGTTTTTCGTGTGCGGAATTCTTTCCGGCGTAATTATGTTTATCATCGAAACACCAACCATTGAAAATATTATAGCTTGTGCAGGACCAATCCTTTATGCCGGTGTATTTTCATCCGGTGTTGCTTTTACCTTACAAATCTTAGGACAGAAGTACTTGGATGCAACCCTTGCCGCCCTCATTATGAGCATGGAATCCGTAATCTCCGTATTGTCCGGATGGATTTTCTTACACGAAATGTTATCCCCACGCGAGATTCTCGGATGCGTGTTTGTATTTATCGCAGTATTGCTTGCCCAGTTTGCATTTCCATCAAAGAAAGCAAAGAAAGAAGCTCGTGCGTAAAAACTTTTTTCTCTATTAATATTAAAATTATAAACAACCAAAAAGCTTCCTACGATTTTACTCATAGGAAGCTTTTTTTATACCATTTTTATCAAATTTTCCACTATTTCGATCTGCGGATTAATCAAAATAGCCCTTGTAAACAATCTTAATCTCGCTATCCGGGAACAGATACTCATACAAATCCGTAAAATAATCATCTGTCATACTTGCAATATAGTCCACAACAATCTGGTTCGGTTCCGTTTCTTCATATGGGAATTCACGATTATAGTGTGCTTCGTTGACGTATGCAATATGATGTGTATAAACCGGAGAGGTCTTGTCTTCTCGCAATAAATCATCTAAAAGCTTTTCATATATCTGCTTCATCATCGGTTGTACTGTTTTATGGAAACTTGCAGCGACATCACGATTCTTATAAATCAACTCGTAGTTATCCGCTTTCGCCTTCTTTAATGCTGCAAAATGTTCGTCATCCATTTTAATATATGGCTTTCCATAACTGTTTTCAACGATATTAATAATGAGATTGTTGATAATTTCTGCATTATATGTACCAATTACACCATTATCAAAATCACTACCGATTTCAAGCTGTGCGCGCTCCGCATCTTGCCGGTCTTTTCCTAAATAAGCAATAATATCAGAAATTCTCATAACGCAACCTTCAAGTGTTGCCGGAACCAGATTCTTAACATTTTTCTTATCTAAGTATGTCTCCTCAATTTGACGGTCAAATTCCTCAAAATTATCTAGTGGCTTCGGATGATATTCCGGAAGCTCCATTTCTCCATCATGCGCCGCAATGCCGTTTAATGTCTGTAAACTAATGTTATAGGGGAAAATCTTATCCAATACTCGTACCGACTGTATATTGTGACTGAAATGTCTTCCCGTGTGTTCGAAATACAATTCATCCAAATAGGTTTCGCCGGCATGGCCAAATGGTGTATGTCCGATATCATGTCCTAATGCAATTGCTTCTATCAAATCCAAATTGAGTCCCAATGCTTTACCAATGGTTCTCGCAATACGGGATACAATTTGGACATGAAGGGCACGTCTTGAAATATCATCATTTTTGTAAAAAGAAAATACCTGCGTTTTATCTGCATAACGGTTATAATACGGACAATGAATAATCTTATCAATATCTCGAATCACCGCTGTACGCACAATATTTGCCTGATCACGATATTCATATCTGCGAATGATATCGTCTTCACAAAATGCGACCTTTGGCTGTGTATTATTTTTTCTGTCATTTATTATCTGCTCAGTCAATGCGTCTGAGAGTCTTTCATATTTTAACAAACTATCCCTGCCTTCTTTTTTGTTTTATTCGTTAGAATTTTGTACCGCACTCTGTGCAAAATAAAGCATCGTCGGAACCTACTGCTCCACAATTAGAACACTTACGTTCTGTTGACTGTGCCGGTTCTTCTTTTACCGGTTCTGTTTCTGTAATCGTTTCATCTGCTTTTGACTCTTGTTTTGTTTCAGGTGCCACAACACTCATTGGATTACCACAAGATGTACAGAATCTTGCATCCTTTGCAATCATCTTACCGCATCTTGAGCAAAGTACAGCATCTTCGTTCTCTGTCACAGTCTGTTTTGGTAATGTTGCACCACAGGAAGAGCAAAAAGTCGCAGTGTTCGGTGATTCCGCACCGCATTTTTCACACCGTACGATTCCTTTAATATCCTGAATTTGCTGTCTGTATTCTACAATTTTATTCTCTGATTCACGAATCGCTGTAATAAATCCCTTGAAATCCTCCTCACAGTCATTCTGATGCATTGCATAATACAGTTTTCCAATTTGAGAATAACTATTGTTAATTTTCTTTTCTTCTTCTGAAATATTGCCATTTAGTCTCGCAAGGTCGGTAATGTCCTTTGTTTTTTGCACCGCCGTCTGTCCGGCCTGAGAGATTTTCTTTCCTACTTCATCAAAAAATGCCATTTCTTTCCCATCCTTTATCTTTATGCTTTTCAGGAAGATGTACACCTTTTCCTGCTTGCATATACTATAGCATATCAAAAATGGTAAAATCAATGCTTTTATAGATAATCATAACGACAAAAAAAGTGAGAACCTATTGGTTCCCACTTTTTTAGTCGGCGTGACAGGATTCGAACCTGCGACCTCTGCGTCCCGAACGCAGCGCTCTACCAAGCTGAGCCACACGCCGCCACAACATAACAATAATATATTAAATGTAATAAATTGTCAAGAGCCAAATGTTATGTTATGATAATTTTGTTAAAACTCTTTTTTAAAAGGGAGCATGAATACTATGATTAAATTTGATACACACATTCACACGTTACCATTTTCGCCGGATAGCAAGCAGGTTATCTCCGATGTTTTGGATAAACAGGCCCAATTACCATATGGTATGATTTTGACGGAACATATGGATTACGACTGTCCGAGCAATCTGGTGTTTGAATTTGATATTGATGAATACTTTCAAACTTACGGCAAATATCGCAGCGACCGCTTTTTATTAGGAGTAGAAATGGGTCTTCAAGACGTCTGCCTGGATAAAATTGCCCGCGATATGGAAAATTATCCATTTGATATGGTAATCGGCTCTATTCATACCATTGGCACAGACATCGCTTTTTCCCATTTTTATGAGGGAAAGACCAAAGATACCGCTTTCCGAATTTATTTTGAAACGATGCTTAATCTGGTAAAAAAATTTCCACACTTTGACACACTAGCCCATATGGACTACATCAGCAGATATTGTCCGTATGCCGATCCGGAAATCCATGTGGAGGAATATAAAGAACTGATAACTTCCATTTTTGATGAACTGGTAAAAAACGACATTTCATTGGAAATCAACACGAGACGCTTACATATCCCGGCGTGTTATCAGACCGCATCCGACCTGTTGGCATTGTACGTTGACCGCGGTGGCAAATACGTTACCATTGGATCAGATTCCCATCATCCGGATGCTCTGGGCATAAATTTTGACAAAGCCCAGATGCTACTGGATACCTTTGGACTCATTCCTGTTTATTATAAAAACAGAATTCGTATGGAATAATTCAGATTGTGCAGTTTTACATTTTCTCAAATCCAACCAGCAACCCGCCTTTTTCCGCATAAAAGCTGCACAATCCCCTAAGTTTATGGATTTCCACCTGAACCTTTTCAAATTGCTCTTTGATCATAGCTTTCAGTTTTAAAGCCGCACTTTCGTTCTGACAGTGAGCTATACTGACTTTTCCATTGGACAATCCGAATCCCTTCAATTCTTTTATTATCGTCTCTAAACAACGGTGTTCCCCACGACATTTATGCGTTGGCTCCAACGTTCCTTCCGGGCTTGCCTTACCAACAATACATATTCCCGCAAAACCCACTACTTTTGCCACCAACGGAGATACACGTCCATTGTTTGCAAAATTGTTTAAAGACTTTAACATAAATACCAATCCTGTATGCTTTTGATACTCTGTGATGCGTTCACAAATGTCTTCATATTCCAAACCGGACTTTATATATTCTTCTAGTTTTTTTACAATCAGTGCAATTTCCGAACCGGCAGAAAGTGTATCTACTACAAACACACGCTTTCCTTCGTTTTCTGTTTCGTATATTTCTTTCGCAACAAGCGCCGCATTGTATGAACCGGACAATGCGCTGGTAATGGTTACGCAAATGATATCATCTGCCTCTCCAAATGCCTCTAACCAATCATAGGGATTTGGACAGGATGTCTGGGTTCTGTCTTTATACTGTTCCAAAAAATCTGTCATTTCCTCAACATCCAGATGTTTATCATCAACAAACTCTCTTTCTGTTGTAATAATTTTCATTGGCGAATATGCAAAATCCGCCTGCTCTAACGTTAAAATATCAGATGCTGAGTCTGAAACAATTCTTATTTTTCTCATAATCACTTCTCCTTTTTCCTATATAGGATATATTCACAATCGCTGTTTAAGCTTCTCTCCTTCATTTTCTCATACACTTTTCTATGAAAATCCGCCGTCTTTTCCTTTATGCTTTCTCCTTGCGGATAAAACGGACCGTCCAAATATACTTCCATCTTCGGCCGTTTCAACATTCTGCTTTTTTTGTAAGTTACGGTCATTACGACCACCGGTCTATTTAATTTTGCCGGAAATTTAAAGGAGGTTTCTGCAAATGGTCTTATTTTTGTGTAATATTCCCAAACATGTGCTTCCGGATATATTATAATCGGATGACCATTTTCCACTCTTTTTTCTATTGCCGTATGCAATTCTCTTAGTCCATGCAACGAATTCACGGTAGGCAACGCTCCGAGAAACGGTAATATTTTCCCGATTACCGGAATTCCATAATTTGCCGGACTGACAACGGTATAGATTCGTTTTGGAAATACGCATAATGCTGGAATAAATACGTCTCCTATCGGCTGTGTATGATTTCCATATAGAAAAAATCCTTCCTTCAGACCTTTTATATTTTTTCTTCCCCGAATCTTCATCCGCAAAACAAACTTACAATACATTCCTCCAAAAACCAGCGCCAATCCATATATTAGTCTGGACAAAATGACCGATTTCAAATCCTTCCGAATCCACTTATAATCATCCGGCAATTGAAAATTCTGATTCGCGCTTTTTTCAAAATCATCTTCAAAAGATAAATATTTCCTTATCGGCTTCATAGTGATTCTTTCCACCCTGCAATATCTGAATTTTCAAACTCATAAGTCAGCTTCTTTCCATATGCTTTTTCATAGCATTCTTTCTTAAGCATATAGTCGATCATACCCAACTCCTCTGTGTTTTCACGCACGGTTTTTTCCGGATCCGGATACAGCATTCCCAGTATATGAAGAACATACTTCACTTTTTTAAATTCTTCCGTATCGTCTTCTGCTGTGTCAACGATCTCCACAAAGCAGGAAAGAATGGGTACATTTAACTTCGCAGCGTAAAAATATGCGCCATTTTTAGGCGGTCTGGGCTTGCGATAATGAAACCACATCTCTTGCTCCGGATATAATAAAATCGCATCCTTTTTATCTACCAAGCGCTCCTTCATCATGACCATAAAATCTTTTGCCAGATAATGAGGATTTGTTGATATCGGAATCGTGTCTGCGTAGTTCATAATGAAACCAACGACTCCTTTCATTGCAAAGTTAGACGTTTGACTAATAATTCCCAAACGCTTTCTTCCAAGCGTATTCGTCAAATGTCTAATCACCGTATTTTCAAACGGACTGAAGTGATTACTGGTAATGATAACTCCTCCCAGATCCTTCGGAATCTTTTCCAGTCCTACTATCGAGGTATCTTTATTGATTACCCGGGTAGCTGTTTTTGCCAAAGATACTCCACAGGCTCTTTTGATTCTATAAGCCAGTGTTCTTCGGTTTGCAACGTAGGTGTCCGTAATTTGACGGTTCTGATTAGATGTAAGAACCGGATCTGTCAGTTCAACCTTGTTATGAAACTGTCCTGTTTCAGCAAAAGTCTTTATATTTTCGATTACGGCTCTTCGATTTTCTCCAACTATCATAATCTTATCTTAACCCCTTTTTCATACATCTTCTTAAAAGTAATGTCTGCATCACAAATTTCTGTACCTCTTTTTACAAGTAATGTCAGGCATTCTTCATCCGCCCTTTTCTTTTCATCGGAATAAGCTTCTTTATAGGCCAAAATTTCATTGATATAACCACAATCCTGCGCATATTTCCAAAATTCATCTTCGTATTGTATGTGATCATAACACCACGGCTTGGAAAATAAATTATAATGAATTAAACATGGTTTCTTCAACGGAGGCTTCGCATCATTCGGCATCGCATCCCAAGCCTCATTAAGATAAAAAATCTTGCCGTTACACATCGCATTCAAATAATCCTGATCCGGTGCGATACTGTCAAAATGATACGCTTGTAACAGATTTAAAAAATGGCCCTCCAAATCATGTTCCCGTAATTTTTTTAAGTTCATCAGCAGCACGCCGGAGTTAATATATTCCTTCGCCTTTACTCCCACAGCATTTTCTGTATACGCTACCAATGGCGGAATGTCTGCAATTGATAAATCATTACATGCACCGATATAATTATCTTCAATATCGATTTCGTAAAGCTTTGCAATATCTTCTGTCAAGACCACGTCGCTATCTATATAGATTCCTTTATCATACTGCGGAAACATCGCCGGTATAAAAAGGCGGAAATATATGGTCAACGTAAAATAATCACAACGCAAACGATTACTCATTCGATCATCCAGTGCTTCAAAGTTTGCTCTCATCGGGATTAATTCTATTTTAAAATGCTCTGTCTCTAAGGACTTTAGCTTTGATATGTTTTCCTCGCTCAAATCCTGATGTAACACAATTGCTTTGTAGCAATTTTTCGTGCTGGAATTTTGAATGGCAGAATTCAATGCTACTGCCAAAAACGGAGCATATCCGTCATCAATGGTAAAAAAAATCGGTATCTCTCTATTCATTTCTCATACACCTCTTATATTCTTCTAAAATATCGTCAAACTCAAAAATGTTAAGCTCGTTATGCAATTTCTCTACTTGCCAAGGTTTAATGGTTACTGCATGAACGTATGGCCAAAATCGAAAGAAGGTCGTGAAATGTTTAAACACGGTACTCTTCTTTATTTTTCCCTGATTGTTATATTTTCCGGAAACTTTATACTTTAACGCCAACTTGTTTAATGCCGACTGATCCGGCATAAACATTTTTTTATTCCGACACATTTCCCGGCATTTTTCAAATAACCCATCTTCACGGATTTTTTTCATATTCATAAGTAACACGCCGGAATTAAAATAATTATGTCGCAACACATTTCCAAAAAACCATTTGCCGTAGCGGTCCGGCACTCCCGCAAAATCGTAATCGGTGATGTCCATATCGTATAACTTGCTAAAATCCCCGCAACAAAGAACATCCGTATCCAAATACAAAATCTTATCCGGAATTTCAGGAACCATATCCGCAAACAAGCGCAACATACATAACGGTGTAAACCGGGTTCCCATATTGGCAAGTGGCAAACAATTTTGAAACTGCGTTGTTATATTTAACAGAATAACTCTGTGTGCTTCATTTTTTCTTTTTAATGTTTTTTGCAACCTATTGGCGAATTCCTGCGTAATTGCCTCACGACCATCAACCGTCGCTGTCAACAGATAAATTCTTACTGCTTTTTCTGTGTGCTTGCATATGGATAGCGACGCCAAAAAAACACCTTCCGTTACACCCTTATCTCCACAAAATAATAAATTCAAAAATGATTTCACCTCCTTCGCGATTTTATTCTATCCATAGAGGTCAAACCAGTAAACCGAAGGATTCGATTTTTTGCTCTACTTATTTGTTTCCTTGCCGTAGAGAACTTTTTGTGTAACTCTACGATTCGTAGAATTCCAAAAAAACGCTCTGTTTTCAACGAAAACAGAGCGTTTTATATAAACTTATTTCATTTTAGGTTTGTTAATAAATGACCACAGAATGATTACGATCTGACCGGCTACCCCTAACAGATAAATCAATGCAACGTTTATTTTAAAGTATAAAAAGGTTACCTGAATGGCTGCCAGGATTGACCACATTAACGCCGAGATAATAAAATAATTATGTCTGGGATTAAACCAGATGGAATTAAAAATCAATCGGACGATTAACGCTACCGGCAATGCATATACGAAATACAACCATTGAAAGGTCGTTTCCTTCAACACCAAAGTTGTAACGATAAATGCAAAAATTGCCACAAACCATCCAACACTTTCTGCAATGAGAGAAATTACCTTGCGGTTATATTTTTTCTCTTCATTTTTATGTTCCTTTACCATCTCTTCAATATTCTCAGCCCGAACAAGATAATCTAATGTAACACCAAACAAATCTGCAATTTCAACCAACACGGATATATCCGGTGATGATTCTGCTCGTTCCCATTTCGATATCGTCTTGTCTGAGAAATTTAATTTCTCTGCAAGTTCCATCTGCGTAATATTATTAAGCAAACGCAATTCGGTAATGTTTTTGGCTACCGTATGCTTAATATCATTCATCTTACTTACCAAACACAGCTTCGTAATCTGCCTGGAACTTCTTAATTCCTTCTTCGGTTAACGGATGTTTCAGCATCTGCATAATAACCTTGTACGGAACGGTTGCGATGTCCGCGCCTGCCAAAGCACAATCCTGAACATGAATCGGGTTTCTTACGCTTGCGGCGATAATTTCTGTTTCGATGTTATGTACCATGAAGATTTCAGAAATAGTATTGATTAATTCGATACCCGGCATATTGATATCATCTAATCTTCCAAGGAACGGAGAAACATATGTAGCACCTGCATTTGCTGCAAGTAATGCCTGATTTGCAGTAAATACCAAAGTAACATTTGTTTTAATTCCTTCTGCAGCTAATACTTTAACTGCTTTTAAGCCTTCTGCTGTCATTGGAATCTTAACAACCATATTCGGGTGAATGGCTGCAATTTCTCTACCTTCTTTAATCATGCCTTCTGCATCAACAGTGGTGGCTTTTACTTCGCCGCTAATCGGTCCGTCCACGATGTCTGTGATTTCTTTAATTACCTGATTGAAGTCTCTTCCTTCTTTTGCAATTAATGATGGGTTTGTAGTTACGCCACAAATCACGCCCATGTCATTGGCAGCTTTGATTTCGTTTACATCAGCTGTGTCAATAAAAAATCTCATATATATATCCTCCTTGTTATTGAATTCCTCAATTATTGTACTCGATATATGGCAAAAAGTCTACTGGTTCTAGTCCTTCATGAATTTTTTCCATATAGGAATGCCATATATATGCCGGGTAAGTGGAACCACCCAATCCTTCAAAACTTCGCGGCATATCATATCCAACCCATATTGCTGTTGTATAATAGTGGGTATAACCCACAAACCAACCATCTTTGTTATCATTTGTCGTACCGGTTTTTGCCGCAGACGGCATATCCGTTAATTCAAAACCAACACCGGTACCATATTTCATAACACCCTGCATTACATCTGTCATCATACGTGCAGCATTTGTATCGTAAACCGCTTTTTCAACTTCTTCTCTTTTTATAATAATATTTCCGTCAGCATCTGTAATCTTTACGATACAAGTCGGCACCCGATAATATCCGTCATTTTCCAATGTGGAATACGCAGCAGCCATCTCTAACGCAGAAAAACCATAAGTCAAACCGCCGATACTTGCTGCCATGGTATAATCCCTGGCATCGATTTTTGAAAAATTCATCTCTAACAAATACTGCAAACCGACTTGCGGCGTCAATTCTTCAAACAAGCGCCATGCCGGTCCGTTAATAGATTTTTCCACCGCTTCCCGAATCGTAACTTCACGGCACAGATACCACGTATCCGGTCCGTCTTCTATTGGCATGTCCAAAATAACACTGCTTGGCAAATAACCTTTTTCAAAAGCGGGAACGTATACCACCAACGGCTTAATACAGCTTCCCGGCTGACGGAAACTCTGATACGCACGGTTAAAGGTATAACCTACGAACTCCTGTGTTCTTCCCCCGACAACGGCTGTTACCAATCCCGTCTCATTATCGATACAGACGCCGGACCCCTGCAATGCGTATACGCCTTCTTCAGACAGTTCCTCATCAAATGCAAGCTCCGTATCAAGTGCTTCCTGCAAAAGTTTCTGCTGCTCTAAATCAATCGATGTATAAATACGATATCCTCCGGTAAACAAGCTCTGCTGGCATTCGGCATACAGATATTGATACAACTCATCGTACTCTTTCTTTTCCTGTTCCGTGGAAAAAGAATCTTTGAATTCAAAACCTCGTTTCTCCATCAACATACGAATTGCACAATAATAAGTATAAGTTTCCACATAATCATTTTTTATCGGTTCCGGGCAATCTAAAACAATCTTATACCGAACCGCTTGGTCGTGTTCTTCCTGACTGATGCATCCCTCTTCCAGCATTTGCTTTAAGATTCGGTCTCTTCTCTTAATCGTGTTATCCATTCGTTCTAACGGATCATACAACGAAGGATTATTTGGAATTGCGCAGATAAATGCAACTTCGGATAAATTTAATTTATCCACCGACTTGCTGAAATATCCCTGGCTCGCAGCCTCAATTCCATAATACCCGTTTGCAAAGTACACATTATTTAAATAGAACTCCAGAATGTCATTCTTCTCGTACTTTTGCTCCAACTCCAAGGCGATATACATCTCTTCAACCTTTCGTTGCCAGGTTCGTTCATGATTCAAATAAACAGTCCTTGCCAACTGTTGCGTAATGGTGCTTCCCCCTTGTGTTACCTCGCCATCTTTCACCATGGCTACTGCGGCTCGCACAATTGCCTTAAAATCGATACCAATATGTTTATAAAACTTTTTGTCCTCTATACTAATAATTGCGTCAATGAAATCTGCCGGAATCTCTTCATACTGCAGATAATATACATCTTTTTCTCCCTTAACCGTAGATATAACCGTTCCGTTTGCATCGTAAACCACCGACGTCTGATTCGCCCGGAAGGTTGATTCATCGGAACTTTCCACCAAAATAATAGCTTCGTTATGTAAAAGCTGCACTACTTTTCCATATCCGCCAAAAAAGTAGTATGCAACTCCTGCGAAGACTAAAATCATCAAAAAAATCTGAACTTTTACAAAAAACCAAAACACTCGATGCTGCTTACGCGGCCTCTGTTTTTTCTCTTTCTGTCTAGCCATAGTCCGTACCTCTTATGCTCTCTCTATTGTAACAAAGAAAAGGAGTTTGGAAAAGAGGTTTACTCGAAACATTTTGGTTTCTTTTTCATAAAATTATTCTAAATAGCCGCCCAAAAATTCTGCTGCCGCCTGCACCAGTTTTTTATCGGTTTCCTTAAACTGCTGGTGCTCTTTTCCCTGCAGCACAATGCAACCAATAACATCGGACGTACTAATGATTGTATAAATAATCTGCCCTGTCGTCACAACCATACTGCTTTCTGTGATTTTTATTTGCTTACTTTCTCCCGGTTCATTAATAACCTGCAATCGTTTTTCCATTGCAACTTCCAATTCTGTGGTCACCGGCTTTCCTTCTACCTCTTTTTTACCCACGCCGGAGGCTGCAAGTACCTGATCCCTATCTGTTATAACAGCAAGGCTTCCTGTTAATTTTGCCAATACGGAAACCATTTTTTCCGCAGAATGGATCATCTCGCCCATAGGAGAATATTTTTTTAAAATAACTTCACCTTCTCTTCCTGTATATATTTCAAGAGGATCTGACTCCCTGATTCTTAAAGTTCTGCGGATTTCCTTTGGTATTACAACCCTGCCAAGTTCATCTATACGGCGCACAATACCTGTTGCTTTCATAGTTATACAAATTCTCCTTTAATTACAAATTGTGTTGTTATTATTTGTGATTTGTGGGAATTTATACTGCAAGAATTTTCTTATAAAATGAATTTTTCCACTCCGCTAATATATAGACTTTTTTTGTAAAAAAATGTATAATACATCTTTGATAATTAATGATTTAGGAGGCTTATCAATGAATAAATCAAATTCCAACTTATCGGTGCGTTGGTTCTACTTAGCAATCGGCGTTGTTGCTATGCTCTTTGCCGGTGTCCTTTACGCATGGTCTATTATAAAAGGACCTCTTGCCATCGAATTTGCCTGGGGTGTTTCTGAACTTGCCCTTAACTTTACCTTGGCAATGAGTTTCTTCTGCGTAGGCGGATTGCTTGGTGCCCAACTTTCCAAACGCATGGGTTCTAAAATCGCGCTTATCGTTGCAGGTGTTTTAGCTTTGGGTGGCTTTGTTCTTACTGCTTCTCTTCATACTACATCTGTATTGATGCTTTATATCAGCTACGGCTTTTTAGCAAGCTTAGGTATCGGTATTGCATACAACGTGCTCATCGCTACCGTTAGCGCTTGGTTCCCGGACAAAAAAGGGCTCTGTTCCGGATGCTTAATGATGGGCTTTGGTGCCTCTGCTCTCGTATTGGGAAATGTTGCAAATACACTTTTTAAAACATCTCTTGGTTGGCGTAATACATATATCATTCTCGGCGTTGCTCTTGGTATCGTTTTAATTATAGCAGGACTTATCTTGAAAAAACCGAGCGAAGATACCGTACTTCCTCAGCCAAACGCTTCAAAAAATTCTAAAACAGAAGACTTTGAACGCAAAGACTATACTGCCGGTGAAATGCTTCGCCGTCCATCTTTCTGGATGACTTTTGTTTGCATTTCATTTTTAGCAGCAGTCGGCAGTTCCGTAATTAGCTTTGCTAAAGATTTGGCATTATCTGTAAATGCTCCGGAAAGCTTGGCCGTATCACTTGTTGGTGTATTATCCGTATGTAACGGTCTTGGCCGTATTCTTACAGGTACATTGTTTGATATTATCGGCCGTCGCAAAACCATGCTTTTTGCCAACATCTTTACAATTGGTGCTGCCTTGGTTACATTATTAGCAGTGTCCATCGGTTCTCTGCCTTTGTGCATTGTCGGCTTATGCGTAACCGGTATTTCCTATGGCTCATGTCCAACCATCACAGCCGCATTCACTTCATCCTTCTTTGGAATGAAGCATTTCTCTAACAATATGGCACTTATGACCTTCACTGTTATGGGCGGTTCTCTTATCGCCACCTTGTCAAACAAGATTTTAGAGGTTACCGGCGGTTATACCACCACCTTTATGATGCTTTTAGGCTTGTGCTTTGTTGCCTTGATTTTGAACATTTTTGTTCGTAGACCTTAATCTATTCATTCATAAGAATAATAAAAATAACAAAAACCCTCTTAGGCAGATACGATGAACACCGACCTGCTTGAGAGGTTTTTTATGCCCTTTTTGTTTAAAGTTTTCTATTTACGCTTTGTTTTACATGCGGTATGATATAAGAAAAGAAAGCAAAGGAGTCATAACAGATGAACATTTACCTTCAGGGTCTGACTATGGGGTTAGCTTATGTAGCACCTATCGGTCTGCAGAATCTATTTGTTATTAATACTGCACTCTCGCAACCGAAATGGCGCGTCTACCTTACCGCGTTAATTGTCATCTTTTTTGATGTTACATTGGGTATGGCTTGTTTCTTCGGAGTTGGTGCCATTATGCAAGCGTTGCCGATTCTTGAAATGGCGATTCTTCTTATCGGAAGTATCATAGTAACTTGGATCGGAATCGGACTTATTCGTTCCAAATCAAACATGGACACTTCAACAAAGGTTGACCTTCCGATTCTAAAAGTTATAACCTCCGCGTGCGTAGTAACCTGGTTCAATCCGCAGGCGTTAATCGATGGTTCCATGATGCTTGGTGCTTTTAAAACTACACTTCCGGCCGGAACAGACGCATTTTTTGTTGGAGGCTTTGCCTCTGCCTCTGTTATATGGTTTTTAGGCATTTCTACCGTAATATCTATTTTTAGTGCAAAAATCACGGACAAAGTTTTACGCATAATTAACATCATTTGTGGCATTGTGATTATCTTCTACGGCGTAAAACTGTTTGTGAATTTCATACAAATACTAATCGCTTAATCCAAATATGAAAGGACGATTTACAAATGAAAAAGAATATCCGTTTTTTAATTCTTACATTATTGTGCTGCTTATTAACATTTACTGCGTGTGTGCACAACACTCCTAGCGGCGATTCAGGCATTAAACCTCCTGTAAATGACTCTACCGGGCCTTTACCGGATAACGAAGATGATGGCATCAATAACGAAGATGACTCTAGTGACATCACCGAAGACGATAACGATAACCTTCCAGATGCGTACGCTGATATTATTAAATCCATTATCAATGCATTCCCATGGAATGATGAATCCTTCGAAATTGTCCCGGAATACCCGGAATTAAGCTTTTTGTATTATCACAACTCTTCCCTTTCCGAAATCGGATTTGCTCTTCTTGATCTTGATAACAACGGTCAAGACGAATTAATCATCGGCGACTTTGAGCATGATATCATTTATGATGTTTTTACCATTACAGACAGTGAAGCTGTCCAAATTCTTACGGGTGGCGAGCGTTGTTACTACACACTTTATGAAAATGGATATATTGAATGCCAGTGGTCTGATTCTGCTGCCAATAGCGGATATAATTTTTTACGTTTAGAAGATGGAAAATTGAATTTAATAGAAAGATTTTGCTTAGACGCCTTATATGCATATGAAATCGGTATCTTGAATGATCTTTCTGAAGCTGATGGAGAAAACTGTTGGTTTAGATCTGACAACGCACAAAAAGCGGATTATGAAAGCATTACCTACTCCGAAGTCAATAATGCTCTTGACGATTATTATAGTACATTGGTTCAATTAGTCATTGTGGGACATACGGCATTGGATGCTTACGAAAACGAATAAATAAAACGAGGTGGCGTTTTAACACCACCTCATTTTTTATACCATTATCTCTTCTTAAATTCTCTATTTTCGTTTTACCTCTTATGACAGCACAATCGCCAACACAATACCAATGATTGAGATAATACTTCCCAAAATAGACAAAAGCGGATATTTCTTCTTATACAAGAAGTAACTAATTATCATAATAAAGATAACCGTCGTGCTTTCAATCGCATTTACAATGATGGTATTTGCATTCATAATCGCCCAACCGGAAAGCAACATGCCAATACCAACGATACAAGCCTGTGCAAAATATTTTGGAACCGAAATCTCTTTAAAGCTTAATTTCGGGCGTACAAGTACAAACAATACAACAAAAGCAACTACCATGCTTAAAAATGCCATCGTTTCATTAGAAATAAGCGATTTCTGCAAACATATCTTTAGCAAGAAAGGTTTGAAGGTTCTTGCCAGAACGGAAATCAATTCTAATATTACACCCACAGCAGTTGTCTTTTCCTCATCATTTTTGTTCTGCACATTAATAGCCAAAACCGTGCCGGTTACAAATACAATGATTCCTAAGGTGCTCCATAACGTCAGGCGGTCAATCATTAAAACAAAGGAAACTATTATTGCAAAAAGCACCTTTGATTTTGAAATAATCTCAATGTGTAACGGATTTGATTTTTTTACCGCTTGCTGGTGGCAAACAATATTAATCGCTTCCAAAACACCATATATGATTAAATACCACCATACTCCGGCCTCAAAATGCCAATGGAACAAGGACGCTATAAACAAAACCGGGGCAACAAATATAATTCGGAAAAAACTATGATTAATTGCCGACTGGTTTTGCATAACGCTTTTATTAATTAATGTATCGATTGCCTTTGTCGCAGCGCACAGTATCGCAAAAACAATACCTAATTCAATCATTTACTTGCCTCTTTCTTTACAAATTTCTTATACATAAATGATATTGCAGGAATAACCAATACGCCAAAGAGTGAGAACCAGGTCTCCTTTATCTTCTTCATAAGCGTTTCTACCAATGGTACATTTGCATCTTCTAAGATAAATAATAGGTATATTACAACATACAGCAATACAATGATTGCAGAAAGCGTAACGAAAAATCCTTTCTTATAGAGACTAAGGTGCTTATTTTCC
Source organism: Lachnospiraceae bacterium (assembly GCA_045593085.1). Lineage (GTDB taxonomy): Bacteria > Bacillota > Clostridia > Lachnospirales > Lachnospiraceae > XBB1006. The sequence continues at coordinate 30,620 of JAZNWA010000012.1, read as the reverse complement.
TCTTCCATTGCAATTTTCTCAGCAATGATGCCGTCCATTTTTTCGCGAGTCTTTTCATACAAGCTAATCTTCTTGCCATACAATTGACTATCGCGGGTATAGCTTTCTCCCCCGGCTATCAACTCTATCAAATCACCGGTTGGGAAGGAAAGCTCTGATTCAAATTTGTACAATGCACAAACATATTGAATCTTTTCTTCCGGAAACAATTCATCCAGTTCTTTTCCCTTCAGGAATAAAATGAGGTCAAAAAGAACTTTTCTGATCTCTTCTTTCTTGGATACATCCTTCACTACATAATACATATCAACCAATTGAGAACTCATTACAGAAGCAACATATACATCCAATCGATCTCTGACTTGCTCTATTTTAGTCTTGGCATATTCAAACAGCGAAATTAACAATTCTTCCTCTTGCATTTTTAATGCTGTTTTTACAATCTGAAGCAAATCAAACTCATTCGTTCCTTCAAAATTATTCTCAACCACTTTTTGAATCATTTCATAACAGTTTTGCTTCAAATATGCTGTGGCATCCTCTTCAAAAGCGGATAGCACATAGTATTTTTCCAGACTGTCACGAAGCTCTCCGTGTGTATCATACCGCTGAAGATATTTCTTACATCTTTGTGTATAAGTATCATTTTCTCCGCAAAATGTGTGGAATAACCACAACGCCTTGCAGGACGCACCAAAGGTTTCGTCAAACGATCCGTCATCTTCTATACGCTCAAACGCTTTCTTAAGAACATGCATCACACGCTCCTTCGTATAGGTTCCTTTTGCTTTGCCTGCCACTTCGAACTCTTTAAGTTTCATCAGGATGTCGACTGTTTTCATAAAACTTCCGGAAACAAATCCTTCGGCTAACTCTTCCTGTATCTTTAATTCCATCTTAAAAAATTCAATTGCCATTCTTCGGTCCATAGAATGAACTTCAAAAGAATCTGCTCCTTTTGCCCGAACCTGGATACAAATCACCTTAACGCCATAAGTTTTAATAGCATCTTCCAACTCTTTTGGCATCTGATTAATGTCTTTTGTCTTTAAAATGATTACACTATGCAATCCGATTCGGATATTTTCTATTAAAGCTTCTAAACTGCCTGCTTCTTTTCCGTATCTCTTGTAATAAATCTTTTTCCCGCTTGCAGAATTTAAAAAATGCTCAAAACCAAGATCATCCGTTGAATCCGTTTCATAAATTGCTAAGGAAATATTGTCTATCATTAAGTTTACGAGGATATTATGTAACAACTCCTTATGCCCCTGAAAATCTAACAAAACAGACGAAAATGCAATCTTTTTGGCAATTGTTCTCAAAATGATAGCATTCTCATTTTCATCAACCAAAATCGGAGACCATTCATCGTTGTATCCCTTTAAAGTCTGCCAATAGTATCCGTCAAGCGCATGATTATGGATACATGCATCGTTGAAGGCTTGCATATCGATTTGGTTTGGAAACATAAAATACTGTTCGGAAAAGGTTGATTCCTTTTCCAAAAACAATCCGGTTCCTTTTTTCACTTCTTCTCCGGCATATGATTTTTCCAGTTTAAGCTCCTCAATGTTTAAAAAAGGAAATACATTTTCCTTTCCAATCAGCTTATGCTGGTGCATTACCAAAACTGCACCGTTGTTCTCTAAATACCTGTTAAAACTGCAGATAAAGTCCTCTGTACAAACATAATCATAAATGACATTGTCGTTTAAAGAATTTGATGAAAACAACACACAGTCCACGTTATGCAATACTGAGTCAAGTATTTCTATGTTATCACGGATAATACTTACAACATCAAATCCCATATCTCTTAACACCTTACGGATATCCGCATATGCATAGTTGCGCATCTCTGATATATTTTGTACTAAAGCAATCTTAAACATTACGATTTCTCTCCATTTCTTCCTTGGTAAGTTCTTACTTTATTTCCACACAAAATGATAGTTAATAGACTCTCCTCCGTCAACCACAATATTTTGTCCCGTGCAAAATGTATTGGTAATGGTTAAAAAATATGCCCACTGCGCAATCTCTTCCACTGTCGCCCATTTTTTCAAAGGTGTTTCTTCCATAATTTGTTTCCATAACTCAGGGTCATTTACTACTACGTCATTGAGTGGTGTTAACACACCGCCCGGATCCAAACTATTGCAGGTTGCACCATTTGGAGCCACCCGCATCGCCACATTCTTCGTATACGATAATACTCCGCCCTTACTTGCGGCGTACTCCGGAAATTCCGAACCCGTATGTCCGCTGGCTGACCCAATATTCAAAATGGACTTGATTTTATCTCCAAATCCATATCTTTCCGTCACGTATATCAGACCCTTTAAGTTAATATCAATGTCGCTCTCGTTCTGCGTTCCCGCGTTATTAATAAGAATCTCCACCTCTTCAATATCTGGCAAATTCTCTTTATCACGAACATCACAAACATAATGAACATAGTTAGAATGACAAATGCTGCTCTCTTTTCTGTCGATCCCAATAACCTGATGGCCCTTATCCAAAAATAATTCTGCAATCCCTCTTCCGATTCCTTGGGTTGTTCCTGTAATTAATACCTTCATTCTTTCATTCCTTTTTTATAAAATCAAAATACACTTGTCCCACTGCATTTTCTCTCCATTTCTTTGTAATTCTGTATCCAATCGGAGAAAAAACAACTTCCATTATTAATTCTGCAACCGCTCCGGTAAGTGCACACATTACACACTGTAGAGGCGTCCAGCAAAAACCATCCCAGAAAATCGGTGCAAAATAAGTAAATACAATTAATGAAAAAATCAAATTATCAAGAAATTGACCTACAAAAGTAGATACATAGGAACGCATCATAAACGCCATTTTCCCATCCGGATTCTTTCGGAACATCTTTCCTATGGACCAATTCAAAAAGTTATTCACCACCGCCGACACAAGAAACGCTATGGTACTTCCCGCGAGAACAAACCACGTTCCTCCAAAAATCTCATCAAATCCGCTGTAATCTTTTGCATTGGATGGAATCGCACTTACCACAAAAAAAATAACACAGGTAAGCAAATTAATGGCCGCTGCATGCACAGATATAATTGTGGATGCCTTAGGGCCAAAATGTTTCGTAATAATGTCCATACACATGAATGACAGCCACGAAATCAATATACCGCCATCTAATGCAATCCAGTCTAATTGTAATAAAGTTTTGTTTGCAAGCAAATTCATGCAGATGACACTTACAACAAATAAGGTAACCACTGTTGCAGGTATGGACCGCAATAGGATTTTTGCCCGTTGATTAATTCTGGTTATCTTTTTTATTAACATTTTACCTATCACCTATAGCACAATATAATTCTTTTATATTATAACCCACATCCCGTATTTCATCAATATCGGATCATTCAGCCGGTTCCTCCCCTATTCAGCAAAGACAAATTGTGAATTTTCTTTGAAATTATCTGCAATCAAAAGAAAACCGTAGAAAAATGTCAGATTTTTCTGTATAATATGTTTGTTGACGCAATATATAAACTTTAAGGAGGAGGGTATATGAACCCAAAAAGCGAACAGGATTTTCGTTACAATAATATTGACGAAAGATTCAAAGTTTTAAACAGAATTTACTTCATAGGTTTACTTGCATTATTCGGAATGTTTTACCTTTACATTGTATTAAAGGTATTTAGCGGCACCATTCCATATTCCTTTGCCGTTGCAAACTTAGTAATATGTACCGGCTTTTTACTTACTAACATAATTATGTTTTTACGCAACAAGCAAAGTCGCCGCTTCCACATTGTTGCACTCATTGAAAGTGGTATCGAAATCTTATTGATCGGCATGAACACCGACGCGGAATTCATTTTCCTCGCGTTACTTATTTTACTAGTCTTACAGATTCCATTTTATGAAAAAAAGGTACTTTCAATCACATGTATTTCTTTCTTTATAGGAACGAACCTTATTTATATCTTTAGAGGACTTCGCGACTTAGTAGAGTGGGATGTTGATCGTTTATGTCGTGTTGCTTGTACTTTTTTAGGTATCTATGCTATTTGGAGAATCGGCAATATTTCCCGAATGTTCTATGAGCAGGCATTAGGAGAGGCTACTGTACAGACCGGAAAAATTCAAACTTTATTTGACGATATGCTTGGAATTTCCAGAAATGTTCAGGAAGAAGCTTCCAGAAGCACCGATTCCGTTGACAACCTTTATGACACAACTAAACAGGTTACCATCAGCATGCAGGAAATCGTCGATTCCGCTACCGCAACTGCGGAAAATATCGAAGAGCAGAGCCGTATGACTCAGGCTATTCAGGATGCAATCTTTATGACCAGCGAACGTTCCAAAAAGATGGTTGATATTGCAACTGCTTCCAATGAAAGCATCCAAGAAAACATAAAAGTTATGGAAGAATTACAAGAACAGTCCAAGTTAATCGCCGTAACGAACTCCGAAGTTAACGAGTCTATGATTCACCTTCAGGAAAAGACCAGAGAGGTTCGTGAAATTGCCGGAATGATTCTTGGAATTTCAAACCAAACCAATATGTTAGCATTAAACGCTTCCATCGAAAGTGCCCGTGCCGGAGAAGCCGGAAAAGGGTTTGCCGTTGTTGCAGATCAGATTCGTCAGTTAGCAGAACAGACTCGTCAGTCTACTGAGGAAATCACGAGAATTACAAACGAATTAAATGATAACGCAAATGCAGTTGTTCTTTCTGTAGAGAAATCCGTTGCTGCAACAGAAAGCCAAAACGAAAATATCGGAACCGCTTCTGTTGCCTTCGGTGGATTAAATGAAGACATTTCCGCTTTGATCAGTGATATTAATGAAATGAACAGAGAAATTTCTGAGTTGTCAAATTCAAATAATATCATTGTTGAGAACATTTCACAATTATCCGCTGCAACTCAGCAGGTTACTGCAAACGCAGAACAGGTTCTCACTATGAGTCAGCGCAGTATTGAATGCGCGGATCTTGTTAAAGATTCTATCGGTGTGATCGAAGAAAACACTGAAAAGATGAAAAATTTCTCATAATACCATAAACAAAAAATGAGCGTGACATTTTTTGTTTACACCCACCCAAAAACACCCTCGCAATTGCGAGGGTGTTTTTCTTTATCTTTTAAATCTTTTATTTTTTCTTGCTAATCACAATATATACAGGTATACCAATTAATGTAATTCCGATACCGATAAAGGAACGAATTGGATCTGCTATTAGTGTACTAATTAAGATATAAGCGCCACCTAAAATACCCACAATCGGAACAATTGGATATAACGGAACTTTGTACGCTCCTTCCATTGGTTTCTGTCGCTTTCTTAAAATAAAGATACCAATCACACCCATTGTAAAGAATATCCAACATAGCAAACGGGATTCGCGCTCCCGTCATAAGGAATCCGTTTAATGCACCAAATACCGATATCATAATGCCTGCACTAATAAACATCGCACCATTTTTACCAAACAAGGCTACAGCTGCATCTGCTGCAGGGTTTGAAGAAGCCACAATAGTATCTAATGGCAACGCCCTGAATACAGCAATATTAAAGATAGCATAGACTAATACTACAAATAATACGCCTAACGAAATAACCTTTGGCAAATCCTTCGGCCTTTTCAATTCTTCGGACATATAAACTTCTCTTTTCTTTGATACCAATTTGTTTCATACACATATTTAAACTATTTAAGGATATAATCTACATTTTTCTCCTGCTTATACTTATGAAAATATACTTCTTCCATCGGAATCCATGTCTCACGGAAGATTCTTGCCATTTGCACTCCGTCACGATTACGGATTCTTCGCATCTGCTCTTCTGGTTCAATATCAACAAAAATCTTTAAATCTGCATAATCTCCAAATTTCGGATGTAAACTGTATACACCTTCTACGATTCTCCACCGTGTTGCCGGTATGAGCGCTGAGCCATTAATGCCTCCTATGGAGCAATCAAAAATCTCATAGGAAAACGGAGCATCCTCCTTAATATTATTGACAACCTCTTCTATGAAACGCTCATAATGAGTGTTTCCCCCAGGTGTTTGTACGCGACGTGGTTTCTTTAAGCTCTGTGGCAAAAAGAAGTGATCCATCTTAATTACCGGATATTTTGTAATTGCTGCTAATTCTGCTGCCAATGTAGATTTACCGGAAGCGGCCCTTCCTTCAATTGCCAAGACCAAAATATCTTCCTTCTGACGCTCCACCGGAACCGCAACCAACTCGCCTGTGTAGTCTTCTTGATATTCATAAGTCAATTTTTTCTTCTCTACACCCTGTTTTTGTTGCATTAAAAGCAAAATCGGAAGAATTCTTTCATACTTAGCAGATATTACCCGATAATGTGGATCCTCCACTGCTTTATACGCTTCTGAATGATGCACCGGTACCGGTTCATGCTTCTCGTATTCCCGTATTTCCTGTCTCCACTGTTCTGCTGTTATTGGTCCATTCTGCTGCTCTAAGACTTCTTCCACAACCTCAAAGGCTTCCTCTAAAGTCCTTATGCCTGGCACTTCCTCTTTTGCTGTCCGATAAAACATTTCGAACAACCACTCCGGAGACAACCCTTCATGTTTATATGGACTTAAATGTAACAGCATATAGTCTTCTGAAATACTCTCGAATAGTGGACCTTCCTTGTCCTCAACCTGATTATATTCCTCCAAAAAATACTTATATGCTACGTATTTGTCCATTGTTAAATGTTTTGGTCCAAAGCATCCTTGAAAACAAAACTTTATCAAATCCTGACCGGTTAAACCACAATGACTCTCTATATACTTTTGAACAATTTCCTTATAACTGTCATTCTTTCCCATGCTAAATCCCGCTTTCTTCTCTCAACATCCCCATGCAACCGTAAATACCGGCATCATTGCCCAACTCTGCAACAACAACGGGCGTTTCTCTGCATGCATAAAATACATAATTTTGATATGCCTTTTCGACTTTTTCCATAAAATATATTCCGGCATTTGATACTCCGCCACCTACGGCAAAAATTTCCGGATTAACAATAACTGCAATATTTGCCAATGCTTTTCCCAGAATCGTAGCGATTTGATTTACAATCTCTTCTGCCAAAGAATCACCCGCTTTTGCCGCCTCAATTACGGTTTTTGCCGTTATCGTTTCCATCGTTAATGTTGTTGAACTTTCATTTACTGCTAATTTACGTTTCGCAAGCTTCTGAATTCCTGTGGCGGATACATATTGTTCCAAACATCCGTATCGTCCACAATTACAAGGTTCACTTTCGTTTTCATTTACGATTAAATGTCCGATTTCTCCGGCCGCGCCGTTTACTCCGCACAAAATCTTTTTCCGGTCTACAATACCGCCGCCAACTCCGGTCCCTAAGGTTACCATCACAAGACTGTTTTTGCCTTTTCCGCAGCCATACAACAATTCTCCAAGTGCAGCAACGTTTGCATCATTTCCGACCGCTATCGGCACATCTATATATGCCTTAATCTCTGTGGCAACCGCTTTTTTCTTCCATCCGAGATTGACGCATCCGTTAACAACGCCGGTAGCCTCTACCGGTCCCGGAACGCCCACGCCAATACCAAGAATATTCTCTTGCGCAATACTTTTCTCCTGTATCTTGTTTTGTATCTCAAGCGCAATATCTGCTAATATCTGATCGCCGTTATTGGCTGTATTGGTCTTAATCTCCCATTTTTCGACCAATATACCATTTTCTTCAAACAATCCGATTTTACATGCTGTACCGCCAATATCAACGCCAAAACCATATCTCTTCATTCTAACCTCCGGGCGGATTGCTATTTGAAATTTCTAATGTGCTCGCACACCAAATCCAACACTCTTTGTCTGGCCTCTTTGCTTGCCCAAGCAATATGAGGCGTAATTAACAAACGATTGGAATCTTGTAATTCTAAAAACGGATGTCCGGACATCATTGGCTCTTTGCACAATACATCGAGTCCCGCAGCTGCAATGGTTCCGTTTTTTAATGCCTCTATCAAATCATCTTCTACGACGATTGGTCCTCTACCAACATTAATCAAAATTGCGGTCGACTTCATCTTTGCCAGTGCGTCCTTGTTTATTAAGCCTCTTGTTTTTTCCGTCAACGGTGAATGAATAGATACAACATCTGAAATCTTTAACAACGTATCCAAATCCACTCTCTCATATAAGTCGCTTCTGTTTTCTCCATTTGAAGAATAATATACAATTTTTGCACCAAACGCCGTTGCAATTTCTGCTACCTTTTTCCCGATTGCACCCATTCCGATGATTCCCATCGTCATTCCGGAAAACTCATGAAATACGTTGGAAAAATGGGAAAAGGAATCATCTTTCGCATAAGAGCCGCTTTTTACATAATTATCATAGTATGGTAATTTTTCCAAAAGTGCTAAAAGCAATGCAAAGGTATGTTGTGCTACGGAATTGGTTGAATATCCTGCAACATTTCTCCACTCAATCCCACGGCTTGCAAGATAATCCTTATCTAAATTATCGGTACCGGTAGCTGTTACACAAACCAACTTGAGATTTTTAGCATTTCCTATTGTCTTCTCGTTAACCCGTAATTTGTTTACAACAATAACATCAGCATCTTCAATTCTGTTTCCACACTCTTCTTCCGTTGTAACATCGTAAGAAGTTACTTCTCCTAATCTTTCAAATCCGGAGTAATCCACATCTTCTCCGATTGTTTTTTTATCCAACAAAACAATGTTTCTATTTTTCATTTTCCTACTTCCTCTCCGAAAGAATCAATCCGCCTAAAACAAGCACTGCGCCAATGGCCATAATCCAAGTAATACTCTCCTTTAATACAATCCAGGATGCAATCATCGTTACCGGTGGAATAAAGTAAATATATGCACTTGCTCGAACGGTACCCAAAATTGCCATGGCTTTATTCCATGCAACATATCCCAATGCGGAAGCAAATACGGATAAAAGCAATAAGCTTACCCAGTTCGGTGTTTTTACCAATGGTGCTAACGGAATTCCCCCATCTGTAAGCAACTGCACCGGCAAAGCAGTCAGAATACCATAGAAAAAGATTCGACGGGTTGTACCTAATGTGTCCAATCCCTCTTCTTCTGCCTTCATGGTAAAAATGGAATAAACCGCCCAGCAAATCGCTGCTCCAAATGCCAAAATATCGCCTTTCGGGTTTAATTTTAAAACAGTCGCTCCGGTATAACCAATCAACGCAATCCCTACCATTGCACAAATAAAACCGAATATGAAATTTTTCGTCATCTTCTCCTTCTTCAGGAAAATCATTGCTAAAAGACCTGTAAAAAGAGGCGCCGCAGATACCAAAAGACTGACACTGGATGCATAGGTATAATTTAAAGCAGTATTTTCACATATAAAATATAAGGTTACTCCTGTAAAACCGGCTAAAAACAAATACAATTCCGTGGATTTTCTTTTTACTTTCAATCGACGCGGATATAATGCCCATAACATAACATATCCAATGATAAATCTCATTAGAAGAATTTCCAACGGACTGTAATCTCCCAACATATTTTTCGTTGCAACAAATGCAACACCCCAAATAACCGCTGTAATAAATGCCAACAAATGGCCAAACAAATGCTTTTTCTCCATGTCCTACTCCTTATCCTTTATTTATAAAAAGCTGTCGCCAACCGGCAACAGCTTTCCCTTCTAAGCTTCAATTTTTAAAAATTTATCAAATCCGGTCATTGCAAATACCTTGTTGATTGAATTTGGTACGTTCTTTAATACCAAGGTACATTTTCTCTCGCTCATTGCCTTTTGTGCAATCAAAAACACTCTTAAACCTGCACTACTTACAAATTCTAATCGTTTACAATCAAGCACTACATTTGTCTTTGATGCATCCACAACATCCATCAATGTTCCTTGAAATTCTTCACTCGTTGTCGCATCGATTCGTCCTTCCAATGCCCACATATCTTCATTGTGTCTCATACTAAAAGCCAATGATCTCACCTCCAGCCGGTCTTAAAAATTTTTTCAATGTTACAATATTACAAGCACCCTTATAAGCATATTCCATACTATCCATACATTTTTTTGCCAGATAGATTCCCAATGTTCCGATTTCCCGATGTATCACATCTGAGTCGACATCCGGTTCCTCTGCCATTAACGGGTTAAAGGGAACGCCTTCATCTCTAAACTCAAGGGTCAGTTCCTGTCGTTTTTTGTCATAATCACAGGAAACCCAGGCCTTGCCAATTTCCGGGTTATAGGCATAGTTTACGATATTCACAAAAAGCTCCTCAACTGCCAACCCGATTTCAAAAAGATCCCCATCGGAACACTTTTCTTCCACCTCAGACATTACAAAATCATTTACTTCTACCAGTTCTTCTAACTTTGTCGAAACTTCTAATGTTTTCATAATATGCCCTCCTTCCCCGATTGCTATTATAATTATAACAGAATTATAAACATTCGTAAACCACTAACGATTCTCTATTTCCATCATCATATCGATACGGGTCTGATGCCTTCCCCCTTCATATTCTGCATCTAACCATGCATCTACAATTGCTTTCGCCATTTCAATTCCCACAATACGCGCACCAAACGCAATAATGTTTGCATTATTATGTTTTTTCGTTAATGCTGCCGATACCGGTTCGGAGCAAACAGCTGCTCTTACACCTTTTACTTTGTTTGCAGAGATAGAGATTCCGATTCCGGTCCCACATATCAAAACACCGCCTTCAACATCTCCGTTTACCACTGCCCTACCTACGGCTTCGCCAAACTCCGGATAATTACAACTCTGTGTTGAATGTGTACCAAAATCCACCACTTCATGTCCTTTGGATTCCAAATATGCTTTAATTTCCAACTTCATATCATACGCTGCATGATCGTTTCCAATTGCTAATTTCATCTTTATCCCCCTTATTTCCTGTTTTAATATATTTTTATTCCGGAACCTCTGTGCCATATGGCCATACCCAGCCGATATAACCCTGATATCCGTTACATGTTCCTGTGTTATAAGATGCCCATTCCCAAATAGAAATGATACGGTGATAACCTACATTGTCTGCCACAAGTCCATTGCCAATATAAATTCCAACATGACCATATTTATTCCCCAGTTCCGATCCGCTGCCGCTACCAACCACAACGGCTCCTACCGGGATATTATCCATTCTCGTGGATCCTTTGGCTCCCCATCGTGTCCAAAAGTCAATTGCATTTCCGCCCGGATATCCCATACCTGCAGCCTGATAAACTCCGGAAACCCATTTTGCACAATATCCACCGATACAAGGCTGTGTTCCCTGATTGTTCTTCGCAATCGCGGCAATACGTTCCCGAAGATTGGAAACCTGATTATAGTCATATTGTGGTTTTGTTTCTACCGTCACCTTGGTTTCTGACAAATATTCACTATACATATAGCCGACTTGTCCGTTGTATCGAATAACAGAAAAGCCATTCTTGTCCTCTACCAGCAGCTCTACTTCTGTATTACGATAAAGCTTGTTTAAAACATCGCTCTCTAAATTTGGTGCCTTACGTAAGTTTACGCATGTGCCACTAACATAACGGGTTCCGATACTCTCTGTCGCAATAAATTCCTTTACGGATTTTATATACTCTAGTGGAAAAGGCTCTGATCCATCCACCGGATTCTTCAGCGCTACATCTGCATTATAGTCCTCTGCAAACCCTATCATTACCATCGACGGAATACGTGGTCGTGTTTCTTTGGTCGCCTGCAGTTCCTCTTTGACGTTCTCATCCTGGACTTGTCCCGCCAAAAGGCTATCCTCTGCCAAAATCGGTCCGACACCACAACACAGACAGACAAAAAACACTGTCGCTACAATGCTTTGATAGATTCGTCCTTCTATTTTTGCAAAAGACCAACCGCGTCCCTTGATTTTTTTAATAACCTCTATAATATTGTTATATACGTTTTTTCCTATGGTTTGTAACTTCTCTAACATAGCCTTTATCGTCCTTTTTTATAACAACCTACGCAACATTATAATTATAACACACTTTTCATGCTTTTGTATACATTGACAAAAAAAACCAATTATAACTATAATAAGATGGTACACCCTTTATAATGAAACATTATAAAAACAACTTTGAAGGACACAAAAATGATTAACTTTAGACCAATCGCTTTAAGCGACAGAGAACATTATGAAAAATTTCTTTTCAATGGGGAAACCCGCGGATGCGAATTCTCCTTTGCCAATTTATATATGTGGGGAAATGTAACCACTGCAACCATTGGTGATTATATGGTATTTTTCGCCCAATACAATGGTGTAAACGTATACCCGTTCCCACAAGGATCCGGCGACAAAAAACCTGTTTTTGATGCCATTATCGAAGATGCCAAAATCCGTAATATCCCTTGCCGAATTAGTGGCGTTTTGCCTTCTGAGCAAAAAATTCTTGAAGAATTATATCCGAGGAAATTCCAATTCTATTACAACAGAGATTCCTTTGATTATGTTTATCAAATAGATGACTTGGCCGACTTGGGCGGTCGAAAATACCACCGTAAGCGCAATCATCTGCACCGCTTTCACGATTCTTTTCCAAACTATACTGTAGAGCCGCTAAATGCAGAGAATCTTCCTGCCGTACGCCAAATGGTTGATGAATGGTATTCACAGCGATTATCCGAAAGACCGGACAGCGATTTCCTTCTGGAAAAGCTTGCTTTGGAGAAAGCTTTTTCCCAATATTCTGAAATTGGCTTAGACAGATTGGTTCTACTGGACGCAGACAGAGTTCTTGCCTTTACGATGGGAAGCCGTCTCTCCAACGACACCTTCGATATTCATTTTGAAAAAGCGCGTGCCGATGTAGAGGGTGCATATACCGCCATCAATTGCGAATTTGCCAAATTTCTTCGTAATAAATATCCGGAAATCCGCTTTTTAGATCGGGAAGAAGATATGGGCTTAGAAGGCCTTCGCAAAGCCAAAGAAAGCTACAATCCACATCACCTGGTAGAAAAATGCTTTGCCACTTTTTTGGAGGATTAAAATGATTATCGATAAACCATCACCAACACAGATTGCCGGCCTGCGTACTTTATGGAAAGAATCTTTCGGTGATACAGATGCTTTTTTAGATGTATTTTTCACCACTGCGTTTTCTTTTGACCGCTGCCGTTGTATCTCTTGCGGCGGTGAGGTCCTTGCAGCTTTGTATTGGTTTGACTGCTCACAAGACAATCTTAAGATTGCTTATGTATATGCCGTTGCAACTGCGAAAGCCTATCGCAATCGCGGATATGGGCATACACTTATGACCGATACACATACACATTTGAAAGCACTGGGTTATGATGCTGTGATTCTGGTTCCGGGAGATGCCGGTCTTTTTAACTACTATTCCGGCATAGGCTATCATATTTGCAGTTTTATTAAAGAATTTTCTTGTTCTGCAGGCGACTCGTCTTCTTTGTCCGCAGCGAGTATACATCCTTTGCCAAAAAAATCTTTTCAGATAAAAAAAGTGGATGTTGTTGAATATGCCGCCCTTCGTCGGAAATTTTTACCGGAAAACGGTATTTTACAAGAAGGTGCAAACCTGGAATTTCTTCAAACCCAGGCCTCTTTTTATACCGGAAAAGATTTTTTAATGGCATGCACAATTAATAAAAACACTTTGTATGCCATTGAATTTTTAGGGGATGCTTCTGCCGGCCCGTCAATCTTAGAAAGCCTTGGCTGCTCTCACGGAGTCTTCCGCACTACAGGCGGTGAAAGAGCTTTTTCCATGTATTATACACTAAGCGACAATCCCCTTTCTTTACCGGCGCACTTTGGATTCGCCTTTGATTAATAGAACAAAACAAGGAGGGACACACGATGAAAATTGGAATTTTTATGGCAAATGGTTTGGAAGAGGTAGAATGCTTAACCGCAGTTGATTTATTACGTCGCGCAGGCATCGATGTGAAAACCATTTCCATTCATGAAAAAAAATCTGTCACTGGTGCACATAACATTACCATCGCAACAGATTACTTATTAAATGAAATGGACTTTAACACCTTGGATGGCGTTATTTTACCGGGCGGTATGCCGGGAACATTATATTTACAAGAAAACGAAACGGTTTGCCGAATCGTTTGCGAGTTCGCTGTTAGCGGCAAACTCATCGCTGCTATCTGCGCTGCTCCTACCGTTTTCGGACATCTTGGATTGTTAGACGGAAAAAGAGCCACCTGCTATCCAACAATGGAAGACGGCTTGACCGGAGCTGTTTTTACAACGGAGTCCGTTGCAATAGACGGAAACATCATAACCTCAAGGGGCGTCGGTACCGCAATCGATTTTTCCCTTGCAATTATTTCCTATTTAATTGATGAAGCCACAGCCAAAAAAATAGCCGCACAAATTGTATATTAAGCCTACAATTTCATTATTCTTATAAAAAAATGTAACCCTCTCGGGTTACATTTTTTGTTTATCTCACTGTCCTATTCTTTTAAAAATCCCTCGTACTCCGTCGAAACGTATGGTGTCGGATTGTAATCGCTCTTACTGTCAAATGTTCCACCTCCGGTCACATTTCCGAACATTTCACCCCATCCACCATAATAGTTCAAGTATTCTCTGAAATCATTATAGTGATTATGGGTATAAAACACATACACTTCATTCGTTTCATAAATTCCGTTTCTATTTACATCCTGACGGGCATATACCAGTCTGGCTGCGCCGCGTGTAATGGACGAACCGGTGTTGTACATTTTACCGTTCTCGTGTCCTGGCGTTACCGTTCCGGTTGTTCCAATATCCATTTCGTAATATTGCAATTCACCACCACAACCGGATATATTTGGTAAGACCGGTTCGTACGGATATTTTGATGTATTCCCGCTGAAATAAGAATGATTAACCCTAAGGTATTTTCCCCAAATACTCTGTGTCGGCTTTGCGCTTTTCTTGGATGTGTAATTTGCCGGAAAGCTGTTATCTGTTCCGCCAAATGCATACATATATGCTGCAACCTCTTCCAATGTGATATATCCACCACCTTTATAGATACGCATAACTTCGTTGCCGTATCCGTCTACCACCACATAGGTATTTCCATCATCCAAATAATAGGAATCCGTATTACGAACATATTTATCACCTTTCATTGGCTGATAGGAAGCCTCTACCACATACTGGCCCGGCACCTCCAAAGACCCGGATAAAAAACCATGCTTCGAGCGATACAAGGCATCTTCTAAACAAGTGGCCGGCTTGTAATCTTTGTAAAATTCCGCCGCCGACATACCCACATACGGGTCCTCTGTAGGAATGACAACCTCCTGGCTTGGTTTGTTAACACTATTTTTTTCCGGCTGATAGTTCCCAATCTGCCTTGTTGCAATTACTAAAGAACCAAGAAATACCGCTAACAATAGCGTTCTTAATACTTTTTTTAATGTCTCTTTATTTATCCGCTTAAACATAAAAAACCTCTTTTATTACCATACTTACTCCCATATAAACTCTGCAACTATTGCATATATCTCACGCACATAATACGTCGGAAAGAGCCACCACACCGTTTTTGCCGGTTTTGCACCCCAAGTCTGTCCATAATCCTTTGCAATCATTCCTGCGCGACAAATATGGTACTCATTCGTAACAATTACAATTTTTTGAAACAACCCATTCTCCTCGATTACTTTCATCGAATACTCGATATTTTCTTCTGTAGATGTGGATTTATCTTCTTTATAAATGCGTGACGGTTCGATTCCTTTTTCCACCAACCATCGATACATACATTCTGCTTCTGAAATGTCTTCCCCAGGGCCTTGTCCTCCTGACACCACACAAGCCGCTTCCGGGTGTTCTATCAGATATTCGTAAGCGGCTTCCAGTCGCTCAATCATAGATAGGCTCGGACGTTCTCCATACACTCTACACCCCAATACAACCGCTGTAGATGCAACGGTTCCTCTTTTGTGACATGAAAATTCCATAAAGAAAGTCACGACCAACACGACCGTCATGCAGATTGCTCCAATACCTGCAACGGCTGTGATAAATAACTTTCCACCCTTCGCTTTCCAACAATTTCTTATCAAACCATGAATTCTAGGCATAAAAACACAATAAGAAAGTAGCAGCGCGGATCCAATAATACCTGTGATATTGCCGATATTTAGAATGTTTGCCATCATAAAGGGTGCAAAAAACCAAAACAAACAAAGACTTCCTAATATTGCACCGAATAATCGTATTATCTTTATGCCTTTCATAAACAATCCAATTGCCTTTCTATTTTCGAAAAATAAACGCTTTCTTTTACTTTTTATTCTCTTTCATACACTTCTCTATGTACTCCACTCTCTGACTAATCGTCGGATGAGAATAGGTAAGTGCTACAACGAGCGGATGAGGACTTAAGTTTGCATAGGAATTTTTTGCCAACTTTTTCAATCCGGAAATCAACGCATCTCCGTAACCATTGTCGGCAGCAAATTTATCTGCTGCATACTCGAATTTTCTTGAGAACATACTGATAAATAAGCCCAGGAACGGAGAAATAAATGCCAAACAAACTGCTCCTGCTAACACAAATGCAAAACCATAGTTCACGCCATTAAACCCAAAATCACAATAAATCTCCGGCACGGAAACCAAGGCCCAAAGGGAAACCACAATGGTTGAAACGTTTACAATATTCATAACGAACATCTTTAACGTATCCTTGTGCTTGTTGTGTCCCATTTCATGAGCAAATACTGCAACGATTTCATCCTCCGTCATCTGTTCTAATAAAGTATCATATAACACGATGGTCTTCATTTTTCCAAATCCGCCAAAATATGCATTTGCCTTACTGGAACGTTTAGAGCCGTCAGAAACACTAATTTGACGCACGGTACATCCGTTTTTCTCCAACAATTCTGTCAGTCTTGTTCTTAACTCGCCATCCTCAAGTGGTGTTAACTTATTGAACACTCGTGTAAATACCGGCTGCAAAAATACCACCATTAATAAAACCAGCATAATAATAGCCGTAAAAATAATTAACATCCAGTTTCCAAGTGCCTGGTGAATGGCAATCAAACCGCAAATCAAGCCACACATCAAACCTGTTTCAATGATAAAGCTCTTGATTAAATCAACAAAAAAGGTCTTCTTACTCATACGGTTGAAACCGTATTTCTCTTCAATTCCCATATTTCTGTAATAAGAAAATGGTGTTGACCAAACGGTACTGATAACTGCGTCTGCAATCATAATCGCGATTGCCGCACCATATAAATTATTCGCACCGACTAATTTCACAATCCCTGCATATGCATCTAAGCTAATCAATGCAAAGGAAATCGCAAACGACACCAAATGACGAATCAACGAAAAACGATTTACCTCCTTATCGTAACGAAGCCATTTTTCATACTCTTCTTTTTCATATACGTCTGCTACATTTGCCGGAATCTCTCGCTCGGAAGATTTTATGGACAGGTATTCCATAAACGTCTCAAACAAAAACACAACGCCCATCACAATTAATGCAATTACTTTAAAATTCATTTTCTTTTTCCCTCCATAGTTGTGCAGATACAAAAAATATCTTTTATGGATACGATTATATCACAATATAAATCTTCCTACCATTCATTTTGCATCTCCTCGCGCCAAAATCTTTGCATAAAAAAGGTGCCCTCCCAAGTCATCCTTGAGAGAGCACGAAAAAATATTTGTTATTTAGTTACTTTTTGTTAATGTAAAATCGTACCAATAATTGTCAGATTCAAAAGTTGTTTCATCAATGTAACCATAGAAATATTCTCTGTAATAGCTTCCTGTTGGCTCTTCAATCCAGTCATAGTCATAAATGTAAATATAGCCGGTTTCCGGATTATAGGAATTTACATAGGCAGAAAAACTGTATGTCTGACCGTCATCTGTTGTAATTTCAACAACTACATCCAAACAATCAGTATAGTCCTCGTGGAAGAAGTCATTAATAGTAAGTGTTACCTGACCATCTTCTGACGTTCCTGCCCATACTCCTACAAAATTACTGTTGAAGTTTTCATACGCTGTAATTGTCAACCAATAAATTTCCCATTCCATATCATAGGAGTCAAAATAGTACTGTAAATCATATGTTACATCAAAAGATACATCCTCATAAGATACTGTAATGGTTACAGGAACATTCATATAAGAATCGTTATACTGATTTTCTCCGATTCTAACATTTGAAATGGTAATTTCATCAGAATCAATGTAATAATAGCATCCTAACATATATACGTAATCTTTTTCGTAAATAATGTCGTCTATTACACGATCTTCAGCAAGTGTAATTTCATATCCCTCTACATAAGATGTTTCTGTATCAATAATTTCTACTACATCCGTATACCATGAGCCATAACCATAACTATAATCATATCTTAACGTATACTTAACTGTTGCTTTAACTTCTTTATAACTACTTGATCCTGTAACTTCAAGTGTAACCACATCTGTCATAGCTTCTGCGTTGATTTCATGGTCCACTACAGTATAGGTTGTGCTATCATTATAAAAATAAATGTAAACACCATCTATCTCAAAGCTTTCCCAATAAAGATGATTTTCCAAATCTGTGTCTGAAATAGAATTGATTAATTCATACGTTGTTTCATTCTGTGTAACTTTTTTAACTTTCCAAGATTCTTTATCATCTCTTATTTTGAATTTAATCTTATATTCGGTATTCACACGAACATACTCTTGATCAGAAGCTAATACACATTCTACAGTAGAACCTTCTTTGTCATCGTCGATTTCTACTTCCTTCATCTGAACAGTGAATACATCATCGTCAACCTGTGATTCTGAAATGTATCCTTCCTTTTCAAGAGCCTTCAATACATCCTTTTCTGTTGGTTCCGGAACCTTACCGCATGCAGTAAGCATACCAACAGTAAAAAGCAAGGTCAAACATAAAAATAATCCTTTAAATTTCTTCATAATTGCCTCCTAAGCAAGTATTAATTTTATATCTATAAACTACCACCATTGCCGTAAATTGTCAAATTATGTAAGGCATTTCAAACAATTTACACAATTTTGTTTTTATTTATTCAAAAAGAATGTTCATGGCGCAGCATATTAATAACCTTACAAAAAATACTCTTTCAATCACCGTAGAATATAATTCCTCGAACCGATACTACCGATATAATAAATATAATAGATTCAATCATTCAATAATAGGAGATTTCATATGACCCTTCGTATCAATGTTAATCGTCACGCTTCCGTTGAAAACGAGATTTTTCAAACCACATCCAAATCAAATCTTCCGAATCAGAATCCTTTCTTTGTTGGAAATTCTGCCTTATCAAATAATCCAATTTTGGAAAAACGTAAAGAAGCACAGGAAAAAGCCTGGAAGATTATAAGCGACGCTTGGAATATTGACAAGTCCTTCGACCAAAGTGTAACCGACCGAAAACAAGATTATGACAAATGGCTTGCACAGAAAATTGAAGCACAAAAAATGATAAGCGACATCACCACTCAAGTAGATGCGCTGAATGAAGAGTACGGCATTACTGACGAAATATCTTCTCGTGATTTTCCTGCAGAATACAAACAACGGTATTTCGAATTATACAAACAGGCCGAATGTTTTAAAGAAAAAATACTCGAAGCAGACAAACACATGTTAGACAATATTCGAGATATTCAGGCAATTGCCATCGAACGCTTGAAATCCAATCCGATGGTGGATGCAACGAATACTGCTGACTCTATTAAAGCCGCCGCAAATGACGAAATTCTCCGAATGATTATGCAAGAAGTTCAGGAAAATATTGACGAAAAAACGGAGGATGCTTGGGAGGATGCTGAGGAAAAAGCAGAACAAGAAGAACTTAAGGAAGAACGACTTGAAAACTTAAAAGAAATGAAAGCATTACAAGAAGCTCTCATCGCCAAAACCAAAGAAGCGCAGGAGCAAGCAGAAGCACGCGCACAGGAAAATCGCGCACCTGACTTACCAATTGACGAACTTATAAAACTTGCAACAACAAACACCGAAACCGCAAAAGCACAAAAGACTTTAGATACCATAAAATATAATATGAGTCTTTTAGAAGCAGATCTGAAAGGCATCGAAATTGATGAGGATTTATAATTCGTTATACGTATTTTTATGTCTCCACTTACCATTAGAACTGACTTTTGCTGCCAAATCGCTCTTGTTTCCACCCTTTTAACATGTTATAATTTCGTTAAGGTGTGATTATGAAAAAGTTGAAGACAAACGAAACAGAACATTTCCTTTATTGGTTCGGTGTTATTCTGATTCCTATACTTATTAGTATATATGGCATAACCTATTTTATTGCAGAACACTTCGGGCTTACCTTTTTACGACTGTGTAGCATGCGAGTCCTGTTTGGCATTCCGTGTCCGGGCTGCGGAGGTACGCGAGCCATTATTTGCCTCTTTACCGGAAAAATTTTTTCTGCCATATACTACAATGCCTTTGCTGTCTATGTTGTTGTTTTGTACCTGCTATTCTTCATCACTCAGACCCTTAAGCGTCTCACAAAAGGAAGAATCAACGGGCTCAAATTTCACAACATTTATTGGCAATTGGCTCTTGTCATATTGGTACTCCAATATATAGCCAAATTCATCATCCCCGATTATTTTATAAATTTGTAAATTCAAAGGAGAATATACTATGGACAACAACAATTTTGACCAAACTTATCAACAGCCTTCCCAGCAACCGATTTACCAGCAGGTTCCTCAAAAAACTCCCGGAAACGGAGCAGCTGTTGCCAGTATGATTTGCGGTATTCTATCCGTCGTATTTTGCTGGTGCTATGGTATCGTCGGTCTGATTTTGGGCATCATCGCGCTTGCAATGTATAGCAAATCCAAGCGTTTAAACGGTGGTTTGGTTATTGGTATGGCGACTGCCGGTTTAGTATGCGGCATCATCGGCTCTATTATCAGCGGCTTGATGTTAATTTATTTTATCGTTGTCTTTTTCATCATAGGTGCTACAAGTAGCTTCCTCTATTATTAAATTTTATTGGATTAAAGACTGAAAGCGGCCACTTCAAGACATTTCTTGACGTGACCGCTTATTTTATTCGTCATTCTCTGACTCTTCTTCCTCTGCTTTTTCTGCGAGATAGTATTCAATTGCTTCGTTCAAGTCCTGGACATGACTTCCATTAGCAATTGATAGTCGGAAATATTTATCCTTCCTCTCTTCATCCCCTTGCAACGCATACATAATTGCAAGCAAATCGGTTGTCACGGCCAATCTATGATTGATATCAAACGCCTTTGTAGCATAGTTGATTGCCATATCATAATCCTTATCTCCAAAATAAATGCTTGCGAGATTTATATAACTATACTCATAATCCGGGAAACGGGATATTGCCTTCTCGTAACATTGTATCGCCATATCTTTTTTCCCCACACGAGAGTACTCGTTTGCCAAATAATTATAGAGTCTTTCTGATTCTATTTGTTTTGAAAGAATCTCCTCATATTCGTTAATGGCCGCATAATATGAATGTATTTGAGAATAGCTCTTTGCTAAAAATATTCCTACGCAAAGATAATCCTCGGATTTTTTGCACTTATTCTTTAAACGGCGGAATGCTTTTATGGCCTTTTTATTATTACCATAATCGAAATATCGAATTGTTCTGAGTAATTTTTTTCTGGTTCTTTTATCATCAGAAAATGCTCCCCCTATAACCTTTGCACAAGATTCTTCATAAACAGAAAGTTTTGCAAGCCCATACCTGACTTCATTACGCACAAACCCAACTATACAACCTATCATTATCAATATCAGCTTCCCCAAGAGTTCTACCGGATCGGCGTTCTTAACGATAACGCTATAGATATAAAATCCTACACAAAATAAAATCAGTAAAACATACAAAACCCTTGATATTATTGCTCTTTTCACGAGATGTTCCTGCCCTTTGTTATCTAATTATTCTTTTCTCACAATAAGAAAATATGATTTTTTATAAGGAAAACGGCTTAAGAACTCGTCGCCTCTCAAGCCGTTTCACTTCATTCATATAGTTTGTTTTCCTGTATGCAATATAATGATATTACATATTTCTAGCAGCTTCTGCACCTTTTGCAAGCGCTTCTTTGTTGATTGGGATGAATTTTTCTTTGGAAGCACCAAATACTTTCTTAAATGCTTCTAATAACATTTCACCTTCAACCAAGTGTGCCTGATCATTTACTGCACCAAGCATAACCATGTTTGC
This sequence comes from Lachnospiraceae bacterium, assembly GCA_045593085.1. Classification (GTDB taxonomy): domain Bacteria; phylum Bacillota; class Clostridia; order Lachnospirales; family Lachnospiraceae; genus XBB1006. The sequence continues at coordinate 8,315 of JAZNWA010000012.1, read as the reverse complement.
AAGCTGGATTTTTCCCAATTCAGTTGCAATTTTGTTTACAGGAATCTTGTAGTATGTAACGTCTGTTCTCGGATTTTCATCCTGAATTAAATCAGAGTTAATAAACATTTTTCCGCCAGGTGCTAATTTGTTTTTGAATTTGTTGTAAGCAGCACCGTTCATAAATACACATACAGTTGCATCGTTGTTGATGAGCGGAGAACCGATCATTTCATCAGAAATGGTTACGGAACAGTTCGCTTCACCACCACGCATTTCAGGACCGTAGGATGGGCACCATGTAACTTCTTTTTCTTCAAGCATTGCTGCGTAAGCAAGAAGCTGTCCCATACTCATAACACCCTGACCGCCGAATCCGGCACAGAAAATACGATTTGTGTTACTCATATTATTTACCCTCCTCTGTTACGTCCTTTTTAACTCCCATTGGGTAGTAAGGCATCATTTCATCTCTTACGAACTGTAATGCATCAACAGGTGTTTTGCCCCAGTTTGTAGGACAAGCACATAATACTTCTACAAAAGAGAATCCTGCGCCTGATTTCTGTACTTGTAATGCTTTCTTAATAGCATTTTTTGTCTTGATAACGTTTGCAGGACAGTCAACCGCAACACGTTCAACATATTTTGCACCGTCTAATGTGGAGATTAATTCTGCCACGCGGATTGGGTATCCGTTTAAGTTTACATCTCTACCTAACTGAGCTGTTGTAGCTTTCATTCCCGGAAGAGTTGTAGGAGCCATCTGACCACCTGTCATACCGTAGATACCATTGTTGATAAAGATAGTGGTAATCTTTTCTCCTCTAGCTGCAGCATGAACGATTTCACACATACCGATAGAAGCTAAGTCACCGTCACCCTGATATGTAATAACTGTTTTATCAGGATGTACTCTCTTGATACCTGTAGCTGTTGCCGGAGCACGTCCGTGAGCAGCCTGGATACCGTCAAAATCAAAATAATCTAATGCTAATACTGCACAACCTACAGGAGATACACAGATTGCATTGTCGATTTCACCCATTTCTTCTAAACACTCTGCTAATAAACGATGAACGATACCATGAGAGCATCCTGGACAATAATGAGTTTTTACGTCTGTTAAACCTTTTGTTCTTTCAAATAAAACGGACATTATTTTGCACCTCCCATGACTTTTTTAGCAAATTCGCATACTTCGTCAACAGTGATAAGTACACCACCTGTATGTCCAAAGAATTCAACTTTTTCTTTGTCTCCACAAGCAAGTGCAACGTCATCAACCATCTGACCCATATTTAATTCCACGTCTAAGAATTTCTTAATCTGTGGTCTGTTGAATGCTTCATCCGGGAATGGCCATAAGGTTAATGGACGAACCATACCAATCTTATAACCTTCTTCTCTTAAGCGATCTACTGCAGAACGAACTACACGAGATGCTGTACCATAAGCTGCAAATGCAAATTCTGCATCATCCATCTTATAGTCTTCGTGACGTTTTTCGTTTGCTTCGATAACTGCATATTTCTTGAACAAGTCAATGTTGTCCTGTTCCAAATCAGGTGCCTGTAATTTGAGGTTGTAAACTCTGTGAGTTTCTCCGCCATTACGTCCTGTTAATGCCCAATCTTTTGCCGGAAGATTTCTTGGTGCCGGTTTTCTTAATTCAACCGGTTCCATCATCTGTCCGATAAGACCGTCAGCTAATACGAATACTAAGATTCCGTACTGATCAGCGATGTCAAATGCTTCCTGAACCATATCAACGAGTTCCTGAACATTTCCCGGTGCTAATACAATGTTTCTGTAGTCACCGTTACTTCCGCCTTTAACACACATGCGATAGTCGGCCTGTGATGGCTGGATTCCTCCTAAACCAGGGCCCCCTCTCATCATGTTTACGATAACTGCAGGCACTTCTGCCTTACAAATATATCCAATACCTTCCTGCATCAACGCGATACCCGGTGATGAAGAAGATGTCATTGCTCTTGCACCAGCAGCTGCTGCACCGTACAACATATTTACAGATGCAACTTCACTTTCGCCCTGAACAAATGCTCCTCCAATTTTTGGTAATTCCTTGGAAAAATATTCCGGAATTTCGTTCTGTGGCGTTATCGGATAACCGAAGAAATATTTACATCCGGCTTCGATAGCGGCACGAACAACTGCTTCATTACCTTTCAATAAAACCTTTGCCATTTTCTTGCCTCCTAATCCTCTTTCTCAATTCTGATCGCCACATCCGGACACATTCTTACACAACTCTGACAGCCTACGCACTCATCCTGGTTAACAACTGCTGCCGGGAAATATCCAGCCGCATTTGCATTTTCCTTGTCAATTGCAAGAACACCTTTTGGACAAACGGAGACACAAAGTTCGCATCCCTTACAACGCTCTTCTCTGATAGACAATATAAATTTTGCCATTTCATACCCTCCTTACATCCAGATTTTTCTCAAGTTATAATGCATCGGGAAAATTTCTCCCTGCACCTTTTGACTCAGTTCATCAACATTCATCCCGTCATCCACCATACAAGTGGTATACCGTACAGGGACACCCATTTTTTCAGAAACTTCTCTGATAAAAGCATCTCCTTCTACGATATCCTCAATTTTGGTCTCATGAATGAGATTAGAATTATTCACCAAACCTGTAATTTTCAGGCCTGATGCATACTCTAAACGACGCATCTGTTCAATAATCTCATCCACCGTACCGGTTTCCGGACGGTACACATTGATTACCATGAGAAAATCTACTTCATTTTTATTTATGTCATTGCCGTATCTTTTCAATACATTGGCACCGACTTCACTTCCCCCAAGGTCTATCACATACTGATAGCTCTTGTCTAAAAATGGAACTACAATCTTGCTGGACAATGCCGGCATATCACAGTTATCTTCCTTTACAGAAGAATTGATACATTCAATGCCCAACTCTTCTAATTCCTGTTGCTTTTCTCTGGATCGGAAATATACATTCACGATATCCAAATCCGCAATCGCAACTTTATCTTCAACTTTTGCTAATTCTTTTACATAATTTACGGCAAATTCGGATTTACCGCTTCCGTAATATCCCGTAATAATTCTTACTCTTTTATCTTGATTTACCATAATAAAAACCTATTTTTCTTATAAATGCTCATACACTTTTACATTATCTTATAGGGCTGTTTTTGTCAATCAATCCGTCACATTCTCTTTGTATTTTCTTTTGTCCCATTTTGTATTTTTTTGCACATGACCCTTCTGATTTTTACCTCTTTTCCACAATCTTACAACATTTTTTCTTCTATTCTTGATTTCTTTCTAAATGCGTGATAAAATAATATGGATTATAAATGATGTGGAGGATGTTTTAATGAAACGTATTAAAACTTTAGAAACTAAAAACCTTTGCGAAAGCGCAAAAAAAGGTGGTTGCGGCGAATGCCAGACATCTTGTCAGTCCGCTTGCAAGACTAGCTGTGGTATTGCAAATCAGCAGTGTGAAAACAAGCAGAGCAAGTAATTTATAACCACAAAATGCTGCCTAATAGGCGGCATTTTTTTATGAAACATAAAGGAGAACTAATCATGATACATTGCTATAAACTCGGTGGCTTAAATATTGTTTTAGACGTCTGTTCCGGTTCGGTTCACGTTGTAGATGAAGTTGCCTTCGATATCATCGAAAATTACGAACAAATGGATCACGAGTCGCTCACTTCTTACATTTTGGAAAAATACGCTTCCGTAGAAGACGTTAATCCGGATGAAATTAACGAATGTTTTGAGCAGATTGAAGAATTAAAAGTTGCCGGAAAACTTTTTACACCGGATACCTTTGAACCAATGGCCGGAGACTTAAAGAAAACCTCCGCCGGCATTATCAAAGCCCTCTGTTTGCATATCGCTCATACCTGCAATTTAAATTGCTCTTACTGCTTCGCCAGCCAAGGTAATTACCATGGAGATCGTGCTGTTATGAGCCTAGAGGTCGGAAAACGGGCCTTAGATTTCTTAATTGAAAACTCTAAAAATCGCTATAACTTAGAGGTTGACTTTTTTGGCGGAGAGCCATTAATGAACTTTGATGTAGTAAAAAAGCTCGTAGCCTATGCACGCACCAGAGAAAAAGAATGTAATAAAAATTTCCGCTTTACCTTAACCACAAACGGTATGCTCATTGACGATGACGTAATCGAATTTGCTAACAAAGAAATGAGTAATGTTGTATTAAGCCTTGACGGCCGCAAGGAAGTTCATGACCGCTTCCGCGTAGACTATGCAGGAAAAGGTAGCTGGGAACAGATTGTGCCAAAATTCCAAAAACTTGTAAATGCCCGCAACGGTCAAGCCTACTACATGCGAGGCACCTTTACTCATGCTAATCCTGATTTCTTGGAAGATATCAAGACCATGCTTAACCTTGGTTTCAAAGAAATCTCTATGGAACCTGTCGTATGCGCCTCTGACAATCCATCCGCGCTTACCGAAGAAGATATGGCCATTGTCTGTGACCAATATGAAAAATTAGCCGAAATGATGCTTGAACATCATCGTGCCGGCACACCATTTACCTTCTATCACTATATGCTGGATTTAAAAAATGGTCCTTGCATTTACAAACGCATCTCAGGTTGTGGCTCAGGTACTGAATATATGGCCGTAACACCTTGGGGTGACTTGTATCCATGTCATCAATTCGTAGGAGAAGAAAAATTCAAGCTGGGTGATATCTGGAACGGTGTATCCAACCATACGGTTCAACAAGAATTTGCCGATTGTAATGTATATACCCGCCCAGAATGCAAAGATTGTTGGGCAAAATTATATTGTTCAGGCGGTTGTGCTGCCAACGCATATCATGCAACCGGTTCCGTAAACGGCGTTTATAAAGCCGGTTGCGAACTCTTCAAAAAACGTATGGAATGTGCAATTATGTTGGAAATCGCAAAAACACTTGATGATTCCGAATAAAAAAATACCCCCTTTTTGTCGGACCTATCCGGTCTTTCAGAAAGGGGGTTTTCCATTCATTTACTATTTAAAATTATACATCTTCTTATATTCAAGATATTTTTCTCTGTATCTACTATGCTCACCCTTATCCAGTGTTTCCAGATAATCATGCGCATCTAATTCTTCTACAGACTGCAACACACCAATCGCAATGTTTGAACAATGGTCAGACACTCTTTCAAACGCTGTTGTAAGATCATTCAAAACAAGCCCTGTTTCAAATGTACATTCACCCTTTCTCAAGCGCTGTACATGGTTTTTCTTGATTCTATCATTTAATTTATCAATAATATCTTCCAACGGCTCAATATCTCTTGCACTCTCCACATCGCCGTCCACAAATGCGGCAAATGTTTTTTCAACAATCGCTTTTACTGCAGCCTTAAAAATTGCAAACTCTTCTTGTCCCTTTTCCGAAAATATAATTTTTTTCTCGTTTATTTCTGTTGCACTTTCCATTATATTTACTGCATGGTCACAGATTCTTTCAAAATCACTGGATGAATGCAAAATCTCTGTTACAGTTTGAGAATCTTTTTCGCTTAAATCTGTACTTGTAATCTTTAACAAATATTTTCCCAGCTCATCTTCATATTTGTCAACTCGTTCTTCCATCTTTTCGATGAGCCTGCATTCTTCCGGATTATAATCATCAATTTGTTTTATTGCCAGGAATAAGGCCTCTTCAACCAAGGCACTCATTTTTTTAGCCACTACACGACACTGCTCAATTGCAATTGCCGGAACTGTTAGGAAACGCTCTTCTAACACCTGGAAATCATCCGGTAACTCTAATTCATTTGGATTATCTTTAACTGTAACAACTGCAAGTTTTTCCAACATCTTCCTAAACGGGAACAAAAGAACAGTAGCCAAAACATTGAATGCGGTATGAATAAGAGCTATTGTAACCGGCGTCGCCTGTTCTGACAAAAACGCAAAATGAAAAACTCCATTCAACGCATAAAATCCAGCCATCAGGATGAGTGTTCCGATTAAATTAAAATAGAAATGAACCAACGCTGCTCTTTTCGCATTTTTCCCTGTTCCGATTGATGAAATCAATGTTGTGGCACATGTTCCGATGTTTTGACCCATAATAATCGGTAAGGCTGTCATATTTCCAACAGTTCCCGTCAAACATAACGCCTGAAGAATACCAACCGACGCCGAGGAACTTTGAATAATCGCTGTAAATACCGCCCCCACCAACAAACCAAGGATTGGATTAGAGAACAACAACAATATTTCCGTAAATTGCGGCACTTCTGCAAGTGGTTTTACTGCTGCACTCATTGCATCCATACCATACATTAATACTGCAAATCCAACAAGAACAGCCCCTACATTATGCTTTTTCTCTTTTTTCGTAAACATAATTAAAGCAATACCAATAATTGCCATAATCGGAGAAAATGAGGTCGGTTTTAACAATTGCACAAAAAAAGCATCACTTTCTAAACCCGTCAAGCTCAAAACCCAGGAAGTTATTGTCGTTCCAATATTTGCACCCATTATTACGCCAATGGCTTGGCTCAATTTCATAATCCCGGAGTTTACAAAACCAACCACCATTACTGTTGTTGCGGACGAAGACTGAATAACTGCAGTAACAACTGCTCCCAATAGAACACCTTTTATAGGAGTAGATGTTAGTCGTTCCAATAAACTCTCCATTTTTCCACCGGAAAGTTTCGATAACCCTTCTCCTAAGATGTGCATTCCAAATAAAAATAATGCCAATCCGCCAATCATCTCAAATACAGCGAAAATATCCATGTACTAAGCCCTCCTACTATCCTCGAAGTTTCCCTTCTTTCCAATGTTTACGGCATAATGAAATATATTTATCATTAGCTCCCAACTCAATTTGCTCGCCCTGTCGAACAATGCCTTTCTCATTATAACGCGCATTACATATTGCTTTTCTGCCACACCAGCAAACCGTTTTAATTTCCTCCAAACTATCCGCAACCTCAAGAAGCCTTAAGCTGCCGGGAAAAGCATTGTTTTGAAAGTCCGCACGTAATCCATAACACAAAACCGGAATATCAAGATAATCCACAATATCTGAGAGCAAATCAATTTGCTCTTTTGTCGCAAATTGTGCCTCGTCAACGATAATCGCATCACAACACAACTTAGAACGTAAAATTTCTGCGCGGATTTTTTCTGCCTCATTCTGATCGGAACACACTCGAAGTTTCTTCAAGGACTCCACAATATCTGTATTTAAAAGATCCTCCAAATAAATACACTCACTTTTTAAACCAATTCTTGACTTTATAATTTTAGCACCATCTCGGGTATCAATACATGGTTTTGTTACAATTACTTTCTTTCCAACTTCCTTGTAATTATATTCGGTCATTAATGCATTTGCACTTTTTGAACTTCCCATCGCTCCATATTTAAAATATAATTTTGCCATTTCTACTCCTAACATCTATAAAGATTCCGTATATGTCTATTGTACATTTATTTTTATACTTTGAAAAGCACTTCTTTTCATCCAAATTATAAAATCTAAAATACTTCAAAATAACACGCATGACCTTTGCATTTAATATGTTTTATAATTTTCTTCCTTATTATTTACAAATATAAACTTAATAATCAGAAGAATAAACAGGATTATATCTTAAAACAAAAAAATCTCAAATACCCGAAATTCTCATAAAATCAAGGTTTTCAAGATTTGGGCATTCTTTTTTTACCCTTTTATGTCTCCCAGGATTTCCCCATGTTTCCCCCAAATTTCCCCCAACAAAATATCAAGGTAGAAAAATCTTTCCCCCATTTTTTCCCCAAACGCATTCGTTTTTTTCAAGATATTTCCGTAAAATCAAGTACAATGCCTCAAAATAAAAAAATCTCAAACTCTGAAAACCTCGTAAAATCAAGGGTTCTCAAAATTTGAGAAAAAGAAAAGCTCCTAGGAAAACCCTAGAAGCCGTAATGAGACACCGGGGACTCGAACCCCGGACAACTTGATTAAAAGTCAAGTGCTCTACCACCTGAGCTAGTATCCCATATAAATAGACAAAATGCCCAGTTCCGGAATCGAACCAGAGACACGAGGATTTTCAGTCCTCTGCTCTACCAACTGAGCTAACTGGGCATTTAATTGCGGGAATAGGATTTGAACCTATGACCTTCGGGTTATGAGCCCGACGAGCTTCCAGACTGCTCCATCCCGCGACAATATAATTGGCTAATGCCTAATGGGCGGAGGTGGATTCGAACCACCGAAGCAATTTGCAGCAGATTTACAGTCTGTCCCCTTTGGCCACTCGGGAATCCACCCAT
>JAZNWA010000011.1:0-66381 GCA_045593085.1 Lachnospiraceae bacterium | reverse complement strand
GTATTGTCTTCCTAAGACCGCTTGGCCTCCGACTTACTTGGATTAGTTTTACCGATTCACGATTATATAAGATTTGGTCTAGGTATAATTTGTGCAGTGGTTGTGTTTTTAAGCCTATTAAGGGAATATTTTGTCAAATGTATTGAAGTTTATCAACCGTTAATAGATAATCTAAAAGCATCCTTGAAAAAAACCTTTTCCAAGGCGTGGTTTTTACATTTTGATATAGATTGATTGTGTAATTCGTCAGAGAGGATACATACATGAAAGAACAACTATACACCATTCCTTTAATGGATGCATTTCGTGCAGAGGATGAGTGTCCATTCTGTTATATCGAAAGAAATGTGGAGCAGAATGCACTGGATTTCGTATTGGGACCACAAGCCTCTTATATGCAGGACCATGTGCGTGCAGAGACAGACCAGATGGGATTCTGCAGAGAGCATTACCAAAAAATGTTTACATACGGTGAAACGTTGGCTAATGCGCTAATACTGGATACCAGATTGCAGACACTCATAAAAGAGATGAAAAAGGAAATGAAGAATTATTCCAATTCCCTAAAACTTGGAATGATGGACAAGCTTCGCAAGGATACAGAACGCGCAGGTGACAGCAACAACGTCAGTCGATGGGTTCATGCAAAAGAGGATTCCTGCTATATTTGTAATCATATTAAGCGTAATTATGAACGATACATAGCCACATTTTTCTACTTATATAAAAAGAATGATAGAGAGTTTATGAGTTTGGTGAAAGAGGGAAAAGGCCTATGTCTCCATCATTTGGCAGATATTTTGGACGCTGCTCCTCTGTATCTGAACGAAAAAGAACAGAAGGGATTGCGAGGCATATTATTTCCACAAATGGAAGCCAATATGGAACGCATCTTAGAGGAAATTGATTGGCTGGAGAAGAAATTTGACTATCGATACAAAGAAGAAGATTGGAAAAATTCGCGGGATGCAGTTCAGAGGGCCATGCAGAAAATAGCTGGAGGATATCCGGCTGACCAACCATATCGTGGAAAATAGTGTCGAACGAAAATACACCTTGACGTAGAACAAAATTAATGATATTATCATCAACGGAACAAAATAAAATCTCTTATTCAGAGTGGTGGAGGTAAAAGGATCTGTGAAGCCACGGCAACCCCTGAGATGGAAGGTGCCAACCTGAGCGAGTAATCGAACAATAAGAGGATTTGATTTCTTTTTATAAATCGGTCCGCTTATGAAGCGGGCTTTTTCTTTTTCATTAAAAAGTAGTTATAAGGGAAAAATAACTACAGAACAGAATTTAACAGGAGGACATTTTTATGGAAAAAAGATTATTTACTTCAGAATCCGTAACCGAAGGACATCCGGATAAGATTTGTGACCAGATTTCCGATGCTATTTTGGATGCGATGTTAGCACAGGACCCAATGAGCCGCGTGGCTTGTGAAACCTGCTGTACAACAGGTATGGTAATGGTAATGGGCGAAGTTACAACAGAGGCATATGTGGACATTCAGAAAATTGTTCGCGAAACAGTAAACGAAATTGGATATAACCGTGCGAAATATGGTTTTGACGGTGATTCCTGTGCAGTACTTGTGGCACTTGATGAGCAGTCTAAGGACATTGCGATGGGCGTTGATAAGGCACTTGAAGCAAAAGAAAATACAATGAGTGACGAAGAAATTGAAGCAATCGGTGCCGGAGACCAGGGTATGATGTTCGGCTATGCAACGGATGAAACAGAAGAATATATGCCATACGCAATTTCTTTAGCACATAAGCTTACAAAACAGTTAACAAAGGTTCGTAAAGACGGAACATTAACTTATTTAAGACCGGATGGAAAGAGCCAGGTAACAGTAGAATATGATGAAGACGGCAATGCACTTCGTTTAGAAGCAGTAGTGCTTTCTACACAGCATGCACCGGAAGTAACACAGGAACAGATTCATGAAGATATTAAAAAATATGTATTTGAGCCTGTATTACCAAAGGAATTAGTTGATGACAAAACAAAATTTTTCATTAACCCAACCGGCCGTTTCGTAGTAGGCGGACCACATGGTGACAGTGGTTTAACAGGAAGAAAGATCATTGTAGATACTTACGGCGGATATGCACGTCACGGTGGCGGTGCTTTTTCCGGAAAGGACTGCACAAAGGTTGACAGAAGTGCCGCTTACGCAGCGCGTTATGTTGCAAAAAACATTGTTGCGGCAGGACTTGCAAAGAGATGCGAAATCCAGTTGTCTTACGCAATTGGTGTAGCACAGCCGACATCCGTAATGGTGGATACTTTCGGAACCGGTAAATTAAGCGATGAAGCATTGGTAGATCTTATTCGTAAGCACTTTGATTTAAGACCGGCAGGCATTATTAAGATGCTTGATTTACGCAGACCGATTTACAAGCAGACGGCAGCTTACGGACACTTCGGAAGAACCGATTTGGATTTACCGTGGGAAAGATTGGATCGCGTAGAGGAATTAAAAAATTTATAAATCCTTTAGATTCTAAATATTTAACTTAGAAATAAAATATGGTATCCTTAAAACATGAACGTGACTTTTTGTTTGCGTTCATGTTTTTCATTTGGAAGGAGAACATGGATGAAAGATCGGAAAAAATGGGGATTGTCGTTTGTGCTAATGGTTGTATCTCCGATTTTGCTTATGATGTTAGGGGCAACGATTCATACCGGCATATTATTTCATCGATATCAGGAACTGTACATGGATGCCGGAATGTCCACGCCGCCGGAAGTCAAAAACCTGATTACGGGATTGGTGATAACCATCGTGGTTGTACTTGCGGTATCTGCTTTTTGTATTGCGTCATGGACCTACAAGGGATTTGTGGCACCGGTAAAAAGATTACGCGAAGCCACAAAGGAAATTCGCTCCGGCAATCTGGATTTTGAGTTAAAGGTAGAAGGAAAAGACGAAATCCGAGAGCTTTGCGAAGATTTTGAACTTATGAGACGGCAGTTAAAAGAAACGGCGGAGGCAAAGGTTGTTCATGACCAGGAAGCCAGCATGTTAATCAGTAACATCTGTCATGATTTAAAGACGCCAATCACTTCTATCCAAGGTTATGTGGAAGGGCTTTTGGACGGAGTTGCCAATACCCCGGAGAAGCAGGAAAAATATATACGAACGATTTACAATAAAGCAAATGACTTAAATCACCTGATTAATGAACTCACGATTTATTCAAAGCTGGATACCAACCGCGTACCATATAATTTCCAGAAGCTGAAGATGACGGCTTATTTTGAAGATTACGTGGAAGAAACAAAGCTGGATATGGAAGGAAAAAATATTGAGTTTCATTATTTTAACTATGTGGAAGAAGCGTGCAGTATTGTTATTGACCCGGAACAAATTAGCCGGGCCATGGACAATATTATCGGAAATGCCGTAAAATATATGGATAAACCGGCAAAGGTAATCAATCTTCGAATTAAGGATGTGGGCGATTTTGTACAGGTGGAGATTGAAGATAACGGAAAAGGAATTGCCCAGAAAGATCTGCCACATATTTTCGAGCGTTTTTACAGAGCAGACGCATCCAGAAATGAAACAAAGGGAACAGGAATCGGATTATCCATTGTAAGAAAAATTCTGGATGATCACGGCGGAAAAATATGGGCAACCAGTAAGGCCGGCGTCGGCACAACAATGTATTTTGTATTAAGAAAATATCAGGAGGTCGAAAATGAGTAAAATTTTGATTATAGAAGACGACGAAAGCATAGCAGACTTGGAAAGTGATTATTTAGCCATTAGCGGATATGAAGTAGACGTGGAAAGAGACGGAGACGAAGGACTGCGCCGCGCATTGGAGGGAGAATACGATCTGTTTATTTTGGACTTGATGCTTCCGGGTAGAGACGGATTTGATATTTGTAAGAAAATCCGAGAGAAAAAGAACACACCAATTTTAATGGTATCCGCACGAAAAGACGATATTGATAAGATTCGCGGTTTGGGCCTTGGAGCGGATGACTATATTACAAAGCCGTTTTCACCAAGTGAACTGGTGGCACGAGTAAAGGCACATTTGGCCAGATACGAACGTTTAATCGGTAGTGCACAGGGGCACTCCGACATCATCGAAATCCGTGGTTTACGTATTGATAAAGGAGCGCATCGCGTATGGGTAAACGGAGAAGAGAAAGCCTTCACCTCCAAGGAATATGACTTATTGACCTTCCTTGCAGAGCACCCGAACCATGTGTTTACGAAGGATGAATTGTTTAATAAGATTTGGGACATGGAATCTATCGGTGATATCGCCACCGTTACTGTGCATATCAAAAAGCTTCGCGAAAAGATAGAAGTGGATTCTTCTAATCCGCAGTATATCGAGACTTTGTGGGGAGTGGGATACCGGTTTAAGGTGTAAAATAAAGGCATTTGATATGATAGAAGGTTAAAACATGAATGTTATGGAGGGGATTTTAAATGGAGTTCTTGGATGGATTTAAGAAAACTACAAAAGAAAGTTTATTACTGTATTTGCAAAACGAAATTTCCGATAATTCAACTTTGGAGGAGATTGTAAATGCGTTTGAGAAGATGTGTAGTATACCGATTAAAGAAGATATGATTCTGTTCGAAACAGGGACCTATTCTTTTACAGGTGAACCGATGTTTAACTTTTCTTTGGTCAGACAATTTCCTAATGATGAAGACGAGTATTATCAAATTCATGTGGATGTTTTATATGTGCCGACAGAGGGAACTAAAGATTTTGAACAAACAGTATGGAATGATGATATGGAAGAAAACATATTTAATTATATCAAAAAAACGCCTGAATTCATTTTCTGCAAAGATAAAGAATTCTGTAAGATAGAAATATATCTGGATGAAACCTAAAATGAAAAATTTGATTTGGTGTTGAAATATGTTTTTATTTAAAAAGATACTATGCTTCATGTGTAGTATCTTTTTCTTTGTCCAAAACCTCAAAATGTAGCCCGAAATTCTCGTTAAAAGAGAATTTTGAACCCAAAAGGCTCGGCGTTTGGCATATGGGCAAAATCACTCTTTTTTGTTATAATTAAAGGGATTACAAAAGAGTAAGCGCCGTGATAAAAAATATGGTGAGGTGTAGTTGTGGCGAATAATATGATTCTTAACATGATTCGTTTGGAAAGTAAAGATCAGAAGATTCCGCAGAAAAGATTGTGCTATGGGATATGCAGTGAGGCATATTTGTCGAAGTGTTTCAGAAAAGGCACGGAGATGGATAAGTTGATGTTGGAAGCATTTCTTCAGAGACTCGGAATATCTACGAGACGATATACATTCATTCTAAAGGATGGAGAGTATGATTTGTTTGCGCTTAGAGAGCGGATGAGAATGTGCATCTGGAATAATGAACCGGAAAAGATCGATGGATATATTGAAGAATATCTCAAGAAAATGGCCGACTTAAGATGTGCTGAGAATTTACATTATCAAGTTCTTGGATTACTACGTTCTTATAGCCTGGCACAAATGAAGGTTTCTTATGAGGAACAGTTGAAAAATGTCTTAGAGGCGTTAGCACAAACAAAAATGACGCTGGATAGTATTGACTTTGAAAATTGTTCCTATAGTGAAATTGAATTGCTGCTTATTATAAGAACTGCAATGATTTTAGAAAAAATAGGTCGTACAAACGAAGCGGAGCATATCTATGAAAATTGTTATAAGCTGCAAATAAAAGCTCCGTATAACAATAACGAGTTTCCACATGTTTTTGCGAAGATAAATTATGAAATGACGAAAATCCATCTGGCAAAAAAAGAATATGCAAAAGCGCTAGAGGTCGCAGAGTATGGAATCAAAATGCTTGCGGATGGTAACAAGATTCTATATCTTTGGGAAATGATGGAAATGTATCTGAAAGCAGAAGAAATGGTTCTTCCAAAGGGAGAAGTGAGTGAAAAGAGAGAAATTTATGGGTATTATCCATCTGTTAAAAATGTAATAAAAGACTGTTATGCAAAATGGAATGCCGATGAACACTGTCCTATGTACTATGAATATAAAATATATTCACTATCAACAATGGTAGCTCAAAGACGAAGATTACAAGGTGAAACACAAGAAAGTTTTAGTATAAAGAGTAATTGTAATTATGCCACAATAGAACGGTTAGAGAGAGGAGTGAATGAAACACAAACTAGAATTCGATATAGTATTTTAAATGAGGTTGGTTTACCTATAGAGAAGTGCTATTATATGCTGATCGCAGATAATATGAAGGTGAAGCGAGAGTATTTTGATTATACATTGGAAATGGACCGAGGTAACATTGATGAAGCAAAAGTTCTTTTGGAGAAAGTGAAGTCGTCGATAGATCTCACCATCACCATTAATAAACAAGCTATGGAGCTAAGCGATTTTGAAATTGAGAAAAGGAGAAATGAGTATACTCCAAGAATGCAGTTGCGAAAAGGAATAGAAATACTTGGCAAGACATTACCAGAAAAATATCTCCAGAACCCAGAGGTTGGCTTGTTGTATGGAAATGAAGAAGTTATTATACAGCAGATTATAAAAAACTATGAACAGACTCAAGGTGCGGATTGCGCAATTGAATTAATTACAAAAATTCTGAAAGGTTATACAAAACCACAAGTTATTGGAGATGAGTTTGTCGCGTTGTATTTGGGAATATTGCGAATGTTAGAAAGTAGAATGGCAAATCTAGAAAACTTTGAGTTGGCAAATGAACTAGTGCATACTAACTTGCGAAAATGTATACAGCACGATTTGGCAGGCACGTTATTTTATTGGTTATATGATTCGATATGGAACAAGGAAAAACAGAATATGGAGATTACTAAACAGGATACTTGTGTGTTAGATACTGCAATAACCATAGCGGCTGTTCAGGGTTATTCGGAAAAACAAACCTTCATTAGCCGCTACAAGAAAAAGTTATTGGCAGTTAAAACAGAAAAATAATTAGTGTTTACGGCTTGGTTCCGGACGGTCAGGATCTTCCAAATCAGATGCAACTGAAACACCATAGTTTTCATCGCAGTCAGCTGCGCTCGCGAAAGAAGCATTAGATAAAGTTGTGCAAACAAGTACTAATGCTAATACGCCAACTAAGAATTTTTTCATCTTTTTTTCCTCCTTTCTTTTTATGACGAGGTAACGCTACCATAAATTTTTAAAAAACGACCCCTACTAAGTGGTTAATTTTGAAAGTTTTTTGAAAAAAATTTGAAAAATTAACCACTTAGTAGGGGTCAAAATTAAAAAATTGTGTTAGAATAGCATCGTTGCTTCGGGGAGGGGAGTTATGAAAAGTTATTTTTATCCATAGAGCAACAGGGGGAAGCGTAAGCTGAGTTATCGGTAGCAGGATGTTCGGAAAATTGGTTCTGCTACCGAACAGCTACGTGATTAATGAAAACAAAAAGAATAATAAAGAAACGCATTTGTCATATGGAGTCCGGGGATAACCGGACTCCGTTTTTTTGCATAAGAGAGCGGTGTGTTTTGAAGAGTGCAAATGGAGGGAAGGGAGTCATGTTTGCTTGAAGGGTCGTTATGGATGGGATTTTCGTTTCAGCCCCAATTTTTTGATGAAAAGAATAAAAAAGAGCGGTTTTTGGGTCTGGGTATAAGAAAGCAAATGAAAGACCCGGGGAATCGCTCTTTTTGTGGGTCTTTGTTACAGAGGGCGGGACCATGACCCAAAAGCCGGCGAAAACGGGCGCTTGAGGTGGAAAAATGGGCCTGAAACCAAAGCGTCCTATTCAGAGACCCAGTCTTCGGCGGGGAGAAAGAAAAATTGGGTCGCGGGTTGCAACATTGCATCGTAAGCCCCATTTCTTGCCGGAGGAAATGGGAAATTGGGTCTGGGAGCGGGACAGCGTCTTCAAGACCCAACCACGAGGGAACCCCAAGAAGACCCAACCACGAGGCTCGAGAAGACCCAACCGCGGGAACGAATCCCCAGCGCCAATCACCAGAACTGGAAACATTGCACTTGTATGAAAATTATGTTGAGAATGTGAACAAAAAGGGCTATAATAAAGCCATCTTAAAGACCATTTTATAATTACTTGAAGATAAGATAAAAAGAAAAAGAATGAGAGACAAATTGGGGGTAAAAAACCATGGCAACAGCGTATGAATGTGCGGACTTGGTATTTAATGAAGTAAGAAAGGTAGTGACTGGTAAGGATGACCGTATTATGAAGGCATTTGCGTCCATCCTTGCGCGTGGACATATATTGATTGAGGATGTTCCGGGTGTAGGAAAGACCACACTTGCAGTAGCGTTTTCCAAGGCAATGGGACTAAAGAATCAGAGAGTGCAGTTTACACCGGATGTTATGCCGGCGGATATCTTAGGTTTTTCTATGTACAAGAAGGAGAATGGAACATTTGAGTATAAAGAAGGTCCGATTATGTGTAATCTGTTTTTGGCAGATGAAATCAACCGAACATCTCCAAAAACACAGTCTGCATTATTGGAAGTTATGGAAGAAGAAAAGGTAACCATTGATGGTGTGGCGCATGCGGTTCCGAATCCGTTTATTGTTATGGCTACGCAGAATCCGAAGGGAAGTGCCGGAACACAGTTGTTACCGGAGTCCCAGTTGGACCGTTTTATGATTTGTATGAGTATGGGCTACCCGGACGTGGATAGTGAGATTTCCATCGCGAAGGGGAAAAGTGCAAAAAAAGATATCCGGGAGATTGACGGTGTATTAAGTGTGACTGCACTTTCTCAGTTGCAGGATGTGGTTGAAAAAGTGTATGTCCATGAGCAGGTATATGCATATATTGCAAAATTGGTTCAGAGTACCAGAGAGAATCCATACATTGAACTTGGTATGAGTCCGCGAGGAACCATTGCTTGTGTACGCATGGCAAAAAGCTGGGCATTTTTACAGAAACGAAATTATGTAACACCGGAAGATGTGTTGGCAGTATTTCAGGATGTAGGAAAGCACAGAATTGTGTTAAACACAAAAGCAAGGGTAGCACATATAACAGAAGAGGCCGTGTTAGACAGTATTGTTAGCGATATCCCACAGCCGGCAACATATATGGAGAAGAAGGAAAAACGTGATTAGTTTATTAATAATGCTATTGATTATGATAGCATGTTTGTATTATGGAATAGTCTATCAGGATGCGGGAATGCTTACTGTATTATTTGCAATCGGGATGCTGGTGGCACTTTCTTTTGTTGAGCTTATCAGTCGATTCTTTACCTTGCGTTGTAATTTGCAGGTTCCGATTGCGATGGTGGATAAGGGACAAAAAGCGCGAATTCAAATCGTAATGAAAAATACAGGCTTGTTTCCGGTCGGAAAGGTTTTTGTCCGATTAAGAATAAAAAATGTGCTTAAAGGAGACGAGCAGCGTATCTGGCATATGATTCCGGGAGTGCGGCGGGCAAAGAGTATCCATGAAATCTTTTGGGAAGCGGAAGATTCCGGTGCTTTTGAAGTAAGGTTGGAAAAGATAAGAATTCAGGGAATCTTCGGATTTATGTTTATTACCAGAAAAAGTAAGGCATTTGCTTTTTTTAGCGTGTTACCGCAAATTCATTCCATGGGTATTGAAGTAAAAAGCAGTACAAAGAATTTCCAAGGCGATGCAGATGTATTTGATGAATTCCGAAGCGGAAGCGATCCTACGGAGACCTTTGAAATTCGTGAATATCGGGAAAAAGACAAATTACAGAATATCCATTGGAAGCTAAGTGCCAGAGTAGATGACTTGATGGTAAAAGAAAACAGTTTGCCGAAGCCGTGCAGTATTATTCTTATGATTGATACGAGAGCACAAGGGAAACTTAAGGCAGAAGCGGACATGTTTTTGGAAGTGTTGGCCAGTGTATCGTTTCGCTTGATGGATTTAAAGACGCCACATTTTGTAACTTGGCTGAGTCGGGAAACGGCGGATGTCAGACGTATACGAGTGGATAATGAAGAGAGTTATTACTTGTTTTTAACACATTTTTTGTGTGATATTGATACACAGTCGAAACGAAATATACGCGAGGCTTATCGTGAGAAATTTAGAAATGAAATATATTTGCATGATGTAATGATGACGCTGGGGTTAGAGTTGTACAAAGACGGCGATTTGGTTACAAAATGGAAGATGAAAGAAATAAAGAGTGTAGAAGATGAGTGTGGAAAACTGGAACTCCTCTTATAAGAGAGAAAAGGATTCAATAGCAGGAAAGATAATTGGGACAATCAGCCTGTGGGTAGCCATGGGTTTATTATGGTTGTCTGTTTTTCGCATGACTGAAATCTGGTTACAGCCGTGCGAAGTGTATTGGGGTCTCATTATTCCTTGGGTATTCCTTTTATGGGTATTATATGAATGCGTTTTCCCGAAGCTTAAAAAGCATAAGTGGATTCGCGTTGTGTTCCCGACGGTAAACAGCTTGGTTATTGTGTTGTCTTTAGTATTACGTGTCTTGAAACATGCAGATGGATTAACCTACATTGTCGGAAAATATGTGGAACGGTTTAATTATTATTATTTCACAAATCTTATGGTAGACACTTCGTCGGGAAAAAATGCCGTGGCACCAATTTTAACAGGATTATTAATGGTGTTGTGGGCAATTTTCTGGGAAGCATCGTATTCAACGAAGAAAAGAGGTTTATTAGGATTTTTTGGGATCGCCTCGTTAATTCTTTTGATGATTTTGGGTTATGGACCGAAAGAACAAGCGGCAATTTCTTTGTTTGTAGCAATGATTCTTTTGTTTACCTGCGATCATAAAGGATTAATGTTGAGAATTGTTGTGCCGATTTCTTTGGGAATCAGCCTGTTTTTAACCAGTTGGTTCTTTGACAGAAAAATCGACCATTTGATGGAGTATTCGGATGAACTGATTGCTTGGGAACAAAGTTTAAACTTTCAAAGATTAGACCTGTCATTCTTGGGGACAAACTTTCATATTACGTCCGAGCATGTGGATAATGCAAAACCGACGCAGACAGGACGCGATGTTTTATATGTTTATTCAGAGGAAAAACCGACTACATCGTTATACTTAAGGGGTTTTTACGCGACAGAATATGCGGAAGGAACGTGGAAGGTTGATGATGACGCCTTTTTGAAGGCATGTAAAGCGGCCGGTTATACGGAAGAAGAAGCATCTAAGATCGTTGCGTCGATGGCTCAGGAATTTGTTCGGGCATCCGGTGCAAAGACCGGAGATTTTTCCATAAAATATGTTGGCGGACTTGGGGATGTTGCATACCTTCCGTATGGTACAGATCCCAACAATCTGGATAGTTCCTACAAATTTTCGGGTGATTACATCATCTCGAAAAAAGTACTGGACGGAGAAATAGAGTTTACAGCGCTTTTGAAAGGTGATTTACTGGAAGATCCGTCTACGTATACACAGTTTATGAAATCTGCATCGTATAAACGTTTCCGACAGTGGTATAACACCGTTGCTGACCAATATACACAAGTACCGGAGGGCATGGATTGCATCAAAGAAGCGGCGATTGAGATAGAGTCTTACATGACGGATGAAGATGATGACTATAAATTGGTTTTAAGCGATGAGGAAATAAAGAATGCCATAATTACCAATTATCATCGAAATGAGTTGGTAGATTTGGTAAGAGCATATTTAGACCGGGAAATGAACTATAGCACAAATTTGCCGTCATTACCGGCGGGAGCAGATGCTGTTGAATATGCACTTACACAAAGCCATGTGGGATATTGTATGCATTTTGCAACTGCAGCGGCTTTGATTTTAAGAGAATTGGATGTACCGGTTCGATATGTGTCAGGATATGTTGCACAGCCTGCTGACTTTGTATACTCAGAAGAAACGGGAGTTTATGAAGCAAAAGTAACCGACTATCGCGCACATGCGTGGGTTGAAGTTTATTATGAGTATATAGGTTGGGTTCCGGTGGAAGTTACAGCAGCGTTGTCATCGGGAAGCGGTGTAGGTGGGTTCCCATCATGGGAAGGCTTAACCGGAAGCAATAATCCGGATGAAAACCCGGACAACAACCCGAGTGACAATCCGGATGACAATCCAAGTGACAACCCAGACGATAATCCGGATGAAAACCCGGACAACAACCCGGACAATAATCCGGATGACAATCCGGACGACAACCCGAGTGACAATCCGGAGGATAATCCGGATGAAAGCCCGGATAATACCCCGGATGATACGCCGGAAAATGTGCCGGATAATGAAAAAGATGATCCGTCACAGTCTGGAGGAGCACAGGGCCAGGTGGGCGGAACGAATAACAATATCCGTAAGATAATTTTAACCGGTTTAGGAATATTTGTAGCAGCCGGAACAATAGCAGGAGCTCTTTGGATTATTCTTTACAGAGAAAAAGTCCAAAAGCAGGAGATGGAAACAGCAATTGCCCAAAAAGATGGTCGTAAAGCGGTTCGACGTATGAACCGAAGAATTTATCGGATGCTACGTTGGAAATATCTCGGACAAGTGGCAAAGATTCCGTTATCCGGATATATCACAGATGAAGAATATGAGCGGTTATTAAAGGAAACCTTTACATCCGTTTCGGAAAACGACTGGGCGCGTTATATGGAAATCGTGAAAAAGATGTACTATTCTCAGGAATCGATTTCGGAAGAAGAAATGCAGCATTGTCATATGTGTTATAGTAATCCGCAGATGAAATTGTGGAGCAAGAAAAGAAAATAAGTCTTTTCCTTGACCAAGAAGGGCGATTTATGATTACAAAGAATATTTTGTTTGAAGACAATGAAATCATTGTGTGCAGAAAAGATGCCGGTATTGCCACACAAACCGCATCTGTTGGACAAATGGATATGATTAGCCTGTTAAAGAATTACCGTGTACAAAAAAAAGAGGAGCCTTATATCGGTCTGGTACATCGGTTGGACCAGCCGGTAGAAGGTGTTATGGTTTTTGCAAAAACGAAGGCAGCAGCGGCGAATTTGAGTAAGCAAGTTGCCCAAAGAGATTTTGGTAAGGAATATTTTGCCGTAGTAAACGGATGTCCGAAAGAGGCGGAAGGTGTTTTGGAACACTATCTTTACCGGGACGGAAAAACAAATACCAGTTCCGTGGTTTTACCGGAACATCCACAGGCAAAAAAGGCACGCTTGAGATATGCGGTGTTAGGAAGTGTGGATAATGGGGGAAAAACGCAGTCATTGGTACACGTTGAGTTGGATACAGGAAGACATCATCAGATTCGTGTCCAACTTTCTGCGATGGGCCATCCGATTGTGGGAGACCGAAAGTATGGAGATACTGCTCAAAACGGCTATGAACCCCTTAGTCTATGCTCTTGCAGGCTAAATTTCTGCCATCCGAAAACCGGAAAAAAGATGGATTTTTCCATTCACCCGGAAGGGAAACAGTTTCATCAATTTTCTTGCCATTTAAAGGCATAAATGATATAATGAAAAAAATTCACAGAATTTTCGTTTTTTCTGCTAGGGAGTAATAAATGATGCACCGAACGAAAAGGGGACATATTAAAAATAAGTCTCACGTATTAGAAAGGATCACATTGGAAAATATGCGAAGGATGTTACTTGCATCCCTCGCTTTTGTTGTGCTCTTTTTTATTGAGTGGGTAGCGATGTATTTTAGCAGAGGCGCTGAAGTTTCGGGTATCGGATACTATATCGCAATGGTAGCTATCCCTGGTGTTTACTTGGCGTTTGCAGGAATTACCTTTTACAAAATGACCGGCAAGAACCGACAGGGTACAGTATTGGTCCGTGTTTTTTGGTCGGTTACAACGATTTTTAGCTTTTTATCGGTGTTTTTAATTGATAATCAGTTCTCTGTAATTATGAAAGTCGGTGTGCTTGCCGGATTTTTAGCACTGATTCCGTTGCTTGAGAAAATGGAATTTATCATATCTATTGCAGCACAGGTTGCAGGTAGTCTGTTTTTAGTGGCGACCGGCCGCGTAGACGGTGAACATTTTGTATATTTGTTGTGCATACAGGCGTTGTGCAGTGTTATTTCAAGACAAGCCTATTACGCATTTGAAAGAAAAGTGGAAGATGCTACCAAGTTGAATTCTGCAAAGAACCTTGCGGAAACCGACCCGATGACAACGATGTTAAACCGTCGTGGTTTAGAGCGAAGAATTGCGCATATCTGGCCACTTTGCATGCGTCAGGGGTTAGAAGTTGCAGTTATTATGCTTGACATTGATAACTTCAAGAAATATAATGATCATTTTGGTCATTCGGCAGGGGATGAATGTATCCGTGCGGTAGCAAAGGCGATAAAAGAGCAGACCAAACGAAAAACAGATTATTGTGCCCGTGTAGGTGGTGAAGAGTTTTTAATCTTCTTAAGTGGCCTCTCAACGCAAGATGCACTGGTGTGGGCACAGAACTGCAAGAAGGCAGTGGAAGATTTGGTGATTCCGCATTCACCGGACAATTTCCTGCCGTACGTTACAATGAGTATGGGTATTGCTCATGCGAAAGTAAATGGAACGACGGAATTCTGGGAGCTTCGTAATGAGGCGGACAGAAGTTTATATAAAGCAAAAGAAGATGGAAGAGCATGTATTTATATGGATGATAAATGCTATGCCAAGACAACTCCGGAGTTAAACAAGAAACAGTATTATATGGAAAGAGGATTCCGATCAATCGGATAGAGGGAAAGACATGGCGAAGGATAAGAAATTGGTAGAAGCCATTACATCAATGGAAGAAGATTTTGCACAGTGGTACACCGACGTGGTGTTAAAAGCAGAATTGGTGGATTATACCAGTGTTAAAGGATGCATGGTAATTAAACCTGCGGGATATGCAATTTGGGAAAATATCCAGGCAGAATTGGACAGAAGATTTAAAGAAACCGGTGTACAGAATGTTTATATGCCGATGTTCATTCCGGAAAGCTTGTTGCAGAAGGAAAAAGACCATGTAGAAGGATTTGCACCGGAAGTAGCATGGGTAACACATGGCGGATTGGAACCATTACAGGAAAGACTTTGCGTAAGACCTACATCAGAGACCTTGTTTTGTGATTTTTATGCAAATGATATTCAGTCTTATAGAGATTTGCCGAAGTTGTACAACCAGTGGTGTTCCGTTGTTCGTTGGGAAAAAACAACCAGACCGTTTTTGAGAAGCAGGGAATTCTTATGGCAGGAAGGCCATACTGCACATGCAACAGCAGAAGAAGCAGAAGAAAGAACGATTCAGATGTTAAACGTGTATGCAGATTTCTGTGAAGAAGTTCTTGCTATGCCGGTTGTCCGCGGAAAGAAGACAGATAAGGAAAAATTTGCAGGTGCTGAGGCAACTTATACCATTGAAGCATTGATGCATGATGGTAAAGCATTGCAGTCCGGAACCAGCCATAACTTTGGTGACGGATTTGCAAAAGCATTTGGTATTCAGTATACAGACAGAGACAACAAGTTACAGTACGTACATCAGACATCCTGGGGAATGACAACCCGTTTGATTGGTGCGGTAATCATGGTACATGGCGATAATCGTGGTTTGGTATTGCCACCACGTATTGCACCGACACAGGTTATGATTGTTCCGATTCGTCAGCAGGCAGAAGGTGTTCTTGAAAAAGCAGAAGAAGTTAGAACAGTTTTAGCTAAGAACTTTAAGGTTAAGGTTGATGATACCGATAAGAGCCCGGGATGGAAGTTCTCCGAGCAGGAAATGCGTGGTATTCCGGTTCGTATCGAACTTGGACCAAAGGATATTGAGCAGAACCAGTGTGTAGTGGTTTGTCGTGATAACGGAGAAAAGGAAATCGTTTCCTTAGACAATATCGAAACACGTATTGGTGAAATCTTAGAGAGCATGCAGGCGCGTATGCTTGAAACGGCAAGAGCCCACAGAGATGCACATGTTTACGAAGCAACCGAGTATGAAGAATTTAAGAATATTCTTAATACAAAACCGGGCTTTGTAAAAGGTATGTGGTGCGGCGATGTGGCTTGCGAGAACAAGATAAAAGAGGATACCACCGCAACCAGCAGATGTATGCCGTTTAAGGGAGAACCAATCTCCAACCGTTGCGTATGCTGCGGCAAAGAGGCAAAGGCATTGGTATACTGGGGTAAGGCATATTAAAAGAAATAAGAAATATGGGGCTTCCGGGGAACTCTCGGAAGCCGTTTTGATAAAAAGATAAGGAGGGGGATTATGTTTTTGCTTCCGAAGAATGTGAAAACCATCATCGATGAATTTGAAAAAGCCGGCTACGAAGCATATGCGGTAGGTGGTTGTGTTCGTGATACCCTTCTGAACAAAGAGCCGAAGGACTGGGATATTACAACTTCTGCAACCCCGGAAGAGATGAAGCGGATTTTTAAAAAGACCATTGATACGGGAATCCAGCACGGAACAGTTACAGTCCGTATGGGTGGAGAAAGCTATGAAGTCACAACCTACCGAATTGATGGAGAATACGAAGATGGACGTCATCCGAAGCAGGTGCAGTTTACTTCAAATTTAAGAGAAGATTTGCGACGCAGGGATTTTACCATTAACGCAATGGCCTATAGCGAGCGCAGCGGAGTAGTTGATTTGTTTGAAGGGGAAAAGGATCTGGCGGAAAAAAGAATCCGTGCAGTGGGCGATGCGACAGAGCGATTTACGGAAGATGCTCTTCGTATGCTTCGTGCGGTTCGTTTTGCGGCGCAGCTTGGATTTGCCATTGAAGAGGAAACCCAAGAAGCGATTAAGCAATTGGCTCCGAATCTGAAAATGGTAAGTAAGGAACGTATCCACACAGAATTTATAAAAATGTTAAGTTCTCCACATCCGGAAACTCTTTTCATTTGTTATGAAACCGGATTATTGCAACAGTTTTTTCCGGAGCTTCATGAGGCTATGAGCAGAGAAACAAAGGAATCTGTAAACGCAATGTTAAGCTTGCTTGAAAAATGTAAACCGGATAAGGATTTGCGATTGTGCATCTTATTTGATTTTTGTGGGGGGTTGGCAGAAGATAGTTGCCAATATACTTCCCAACTTGCGACGGAGGTGTTACGGAATTTAAAGATGGATGGAAATACCATCCGAAGAGTATCACATATTCTAAAATTCTTAAGAGAAGAGCCGGAAAATAATCCGGAAGCGGTGCGCAGATATTTTAGTAACGTGGGTGCGGAGTGCGGTGATGATGTGGTGGCTTTAAAGAAGGTTATCTATGGCTTGACAAATGAGTTTTTCTTGGAATTGGAGTGGAAAACCATTCAGGCAAATAAGGATTGCATTTCTATCCGGGATTTGGCGTTGACCGGGGCAGATTTATTGGCCCTTGGTGTTGAGCAGGGAAAAGAAATCGGAGCATATCTGAACGCGGCCTTGGATGAGGTTTTAAGAGAACCGAAGAACAATACAAAGGAATATTTGACAGAATATATCCGGCAAAAAATAAGAGAAGATTTTATCGAATAGAGAAGCAAAACCCCTCATAGAATAGTGAACATAACGAGATTATGATTACTGTTCGTGGGGGGTATTTTTTTGGTTAATCGAGAAATTAATATGTTTGATGAATACGGTTTACATGTGGAAAAGACGAGCAGAGGACGTGGGGGAACCATCTATTATTGCAGAGAAGGAACGTATTTATTGAAGCCTTATCCGGCCAGCGAAAAAAGAGCAGAAGTCTTATGGAGAATCTTAACGGATTGGGAGGCAAAGGGCTTTGAAACCGATATTTTTTGCCGCAATAAAGAGGATAAGATACCGGTTATGGACGGATATCAAAATGTGTTTGTGCTTCGGAAGTGGTATGAGGGAATAGAAAGCGATGCTATGGAGGAATCCGAAATCTTAATGGGCGTGGAAAAACTGGTAGAACTACAGGCTCTGATAGAACAATATGAGGTTCCTGCAGAGTGTGCTTTTTTTGAACCAAAGACCACAAAAGAACAGTTGATAAAACACACAAGGGAGATGAAGTATGTTTATAATTACATTACCGGTAAAAAACACAAGTCAGAGTTGGAAGAGAGCCTGCGGCAAGTGTTTGACCGGTGTCATAAAGAAGGAAAAAAAGCGATTGATATGCTGGATAAAATGGATGAATCAAAATGCAGATATCAAATTTGTCATAAAGATTTTACACATCATAATTTAATTCTTACAAAATCGGGAATGAAAATCGTTGGTTTTGATAATATGCTACCGGACTGTCGCGTTAGTGATTTTACACAGTATTTGCGAAAAGTGATGGAAAAGCATGATTGGAATAAGGTATTGGGTGGGCAGATGGTCAGCGACTACATAGAAAAAGGACATCTGACGATGGAAGAAAGACAAGATTTATATGCCCGTATGGTTTATCCAATGCGTTTTTGGAAAATAATAAATCACTACTCCAACAGCAGAAAAACGGGAGCCCATTTAAGGGACCGGGAAAAATTGGAAAATTTTTTGCAGCAGGAAGAAAGTAGACAACAGTTTCTTGTCTTTTTACATAGTCTTATTGTATAATAAGGCGAAGTGAGGGATAAAAAATGAAGACACGAAAATATTTCTATGTGTTTCTAAGTGTTCTGACGATGGTTTGCCTATTGGCGGGCTGTCATTCCAAAACCGGTTCCGGCAACATACAAGGAGGTGCCGGCGGGGGCGGATTAAAGCCGGTAGGACCGGATGTAGAGCAGGAAGAAACCAATGAATTGGAAAAAGTATATATTTTAAAAGAAGTAAATTTGACAGAGCAGATTGTGGTCCTATTAAAGGTGGGCGGAAGTTATCGCGAGTACACCTATAAATATACCGGCGGTACGGTTATGATGGACCGCTATGAGAAAAATATTCTTGCGGAAAGTCTTGTGTGCGGCGAAGTGTTTACAATAGAGTTAAATGAAGCCGGGGATACGCTAAAAGCATTAAAAGAGTCGAAGCAGGTCTGGACACACGAAGATGTAAAGAGTTTTACGTTAGATATTGAAAATGAAATCATGAAGATTAATGGTGAAAACTATCATCTTTCAGATACAACTATGGTTTTTTCTCAAGATGGTTTGATTTCCAGATTTCAGTTATCAGAAAAAGACAGTATTAGTATTATTGGTTTTGAAAAAGAACTTCTTTCCGTTATTGTCAATACCGGACATGGGACGCTGGCATTTTCCAATGTTGATCAATTCAAAGGCGGATATTTTGTGTTAGGCAATATTATGGCCGGAGAGATTACGGAAGATATGCAGGTAGAAGTTCCTGCCGGAGCGTATGCCTTATCTGTAGCATACAAAGGAAACGGCGGAAATACCACGATTGAGATTTTGCCGGGGGAAACAACGGTAGTCGATTTAAAACCATTTGAAGCAGCAGCGAAAAAGACCTCTCAGGTGTTGATTAAACCGGCACAGGAAGGCATGATAATTAAAATTAACGGCGAAGAAGTAGATACTTCTCAACCGTTTACATTAGAATACGGAATGTATCGTATTACTGCAACGTTGGAGGGATATGATACATGGTCTCGTTTGTTGTTAATCAGCTCACCAAAAGCGGAGTTTGTTATCGATATGGAAGTTCCATCCGGAAGTGATAAG
This sequence comes from Lachnospiraceae bacterium, assembly GCA_045593085.1. Classification (GTDB taxonomy): domain Bacteria; phylum Bacillota; class Clostridia; order Lachnospirales; family Lachnospiraceae; genus XBB1006. The sequence continues at coordinate 46,818 of JAZNWA010000011.1, read as the reverse complement.
GAAGACGAAGATAAGGACGACGATGAAGATGATGAAAAGGATGATTCGGACGAGGACAAAGAAGATGATGGAGACGACAGTAGTGATAGCGGTGTATCAGACAACTTAATCGATGATGTACTGGATATCATTATCGGTGGCGGAAATTAAGATGCCGGAGGAGAATAAGATGGAAATAATGAAAAAATATCAACAATGGTTAACGGAGGACTGCTTTGATGCAGAAACCAAGAAAGAGTTAAAGGCCATTGAAGGAAATGAAAAAGAAATTACAGAGCGTTTTTATAAAGAGTTAGAGTTCGGTACGGCCGGTCTTCGCGGAATCATTGGTGCGGGTACGAATCGTATGAATCTTTATACCGTGCGTAAAGCGACACAGGGATTGGCAAATTATATTCTTTCCTGCGGTGCAGAAAAAAAGGGTGTTGCCATTGCGTATGATTCCCGTCATATGTCACCGGAATTTGCCAATGAAGCGGCATTATGTCTTGCGGCAAATGGAATAAAAGCATACGTTTTTTCGGAATTAAGACCAACACCGGAATTATCTTTTGCTGTTCGATATTTGAATGCAACAGCAGGCATTAACATTACCGCTAGCCACAATCCGTCCAACTATAACGGATACAAAGTGTATTGGGCGGATGGCGCACAGATTACACCACCGCATGATAAAGGCATTATGGCAGAGGTTGAAAAGCTTCATGATTTTGCTGCATTAAAGACGATGGATAAAGATGAGGCCGTGAAACAAGGTTTATATCAGGTTATAGGAAAAGAGGTAGACGATGCCTACATCGCAGAATTAAAGGCCTTGGTTTTAAATCCGGAAGCGATTGAAAAAATGAAGGATGAGCTGGTTGTGGTTTATTCTCCGCTTCACGGAACCGGAAATGTGCCGGTGCGTCGCCTTTTGAAAGAACTTGGTTTTTCAAAAGTGTATGTTGTAAAAGAGCAGGAAGAGCCGGATGGAGATTTTCCAACGGTAAGCTATCCGAATCCGGAGGCTGCAGATGCATTTGAATTAGGCTTAAAGAGGGCATATGAATTACATGCAGATCTGGTATTGGCAACCGATCCGGATGCAGACAGACTGGGTGTATATGTGCTTAACCGTGAAACAGGTAAGTATATGCCTTTAAACGGCAACATGTCCGGATGCTTAATTGGTGAATACATTTTGGCTCAGAAAAAGTTAAGAGGAGAATTGCCGACAGACGGAGCCTTCATCCGCTCCATCGTAACCTCCAACATGACCGATGCAATTGCAAAAGCATATGGCGTGGAATTAATTAAGGTCTTAACCGGATTTAAGTATATTGGTCAGAAAATGTTAGAGTTTGAGCAAACGGGTAAAGGCACTTATTTATTTGGTATGGAAGAAAGCTATGGTTGTTTACCGGGAACTTATGCCCGAGATAAAGATGCGGTTGCAGCAACTATGGTATTGTGCGAGGCAGCAGCTTTCTATAAGATGCAGGGCAAGACGTTGTGGGATGCCATGGTAGAGATGTTTGAGACCTACGGATATTTTTCCGACCATGTCATTTCCGTTACAATGGAAGGAAAAGAAGGCTTGGAAAAAATCCAGTCTATCATGGAAGAACTTCGTAAATGTCCGCCAACAGAGATTGCAGGCAGTGCTGTAGAGGAAGTTGTAGATTATATGGGTGAAACCGGACTACCAAAGGCAAATGTGCTGATTTATTTGTTGGAAGGCGGAGCATGGGCAGCTGTTCGACCGTCGGGTACAGAACCAAAAATTAAGCTGTACTTAGGCGTAAAAGGGTCATCTTTTGAAGACAGTGAAACAAAGATGGAACGATTGATACAAGGGGCAGGAAAATTACTGAAAAAATAATTGTGAAAAAATGTGAAAAGTCGCAAGAATTCGAGGTTTTTTCTTGACAAACGCCCAAAAAATCATTATAACTATATTTGACACTAATGTTGCGTAAGCGATGTTATGATATCCAGAGGAGGAATATGAATATGAACAAAGCAGAATTAGTTGCAGTTATGGCAGAAAGAGCAGAAATTTCAAAGAAAGACGCTGAAAGAGCATTAAAGGCTTTTACAGAAGTTGTTGCTGAAGAAATGAAGAAAGGCGAAAAAATCCAGTTAGTAGGATTTGGTACTTTCGAAGTATCTACAAGAGCAGCTAGAACAGGTAGAAACCCACAGTCTGGTAAAGAAATGACAATTCCTGCATCTAAAGCTCCAAAATTCAAAGCTGGTAAAGCTTTAAAAGACATGATCAACGCTTAAGATTAGACTAGTTTATAGAAGGGACTGTTTTAAGACAGTCCCTTTTGTTATCTGTCATAAAAGCGGACAGTAAGGACAGAGAAAATAATTATAGGGGGGATCAGATGCGTTTAGATAAGTTTTTGAAGGTATCCCGTCTCATTAAAAGACGTACGATAGCAAATGAAGCCTGTGACGCGGGCAGAGTCTTAGTAAACCACAAAGTTGCAAAAGCTTCCGTTAATGTTAAAGTCGGAGATATTATTGAGATTCAATTCGGGAATAAGAGTGTTAAGGTTGAAGTGCTCGATATTCAGGACACTTCAAGAAAAGAAGAAGCAAAAGAACTGTTTCGTTATTTATAACGGGCGGTTCTTTTTTTGTTCTATACCCATTCTCTTATCCATATACTGTAGTGGGGACAAACAAGTGGAAGGGGAGTTTATATGGAAGAAAAAACACCAATTAAAACACATCGGGCAGTTTTAAACAATCGACGGAATGCCATGTTTACAGGAGTTGTAGATGTTATCAGCTTTGATTTAACAGAAATTCTTTTGGAGACGGAACTGGGGATGCTTCACGTAAAAGGAAAGGATCTTCATGTTAACCGTTTGTCAGTGGAAAAAGGGGAAGTGGATATTGAGGGAAGATTAGACAGCTTTATTTATACGGACACCGGGGACTTGAGCCGGAAAAATGATTCCTTATTAGGAAGGCTGTTTGGGTAATGGACCATCAGATTAGTCCGGAAATCTTCCACGAAATCCGGTTTTTAGGAGAGGCTTTTTTCTTAGGGGTAAAACTTATGCTTCTTTATGACGGAATACGTCTGTTTCGATGTATCATAAGGCATCCGAGGATTATCAGGGATATTGAGGATTTGTTGTTTTGGGTTGTGAGTGCGTTTGGGATTTGTTATCTGTTGTTTCTGGAAAATGCAGGTAAAGTACGCATGTATGCACTGACGGGAACGGCTCTCGGAATGTTGCTATATTACATGATATGGGGACGTTATTGGAAGAGATTGCTAAAAAAGGGAATTTCATTTATAAAGAAATCCGGGTTTTTTCGGAAAAAGGGTTGCTAGTTCGACGTTTAATCATTAGAATATAGTTAGGAAGAACTGTGCTAAAGGAGGCGTTGTATGAGCAGAAAAAGTGTTAAGAACCGAAAAAAAACGGGAATTGTAACGATTGTTTTAGTGTTAATGCTAGTCGTTATGTCCTTTAACATTATTAAGCTCTACGAAAAGAATCAAGAATATGCCGCTCGACAAGAAGAACTTCAGAAAGAATATGATAAAGAGGAAGAACGTCAGGAAAAACTTCTTGCATATGAGGAGTTAACCCAGACGATTGAATATATTATTGAGATTGCCAGGGAGAAGCTGGGACTGGTGTTTGAGAATGAGATTATATTTAAACCGGAAGATAACTAGAGGCTGTTGAAAAACAGTCTTTCGTTTTATACCGGCATAAGTTTAAGTTCTTAAATGAACTCGCAGGTAATTCTGTGTAAAATGATGGAAAAAACTTTTTAAAAGCACTCCGTGTTTTTGACAGAAAAATTTTTTCGGCTAAATTATAATGGCCTCACTTTGAAAGGGGGCTATGAAAATGAAACTAAGAAAAGGAATCTGTTATTTACTGGTAGGAGGTAGTGTATTTGTGCAAGTTGGCGGGTGTCTGCCATTTTTGCCCGGAACATTCGCCATGATGTGCTTGGAAAATGAGAAAAAAGGATGGTTGCTGTTAACCGCTATTGCCGGACTTGTTGCAGGTGTAGCCTGGATTGATGCTATCCGTTATATGTTGACGATTCTGATTATTTTAATCGGAAGCGTCGTGATGGAAAAAATGCATGGTCGGAAAGAAAGTCTTCATATTGCTATATGGACTTTTTTGGCAGTCTTTTTCGTTGGTATCAGCGGAGTGCTGATGGAAGGAAGTTCCAAAGGAATGCTTTCTGCAGCTATTGAAGGTCTGTTTGGATTTGGACTGGTGTTGACCGGCAATCGCTTTGTGCACTGGTTTTTGACGCCGAAAGAAAAGATTTTTGTTACAAGACCCATTGCAGATCATGAGCGAAGGAAAAGAGTTAAGCAGTATGTTCTGGCTTGTGAGAAACTGGCAGCAGTATTTGCACCGCCCCAATATGAATGTGTGAGTGTTTCAGGAGCGAACACCCGAGGGGGAGAAAGTCTATCCGATGGGATATGGGGGCAAAGCCGTGCTGCGATTTCAAAACAGTTGTTGGCAATTGCCGGAAATATTGAAAAATGTACGCAAGAAACCGTGTATCTGTGCAAAGAGGACAGGCAGCTTTTGCGGTTGTTGGAATACGAGTTAAAAGAAAACGGAATACAAGGCAGGGAGTTTTCTATTTATGAAGATGCCCAGGGGTGTCATCAGTTGGAGTTTTATGCATCAACTATGGTAGGGCAAAATCTATCCTTGCGCAGTGTTGGAGAATTGGTCAGTCAGATTACAGGATATAAAATGCTTCCGAGAGAAGATATGAAAGTTTTTTTGAATCATGAGGAACGTAAAGTGGTATTTATACAGGCCGGAAAGTATCAGGTTCTGTCCGCTTGCAAAAAACGTTCCGGACAAGGAGAGCGAATTTGCGGAGATAACGAGTTTTTCCTTTCTCTGGAGGAGGGAAAAAAGAAGGTGTTGGGAATCTCTGACGGAATGGGAAGAGGTTTAAACGCAGCAAAAGAAAGCGATTTGGTCTTGGAGGTTGTGGAAGAACTTTTGGAGGCCGGTTTTTCGCCGGAAGAGGCATTGGCGATGTTAAATTCGGCATGTGCCCTGCGAAAGGAAGAACAAGGGTGTCCAACTCTTGATATTTGCCAAATAGATACATTTACAGGCGTTAGCAATTGGTATAAAATGGGAGCGGCAGCATCTTTTTTGCGTAGGGGAAATACGGTGGAAGTGCTCTACGGAAATACGTTGCCGGTAGGGGCGACGTTACATGCAAGGGTGTGTAAGCAGGTCCGCCAGCTGCAGGATGGAGATACCCTGGTGTTTATGACGGATGGGGCGTTGGAAATATTGCCGACGGAGCATCCGGAGGAAATGATGAAGGAATTGATTTTACATGTAGAAGACGAGAATCCGGCGGATATAACCCAGCAGTTGATGACGATGTTGTCTGAATTGTCGGGAGATAAGATGCGGGACGATATGCTGGTTTGTGCATTGAAGATTTGGGAGAGATAGGATATGTTGACAAAAGATAAGGTTAAGGCTTTTGTGAAAGAATTAAATATGCTTCAAACGGGTGATCATATTGTGATTGGATTATCCGGCGGTGCAGACTCGGTGTGCCTGTTTTACATACTGCAATCCTTGGCAAAGGAATATGATTTAACGTTGACGGCAGTCCATGTAGAGCATGGCATTCGGGCAAAAGAAGCCTTGCAAGATGCAGAATTTGTTGTAGAACTATGTAAAAAAGAAGGTGTTGCCTGTGTCGTAGAGCATGTGGACATTCCGTCTTTGGCAAAGCAGGAAGGCTGTTCGGAAGAAGAAATGGGGCGCAAGATCCGATATGAGATTTTTGAACAGGTGGCACGGCGCGTGGGTGCAAATAAAATTGCTGTGGCCCATCACAAAAATGATGTGGCAGAGACGATGTTATTTCATCTCTGCAGAGGAACCGGGATTGCGGGCTTGTGTGCGATGACGCCGGTGAGAGGTAACTTAATTCGACCATTACTGGTGTTAGACAGGGAGGAAATTGTAGCATATCTGCAAGAAAAACAAGTACAATACTGTAATGATAGCACCAATGAAGATACAACCTATACCAGAAATTATATTCGAAAAGAGATTTTGCCTCGCTTAAAAGAGGTAAATCCAAAAGTGATTGACCATATGGTGCAGACAGCCCATTTGCTGGAAGGTGCAAATGATACGTTAAAAGGGTGCATCAAGGCTCAAGAGGAGGTAACGGTTGTTTTCGGGGAGAATGAAGCACGGATAAAAGCATCCTTGTTTGAAAGTAAAAATGAGTATATTATCTCCGGGGTGTTACACAATGTAATAGGGGAATTAGCCGGAAGTAAAAAAGATATTCATCGGATTCACATTCAGGATGTGTCCAATTTGGCAGAATTGCAGGTGGGAAAAAAGACCGATTTGCCGTATGGACTTTTTGCAATTAAAGAGTATGACGGAATCTGTATAAAAAAGGTGCCGGAGGCAGGAACCAAAGAGGATGTTAAAAGATCGGAAATCCCATTGAAGATTCCGGGGGAAACAGTACTCTGGGATGGACAAACCGTACAAACACGGATTTTTTCGGCGGATGAGATAGAAGATATCCATAAAATTCCGGATAAAGCGTGTACGAAATGGTTTGATTATGATATAATTAATGGATGTATTTCAGTACGTAATCGTCGGTCCGGGGACTATATGGTTGTCCGCGCAGACGGCGGTACGAAAAAAATAAAGGAATTGTTCATTCATGAGAAGGTTTTGCAACAGCAAAGGGATGATGTGGTGCTTTTTGCAAAAGACCGGATGGTGTTGTGGGCCGTAGGTGTACGAATGGGCGAATACGGAAAAATCAATCCCGAAACAAAACAGGTTTTGGAAATAAAATACATGGAGGAAGAGAAAAATGAGTGAAACAATCAGAGTATTAGTAGACGAGGAAGCAGTAGATAAGAGAATCGCTGAGCTTGGAGAACAAATCAGCAAGGATTATGAAGGAAAAGAGGTTCACTTGATTTGCGTATTAAAGGGCGGCGTGTTCTTTATGTGTGAACTCGCAAAGAGAATTACCGTTCCGCTTTCCATGGATTTTATGTCCGTGTCCAGTTACGGAAATGATACAAAGTCCAGCGGTGTTGTTAAAATTGTGAAGGATTTGGATGAAACCATTAAAGGAAAAGATGTATTGGTGGTGGAGGATATCGTGGATTCCGGCAGAACTTTAAGTTACTTACTGGATAATTTAAAGTCCCGTCAGCCGGCAAGTTTACGTCTTTGCACATTGCTTGACAAACCGGAACGTCGTGTAATCGATGTGGATGTTGATTATACAGGATTCCAGATCCCGGATGAATTTGTTGTTGGGTATGGATTGGACTACGCACAGAAATATCGTAATCTTCCATATATCGGCGTAGTTGAACTGTAGGAGAAATAAGATAAATGGAGGATAATAGATTGAAAAAACGCAAGAGTGGATTTGTTTTATATCTGTTCTTGATGCTGGTTATTGTGGGCCTTTGGTATTTCCTTGATATCAAAAGCAATCAACAGCCGGTATATACAAAAGAACAGTTTGAAGCAGACCTTAACAATGAAAAAGTAGTGGCCGTGGTAGTGCGTCCGAGTAAGGACATTCCGACCGGAAAATTAACGGTTACTGTGGAAACAAAAAATGAAGACGGCACATCAGCGTATTCCGATTATACATTGGTGGTAACTGACGTAGATGCAGCACAGGCGCTTATGGAAAGCCATGGATTTAGGAATTATGCCGTGAATGAAGTGCCACAGGAAAGTTTCTTAAAGGAATTACTGCCGTTATTGTTGGTGTTTGGTGCGATTTTTATTTTGTATATCATTTTTATGAGCAGAAGAATGAATGCCGGTGGTGGCGGTGGAGCAAAAATGGCAGACTTTGGAAAGAGTCCGGCCAAGATTCACAGAGAGAACGAAACCGGAATCACTTTTGACAATGTTGCAGGTTTAAAAGAAGAAAAAGAAGAATTGGAAGAAATCGTGGACTTCTTGAAAAACCCGAAAAAATATATTGATTTGGGAGCAAGAATTCCAAAGGGAATTATTTTAGTGGGACCTCCGGGAACCGGTAAGACATTGCTTGGTAAGGCGATTGCCGGAGAAGCAAAAGTACCGTTTTTTGATATTTCCGGTTCTGATTTCGTAGAAATGTTTGTGGGTGTGGGTGCATCCCGTGTTAGGGATTTATTTGCAGAAGCCAAGAAAAATGCGCCATGTATCGTTTTTATCGATGAAATTGACGCGGTAGCCAGAAGAAGAGGTACCGGTATGGGCGGTGGCCACGATGAAAGAGAGCAGACCTTGAACCAGTTGTTGGTTGAAATGGACGGATTTGCTGCAAATCAGGGAATCATCGTTATGGCAGCTACAAACCGTGTAGATATTTTGGATCCGGCGATTATGCGTCCGGGACGTTTTGACCGAAAGGTCTATGTAGGCAGACCGGATGTGAAAGCAAGAAGAGAGATTTTAAATGTTCACACAAAGAATAAGCCATTAGGCGATGATGTGGATTTAGATCAGATTGCAAAAACAACAGCAGGATTTGCCGGTGCAGATTTAGAGAACCTGATGAACGAATCCGCGATTGCTGCGGCAAAAGAAAACCGTGCATACATCGTACAGGAGGATATCCGTAAATCCTTTGTAAAAGTAGGTATCGGAACAGAAAAGAAGAGTCGTATCGTACAGGAAAAAGAGAGAAAGATTACGGCTTATCACGAAGCAGGACATGCGATTTTATTCCATGTACTTCCGGATGTGGGTCCGGTATATTCTATTTCCATCGTGCCGACAGGAGCAAGTGCAGCGGGATATACAATGCCGATTCGTGAAAACGACGAGATGTTTGATACAAAGGGAAGTATGCTTCAGGATATTATGGTTGGTCTTGGCGGACGTATTGCGGAAGAACTTATCTTTGACGATATTACAACCGGAGCGAGTCAGGACATTAAGCAGATTACCAAACTTGCAAAAAGTATGGTTACCCGATATGGAATGTCGGAGAATATCGGATTAATATGCTATACGAACGATGAAGACGAAGTGTTTATCGGAAGAGATTTGGCGCATACCAGAGGATACGGTGAAAATGTTGCCGGTATGATTGATGCCGAGATTAAGCGTATTATCGATGAATGTTATGACAAAGCAAAAGCAATCATTGAAGAGCATATGGATGTATTGCATGCCTGTGCAAATTTATTGCTGGAGAAAGAAAAGATTACCGGCGAAGAGTTTGCCGCTTTGTTTGAGCAACCAAAAACAGAAGAATAAGCCACATTTTATGACGTAAAACCACAAGTGTACACAATTATTGTGCAACATGCACAAAAGATTTTGTGTGCACTTGTTAATTTTGTGAACACTTCAGTAGATGGGGATGGTATTATAAAGGAGTAAACCCCCCAAATACATTATATCTTTTTGCTATACCCCATAGCAAAAATACCTTCTCCTAAAAGGCGACCTATTGACGGTGGCCTTTTTTTTTCGTTATAAAAGAATTCTTAATTGACATCATGGCTAAAAACTCAGTATACTAGAACAAGAGCAAAAGAATGCAGGGCTTATCGGGGCTTGCAGCTTTTGTAAAATACGATAGAAACAGGTGTGCAAATGAAAAAAAGATATCAGGTATACTGGACATTATTGCGACCGCTTGCGGCGTTGTTTGTAAAAATCACAATGAAATATACATATGAAAAAGCGAAGGATTTGCCGGAACAATATATGGTTTTGTCAAACCATGCCACAGATTTTGATCCGATTTTAGTTGGAGCCAGTTTTTCAAAACAGATGTATTTTATAGCTAGTGAGCATATTGCCAGATCGAAGGTGGGATATTTCTTTTTAAAGCATTTGTTTGCACCGATTATCCGTTATAAAGGAGCACCTGCGACCATGGCGATTATGGAAGCTATGCGTCTGATGAAAAAGGGAGCCAATGTGTGCATGTTTGCAGAAGGCGTTCGTACCTGGGACGGCAGAACATGTGCAATTGCACCGTCTACAGCGAAGCTGATTAAGTCTATGAAATGTGGTTTAGTCACTTATAAACTTACCGGTGGATATTTTACATCTCCGATGTGGAGTGGTACAACAATCCGTAGAGGGAAACTCCATGGAGCCGTTACGAAAGTTTACACGAAAGAACAGTTGGCAGAGATGTCTGTAGATGAAATTTATCAGGCAATAACCGCGGATTTGTTTGAAGATGCTTACGAAAGACAGTTAGCTAAGCCGGTGGCGTATAAAGGAAAAAACAGAGCCAAAGGGTTGGAAAATCTTATGTTTATCTGTCCGTCTTGCGGAAAGAAAGATGTGATGGAATCTGTTGGAAACCAGGTACATTGTAAATCATGCGATGCACGCTATACCTATAACGAGTATGGAATGCTGCAGGATGCCCCGTTTAAGACCTTAAGAGAGTTTGCTGATTGGGAAAAAGAAGAGATCCGTAAGGATATCAAAAACAAAGTGATGTATACTGCAAATAGCGGAACGATTAAGAGCATTAAAAATCATGTGGAAACGCCGGTTGCAGAAGGCAAAATTTCTATTTCGGAAGAAGAAATCCGTTGTGGAGAGTTCTGTGTTCCCATAAAGGATGTTACGGACCTTGCGATGCACGGACAGAGGGCAATCGTATTTAGTGTAAACAAAGATTATTATGAAATGATTCCGGAACAGGGAAATAATTCGTTGAAGTTCTTCTGGTACTTTGAACAGTTGAAAGCTGTTCAGTAAAGGAAAGAAAAAGAAGGAAGACGCAAAGATATGAAAGTAACAACGTTATGCTATATTGAAAATGAAAATCAATATTTGATGTTGTACCGTGGAAAAAAGCAAAACGACTGCAATCAGGGAAAATGGATTGGAGTTGGCGGGAAATTTTTGCCGGGAGAAAGTCCGGAAGAATGCCTGCTACGGGAAGTCAAAGAGGAAACCGGACTCACGCTTACTTCCTATCGGTTCCGAGGGTTGGTTACATTCATTTCAGATATATGGGAAGATGAAATGATGTGTCTTTTTACTGCAGATGGTTATTGCGGAGATTTGATTGACTGTGAAGAGGGAACTCTGAAATGGATTGATAAAGACAAAGTACCGCAATTGAATTTGTGGGAAGGAGATAAAGTCTTTTTGGAACTTTTGTTGACGACAGAGGAGTTTTTCTCGTTGAAGTTGAGATATGAGGGAGAGAATTTAAAAGAAGTGACGGTTAATGGGATGGCAAGATAGCCATCCCTGTTTTATTTAAAGAAATCAGAAATCCTGTGAATAGAATTAAATTTTCTTACATATGGATAAGAAAATGCATAAAAAAACAATTGAAATGCGGTATAATGAGGACAAAAAAGGACACAAGTCCTAGAAATGACGCAAATGGTATCGTATAATGTAGTTCCAATGAGACAAAAGGGCTTTTTGCGCCATAAACGAATAATAAGGAGGACAATAATATGTCAACACCACATAACGGAGCGGAGAACGGAGCATTTGCAAAAACAGTATTAATGCCGGGTGATCCATTAAGAGCGAAATTTATCGCGGAAACATTTTTAGAAAATCCAAAGTTAGTAACATCTGTCAGAAACGTTTTAGGTTATACAGGAACCTATAAGGGAAAAGAGATTTCTGTAATGGCAAGTGGTATGGGCATGCCAAGTATCGGAATTTATTCCTATGAATTATATTCCCAATATGGCGTAGAAACCATCATCCGTGTTGGTTCTGCAGGTTCTTATTCTGCAGATCTTGATGTATATGATGTTGTATTAGCAGACAGTGCGTTTAGTGAATCCAATTTTGCAAAGGTGCAGAACGGATGTGAAGATGATGTTATGTATCCGTCAAAAGAAACCAATGACAGATTAATCGCTGCAGCAGAAAAATTAGGAATTCCGTGCAAGGTTGCAAGAATTCACTCCAGCGATGTATTTTATCAGGATGCAAATAGAGGAAGTTACGAACGTTATCCAAAGAATCACGGAGCAAAGTGTGTAGAAATGGAAAGCTTTGCTTTATTCCATAATGCAAATGTATTAGGTAAAAAGGCTGCATGTATCTTAACTATTTCCGATTCTTTTGTAACAAAACAAGAAGTAAGTGCAGAAGGAAGACAGAACTCCTTTACAGCGATGATGGAAATTGCTTTAGAGGCAGCAGAATAAGATAGAATTATAAGAATTCCGTGGAATAAAAAGCAAGAAGCGGAGGATGGGAGGCAATATGAAAAGAAGAGTGTTTCTTATTGTATTAGATAGCTTTGGAATCGGATACGAACCGGATGCGGCAGAATTTGGCGATGTAGGAGCGAATACATTAAAAAGTGTTGCAACGTCGGACAAATTTTATGTACCTACGATGAAAAAAATGGGATTTTTTAACATTGACGGAGTAGAAGTCGGTGAAAAAGAAGCTCGGCCAAACGGAGCCTACGGACGTTTGCAGGAAATGTCTAAAGGAAAAGATACAACGATTGGACATTGGGAAATTGCAGGAATGGTTTCTCCAAAGCCGTTGCCAACCTTCCCGGACGGATTCCCGGAAGAAACAATAAAAGAATTTGAGAGAAGAACCGGAAGAAAGACCTTGTGCAACAAGCCATATTCCGGAACGGAAGTTATTGCAAAATACGGAAAAGAGCATATGGAAACAGGAGCGCTCATTGTGTATACATCAGCAGACTCGGTGTTCCAGATTGCTGCACACGAAGAAATTGTTCCGGTGGAAGAACTCTATCGTTACTGTGAAATTGCCAGAGAAATTTTGGTTGGCGATGTAGGAGTGGGACGTGTTATTGCAAGACCGTTTGTTGGGGAAGAAGGTAATTTTACAAGAACCAGCAATCGACATGACGTTTCCTTGCTTCCGCCAAGAGATACTATGCTTGACGTTTTAAGTAAGGCGGGTTATCAGACCAGAGGTATCGGAAAAATTTACGATATTTTTGCAGGAAAAGGCATTAGCCATACGATTCGTATTAAAAACAACGAAGATGGTATGAACCAGACAATTGCAACGTTGAACGAAGATTTTGAAGGACTTTGCTTTGTAAACCTGGTTGATTTTGACATGAGCTACGGACACAGAAGAGATATCGACGGTTATGCAAATGCAGCAACTGTTTTTGACAGACAGTTAACAGAGTTTATGCAAGGTATGACGGATGAAGATATTGTTATGATTACTGCGGATCATGGATGTGACCCGGGCTTTACCGGCACAGACCACACCAGAGAATATATCCCGTTGTTGATGTATGGAAAACATATTAAAGAGGGTGTGAATTTAGGAACCAGAGATCAGTTCGCAGATATTGCAGCAACCATTTTGGAAATCTTTGGCGTAGAAAATGTAACCGACGGAAATAGCTTCAAGAAAGAGATTTGGGTGGACTAAATGAGCCGTGATGAAATATTACATTTAATCGAAGAAGCGTACGAAGCACAGAAACGTGCGTATACACCATATTCCCACTTTAGAGTAGGAGCAGCGTTGTTGGCAGAAAACGGAGAAATCATCCATGGTTGCAACATTGAGAATGCAGCCTATACACCGACGAATTGCGCGGAAAGAACGGCGTTTTTTAAAGCGGTTTCTGAGGGGATTATGCAGTTTCGCGCGATTGCTATTGTTGGAAATAAAGAAGGCGAAGAATTAGACATTGAGAATTTCACAGCACCATGCGGTGTGTGCCGACAGGTGATGGCGGAGTTCTGCAATCCGAAAACATTTCGGATTATATTAGCCAATCGAAGGGACAATTATCAGGAATATACCTTAGAAGAATTATTGCCTCTGGGATTTGGACCAAAGGATTTGATTTAGAATGAAAAATAGAATTACCGTGAAAAAATGCGTAGCCGCCCTTCTCGGAATCTTTTTTGTGGGTGCCGGTGTTGCGTTTAATGCCGGTTCCGGATTAGGGAATGATCCGGTGGGTATTTTTTACGATGGAATCCGTGTTTTATGCGGGTTAGAAGGGGCACAGCTGGGAATGGCATCGAATATTGTGAATGGTGCTATTACGCTGGCGTTAGTGTTTATCGGACGACGGTATGTAAATGTAGGAACATTAATATATATTTTACCGTATGGATTTTTTGTAAGCCTGGGAAACCGGATCTATGAATTCCTTTTATCCGGGGACGGAATGGTAACAAGAACCATTGGTGTAGTAAGCGGATCATTAATGATTTGTATCGGAGTCGCGATTTTTATTGTGGCGGATATCGGACTTGACCCGTTGACCGGATTGACCATGGTTATGGGAGACAAATTAAAGATTCCCTATCGAAAGGCAAAGGTGTTGTTTGATTTGATTTTAACGGTCACCGGATTTTTAATGGGCGGAAAGCTTGGTGTTGTAACGGTCGTATTGATGTTATTGGTTGGACCGGTGATACAGATTTTTGTAGACAGTATTAGAAAAGGCCTTAAGATTTTTAAGGTGGGAGTACTTGCGCCGAGATTAAAGGCGTAGAGGAGGAAAAAAGTGGAACAGAAATATTTGTACCGGGTGTTGCCGTTTATGAATGAATTGACAGAGGAAAAGCGGCAGCAGTTGGAGGACTATTTCCACACCGCACCGGTATGGTTGATGGATTCTTTCAAAATTGAATACATGGAAAAAGGACATATTTTTGTCAGAGAGCATGCAACGGTAGACAAGGTTTACATTGTGGCAAAGGGTATCATTAAGGCAACGGACTATCGTGTGTTTGGAGTTGCATATGATTTTATGCGTTTTGAAGGAACCTATGCGATGGGCGGTATGGAAGTCATTATGGATCTGGACAAATATAAGACCACGCTGGAAACGGTAACACCTTGTATTGTTATTACGATTCCAATAAAGGAATTTAAAAAATGGCTGGATACGGATGTGCAGGCCTTAAAGCAGGAAGCAAAAGCCGTAGCAGGGTATTTGAATAAGGAAGCACGTCAGGGCAGAGCGTTTTTGTTCTTGCAAGGCGTAGAAAGGCTGGAGTTGATTTTAACACAGCGCTATGAAGCGTACAATGTGGATGGCGTTTATGAGACTTCCAGTACCAGAATGGAATTAGCAGAAGAATCCGGTTTATGTGTAAAAACCATTAACCGCTCTGTTAAAAAGCTCGAAGAGGAGAATTTGATTGGTCGAAGAGGAAACCGGATGACCATTAACCGCGAGCAGTATCAAATTATGAAAGACGCTGTATCTGCAATAATTGACATTTAGAATTGGGGCTAAATGTGTAGATTATGAAGATACGTTATTCGTATTAGTTTTTTCACACAAGCAAAAAATCCTGCGCATTGGGGCGTGGGATTTTTTGTTTATAGGACACACTTTATTTATTGAAAAAAGGACATTTGCCCTTTATAATATTGGTATTAAGAGTTACAATATAAGTAACTATGTGTTTCAATAGAGACAAGAGGGCAATCAGAGAGAAAAAGCTGAATTGTTTTTATATAAAAGAACGTTTGGGAGGAAGAAAGATGATCGATTATACAGAAGGAAGTGGCAAACAATATCATACCGGTGTCGGCCCGGAAGATATTGGTGAATACGTAATTATGCCGGGAGATCCAAAGCGTTGCGAAAAAATCGCAGCACATTTCGACAATCCGGTTTTAGTGGCAGACAGTCGCGAATATGTAACTTATACAGGAACATTAGACGGAGTGAAGGTGAGTGTAACCTCTACCGGTATCGGCGGACCGTCCGCAGCCATTGCTATTGATGAATTGGCAAAATGCGGTGCGCATACATTTATCCGTGTGGGAACCTGTGGCGGAATGCAAACAGATATCATGGGCGGTGATGTAGTTATCGCAAATGGTGCAATTCGTATGGAAGGAACCAGTAGAGAATTTGCTCCGATTGAATATCCGGCAGTAGCAGACATTCATGTAACCAATGCATTGATGGCAGCTGCACAGGAACAGAACATTACCAGTCACGTGGGTGTGGTTCAGTGCAAAGATAATTTTTTTGGACAGCATGAGCCGGAGTTGATGCCGGTAAGCTATGAGTTAGAGAACAAATGGCAGGCGTGGATCAGAATGGGTTGTCTTGCTTCTGAAATGGAATCCGCAGCGTTATTTATTGCCGGTAGCTTTTTACGCGTAAGAGTAGGTGCCTGCTTCTTAGTGGTGGCAAATCAGGAAAGAGCAAAATTGGGCTTACCAAATCCGCAGGTACATGACACGGAGTTGGCAATATGTACAGCGGTAGGAGCTCTTCGTAAATTAATTAAAGCAGACAAAGAAAAGAAATAATTATCGAAGGCGAAAAGCTGGGGAATAAATAGTTTGGCAAGAAACATAGAACACATCGGTTAAAGGAGACGGAGAAGATGAATCAGAAAGATATTTTAGCAATTGTAGACCACACATTATTACTTCAGACAGCAACATGGGAAGAAATCAAAGGAATCTGTGATGACGGAATGAAATACGAAACGGCTTCTGTGTGTATTCCAACCTGCTATGTAAAGCCTGCAAAGGAATACATGGGCGATAAATGCAAGGTATGTACCGTTATCGGTTTCCCGAACGGAAACTATACCACAGCAACCAAGGTTTATGAAACCAAAGACGCTATTGCAAACGGTGCTGATGAAATTGATATGGTAATTAACGTAGGTATGTTAAAAGCTAAGGAATATGATTACGTATTAAATGAAATCAAAACCATCAAAGAAGCTTGCGACGGAAGAATCTTAAAGGTTATTATTGAAACCTGCTTATTAACCGACGAAGAAAAGGTTAAAATGTGCGAAATCGTAACTGCATCCGGAGCTGATTTTATCAAGACCTCTACCGGTTTTTCCACCGGAGGAGCAACTTTTGCAGATGTAGAACTTTTTGCAAAACATATTGGACCAAACGTGAAGATTAAAGCTGCCGGCGGAATCTCTTCCATGGCAGACGCAGAGAAGTTCATTGAACTTGGAGCATCCAGATTGGGAACCAGCCGTATCGTTAAGATTGTGAAAAATCAAGACGGTGGAAATTCTTATTAATACATAGTTGACAAAAATTCAAAAAGAGAGTTTTTGTTCGTGCTGAATAAACAAAACGCTTGACAGGAACTCCTTCAGGCGTTTTTGACTGTCATTGATAAAGGAGAAGAACATGCAATTTGATGTGATTATTATTGGTGCCGGCGTTTCCGGAGCGGCATGTGCCAGAGAGTTATCTCGTTATGATTTGAAAATCTGTGTGTTGGAAAAAGAGGATGATGTTTGTAGCGGAACATCGAAGGCAAACAGCGGTATTGCCCACGCAGGATTTGATGCCGAGCCGGGAACACTCAAAGCAAAGTTAAATGTTGAGGGAAGCAAAATGATGGAGGAATTATCTGAAGTATTGGATTTCCCTTATTTACGAAATGGATCAATGGTTGTAGCGAATGCGGAAGAAGAGGTTGAGACCTTAAAACGGCTGTTGAATCAAGGCATTAAAAACGGCGTTGCAGGTTTAGAGATTTTAAATAGAGAGCAGTTAAAAGAGAAGGAACCAAATATTGCAGATGAGGCTGTTGCAGCACTTTATGTACCGACAGGCGGTATTGTATGTCCGTTCGGTTTAAATATTGCGATGGCAGAAAATGCAGCGGTAAACGGAGTGGAATTCCATTTTAACGAACCGGTTACAGG
The DNA here is from genome assembly GCA_045593085.1 of Lachnospiraceae bacterium. Taxonomy (GTDB): domain Bacteria; phylum Bacillota; class Clostridia; order Lachnospirales; family Lachnospiraceae; genus XBB1006. Next base: position 29,141 of record JAZNWA010000011.1, on the reverse strand, counting down.
TATTAAAAAGCTTTCCTGTTGCGAAGATACACAGGGAGCAATGTATGAAGTCATCACTCCGGCAGGGAACTATCAGACAAGATGTATCATCAATGCAGCAGGCGTATATGCAGACGTGATTCACAATATGGTAAGTGAAGATAAGATGAAGATTGTTGCCAGAAAGGGAGAGTACTGTCTGTTAGACAAGATGGCAGGAAAGCATGTCGCTCATACCATTTTTTCTGTTCCGTCTAAGATGGGAAAAGGCGTATTGGTATCGCCGACAGTTCACGGAAACTTGCTGTTAGGTCCAACTGCAACAGACATTGAGGATAAAGAGGGGGTTCAGACAACCGGAGAAGCGTTAAAAGTCGCACTGGAAAAATCCGGTAAACACGTAGCAGACATACCGACCAGACAGGTGATTACATCTTTTGCCGGCTTGCGTGCCCATTTGGAAGCAAACGATTTTGTTATCGGAGAAGTGGCAGATGCAAAGAATTTCTTTGATTGTGCAGGAATTGAGTCTCCGGGATTGACAGCATCTCCTGCAATCGGAAAAATGATGGCAGAACTTGTAGCAGCAAAGTTACATCCTGCAAAAAAGGCAGATTTTATTGAAAGAAGAGAAGGAATAAAGCATTTTTCCGAATGTAGTATAGAAGAGAAAAATGCATTGATTAAAGAAAACCCGGCATATGGAAATATGATTTGCCGTTGTGAACAGATTACAGAAGGTGAAATCTTAGATGCAATTCACAGACCGCTTGGTGCAAGGAGCCTTGACGGAATTAAGCGCAGAACCAGAGCCGGTATGGGAAGATGCCAGGCGGGATTTTGCTCGCCGAAAACAATGGAAATCCTTTCAAGGGAAACAGGTATTCCAATGGAAGAGATTACCAAGCATGGAATGGGATCGAATTATATTGTAGGTAAAAACAAGGATCATTTTTAAGGAGGAAACGTCATGCAAACATTTGATATTGTAATTATCGGCGGTGGGCCTGCAGGACTTTCCGCAGCTGTTTCGGCCTACAGACAAGGCATTACAAATATTATGATTTTGGAGAGAGATAACCGTTTGGGCGGAATCTTAAACCAATGTATTCATAATGGTTTTGGCTTACACACATTTAATGAAGAATTGACCGGTCCTGAATATGCAAAAAAATATATTGATATGGCGACAGAACTTCAGGTCCCGTACAAATTAAACACAATGGTATTGGATATTACTCCGGAAAAGGTGATTACCGCGCTAAACGCTACCGATGGAGTATTTCAATGTCAGGCAAAGGCTATTATATTAGCAATGGGCTGTAGAGAACGTTCCAGAGGAGCGCTTAATATTCCGGGATATCGTCCTGCAGGTGTATACTCTGCAGGAACTGCGCAAAGACTTGTAAATATGGAGGGCTTTTTGCCGGGCAGAGAAGTGGTAATCTTAGGCTCCGGAGACATCGGCTTAATTATGGCACGTCGAATGACATTGGAAGGTGCCAAAGTGAAAGTCGTTGCAGAGCTTATGCCATATTCGGGTGGTTTAAAGAGAAACATTGTTCAGTGTCTGGAAGATTTTGATATTCCGTTAAAACTTAGTCATACAGTTGTTGACATCAAAGGTCGTGATCGTGTAGAAGGAGTAACCATCGCACAAGTAGATGCCGGCGGCAAACCGATTCTGGGAACGGAAGAAACCTATGATTGCGATACCTTATTGCTATCTGTTGGATTAATCCCTGAGAATGAACTGTCAAATGGCATGGGGCTTGAGATGAACCCTATCACAAATGGACCTTGTGTGAATGAAAGTTTAGAAACCTCCATTGAGGGCGTTTTTGCTTGCGGAAATGTTCTTCATGTTCACGATTTGGTGGATTATGTATCACAGGAAGCGGCTCAGGCTGGGGAAGAAGCAGCAAAATATGTACAGAACTCATCCGGTGAATCAGCAGATTCTAAAACGGATACAGAGGAAGGAGCAGCCGAAGAAAAAACATTGGATATTCAGGCAACAGATGGTGTACGCTACACCGTCCCGAGAAGAATCCGTCCATCTAAGATAGAATGGGATACAGTGGTCCGTTTCCGTGTGGGAACCGTAAGAGAGAATTGTTATATCAGCGTATATCTCGGTAAAGACCGTGTGATTCATAAACGTAAACCGGTTGTGGCACCGGGAGAGATGGAAAGCATTGTTTTAACCAAGTCAATGTTTGATGCTCATCCTGATTGTGAATCCATTAAAGTATGCTTAGAGGATAGATAATAGAGGAATTTATATGGAAAAAAGACAATTAACCTGTGTCCGTTGTCCGAGAGGATGTCAGATCACAGTAGAAGTAGAAAATAATGAAGCCGTAGATGTGTACGGAAATGGTTGTATGCGTGGCGAAAGTTATGCAAGAAATGAAGTAAAGGATCCGCGAAGAGTGGTTACGACAACCATTGTTGTAGAAGGTGGGAAAGATCCGGTTGTGCCTGTTAAGACAAATGGTGATATTCCAAAAGGAAAAATGCAAGAATGTGTAGCGGAGCTTAAGAACGTGATTGCGAAGGCGCCGATACGTACGGGTGATGTTGTGTGTGCAAATGTGGCCGGTACGGGAGTAGATGTTGTAGCCTCCGGAAGTGTAGATGAAGCGTAGTTCCGAAAAGTGAAATGTTTAGAAATCTCGTGACAAAACGAGATGTTGGGAACAAAAGAGATAAGATGATGAATCGAGCCCCAAGGGAATTTTTTCCTTTGGGGCTCGAAGTATTTAATATAGTGAATTAACCCCAAGGATATATTTTATTTTGGGGTTAATTTTTTTAAAATAATAAAAGTATCCCAAATATAGAAATTATAGTTGGGGTTTGGGTTTTCAAAACGAAAAATAATTCCCAATAGGAAAAGAGTAATTGTTCGGTTATTGGGCAGAAATGAAAAAAAGATAGAGGAGGCCCAAACTGTTGGCTCGATTTGCAAAATTATGTGGTTTTTCGGGAAGGTTCACAAGAAAGACATTGGTCTGTTTTAATATTAATCTTTAAAAAAATAAAATTTTTTAGAGCTTAGGCGGAACTATATGATGTAATATCAAAAAGACACATCAGAAAGAGGTTTAGGCAGACATTGAGTATTTACAGTAAGGAGAAGACGATATGGCAGTAGAAAAAGAGCTTGCAAAAGGCATTGAGTTAATGAGACAGGGAAAGGAGGAAGGATTTAATATTCTCTATTCCCATACTTATAATTATGTGTTCGGGCGAGCAAAGCTTATTATGAAGGATGAGCAGGATGCCTTGGATTTAACCCAAGAGACCTTTATATATGCATATCGCGGAATCCATTCATTGGAAAATGTAAACAATATTTATGCCTGGTTAGGGGGTATTGTGTACAGAAATGGTATGAAAATGTTCCGGAAAAAGAGGGATGTTTTAGTAAATGAAGATGGAGAAGGTATTTTTGAAAATATCGTAAGCGAAGGATTTGGCTCTTCGCCGGAAGGCACAGCAGAAGAAAAAGCGACTTCTGAAGTGGTTAAGGATATGCTTGAAGAGTTACCGGACTTACAAAGAGCAGCGATCATAGCCTTTTATTTTGACAATATGAAGATTGATGAAATTGCAGAGGCTTTTGAGTGTTCAGCAAATACCATTAAGAGCCGTTTGAATTATGCCAAGAAATTCTTAAAGGAAAAGGTGGAAATGCACGAGAAAAGATATGCTTACAAGTTGCTTTCCGTCAATCCGGTTATTATATTCCTTGCATTCAAAGCACTTTTGGGTGGATCCGAATACACGCTCTCTTCAGCGACGGCTCAAGGTGTATATACAGCGGCAGGAACAGCGCTTGGTTTGACACCAACAGCAATCGCCATCGGTGGTGCGGGTACAGCAGGTGCATCCGTAAGTGCAACCGCTGCAACAAGCGGAGCGGCTACAGCAGCATCTACAACGGTCGGAGCAACAACACTCGGAACCACAACAGTGGCAACAACGGCTACAGCTGTCACAGCAACAGCGGCAACAACAGCAGCAACAGCCACGACCGTAGGATTGACCTTGGGGGCTAAAATAGCAATTGGTATTGCTACTGCCGTAACGGTGGGAACGGTTACAGTTGGAGGTATAGCGGTATCCAATAATGGTGGTTTTCAAAATCTTTTTGGTCAGAATAAAACAGAACAAGAGGAAGACGGACGGGATGAGAATACGGATGATGAAAATGTAGAGAATGAAGATGACGGAACAATAAATTTACCGGGTGAATATATTGAGCCGGACCTTACCATTGCGGGAATATACAAAGATAATGACTGGCTTTGTCTTCCGGAGGAGTACTATGATGAAGAGGGAAATGTAATATATGATGGTTTGTGGACGGCAACAAGCAAGTACTATGTTAACGAGATTCCGAAGGAAAATTTTGCCGAAATGCTAGAAGAAATCACATGGCGCTATAAGGAACGAGGATATTCCTATTTGGGTGATGAGAATGACATCTTATGGATGGACGAGAGTCTTTTTGATGAAAAAAGCGTACATTATTTCCAGATAAAGTTGACGGATGCTACCCAGCTGGAAGAGCTGAGAAAAATCATGTTGAAGTCCTATATTGATTCAGGAAAGGAACTTCCGACCGGTGACGACTTTGATGCACTCATGAATAGAATTGACCAGATTGTTGATGAGGTTACAACGCTAGGTATTAGAATACGTTGGAGTTCTTACCAGCAGACATATTCGCTAGAGGTATTTAGTACTTTTTGTTTTGATGATAGTGGATACATTTTATTAAATGAAAATTATGAGAATTATGCACATGATTTAGAATACGATGAAGAGAAAAAAGTGTGGTTTTTGCCTGGAGAATAGAGTGTATTTAAATGAAAAATTTTATATGAAATGAAAATATTTAAAAGAAAAGAATCCGAGCATCATTTTTGAGTTCGGATTCTTTCTTTCGTGTTAATGAAATTTTAATAAGAAATTATCGTTGCTATATACAGATGCCGATTGATTAATCAGCCAATCTTGTAATTGGGTAACCTGCGTTATGTAAACGGTCTTTAATCTGACGGGCATGTGTTGCGTCTCTTGTTTCCAATGTCATAGTTACGAGGCAGGCTTTTGCATCAGAGAGAGATGACTCTCGGTCATTACGGATGGTAATAATGTTAGCACCCTCTTCAGCAATGATATCCAATAAATCGGTTAAAGCGCCTGGCTTGTCAGATACTTTTGTTGCAATCTTGGTAATACGACAAGCTTTGTTCAAACCTTCGGTAATAACTTTTGAAATCATAGTTACGTCTACGTTTCCGCCGGATACCAGACATACGGTCTTTTTATCTGCCACATTAACCTGGCCGAATAATACAGCAGCAACAGTTGTAGCACCGGCACCTTCGGAAACGATTTTTTGATCTTCCATTAATGAGACGATAGCTGCGGCAATTTCGCTGTCGCTGACAGTTACAATTTCGTCTACATATTTTTCACATAAGTCAAAGGTTAAATCACCCGGAATCTTAACGGCAATACCATCTGCAATGGTGGACACGGAATCAAGTTCTGTTATTTTGCCGCGATTGTGAGAAACCCACATAGATGCAGCACCTTCGGCTTGTACACCGATGACCTTGCAGGATGGTTTCAAATGTTTTATAGCACAAGCCACGCCTGCAATTAAACCACCACCACCGATTGGTACGATAATCTGTTCTACTTCCGGAAGTTGTTCTAATATTTCAAGACCGATGGTACCTTGTCCGGCCATAACTAGCGGATCGTTAAAAGGATGGGCAAAAGTATATCCTTTTTCTTCGCAGAGGCGTTTGGCTTCTGTTGCCGCATCATCATAAACCCCCGGTACTAAAACTACTTCTGCACCGTAATTTTTGGTTGCTTCAATCTTGCTGATCGGAGCGCCTGCCGGCATGCAAATTACGGATTTCATACCAAGTTTTGTTGCTGATAAAGCAATACCTTGTGCGTGGTTTCCTGCAGAGCAGGCAATTACGCCGCGTGCTTTTTCTTCTTCTGACAAGCTACGCAGTTTGTTATAAGCACCACGTAATTTAAATGCGCCTGTCAACTGCATATTTTCACATTTGATATATACATTTTTTCCTAAAGATTTTGTCGGGTTTAAAGGCGTCACACGGGCGATACCTTCTAATGCTTTTTTTGCATCCTGAATCATTTGTAATGTAAGTGTCATCTTTTTTCTCCATTTCTCTTCGGTAAGTGTTTCGCCGATTTTTCAAAAATCATTATACGTCAAAATACCTCAAAAAACTTATAGAAATAATTGATTTTATGCCATATTTGTATTATGATTTATAATAGTGGTTCGAAAGAATCGTGGACATTAGATTTTATATTTTGAGGGGGTAACTTTCCTTGGACACAGCAAACAAAATGATTGCAATTGTAAAAGAAGCGCCGGAAGTTGGCGTGGTTATGAAGGAAGTTCCGATTCCGGAAGTGGGACCGAACGACATTAAGATTAAGATTCATTATACGTCTATCTGTGGTACAGACGTACATATTTATCAGTGGAATGAATGGGCACAGAATACTATTAAGACTCCTATGACCATCGGTCATGAATATGTTGGTGAAATCGTAGAGATGGGTGCTAACGTAGAAGGATTTTCCATTGGCGAGTTAGTGACAGGCGAAGGTCATATCGTATGCGGACAGTGTAGAAACTGCCGTACAGGAAAGCCGCATTTATGTAAAGAAACAAAAGGTGTGGGCGTTAACAGAGATGGCGCCTTTGCAGAATACTTAGTAATTCCTGCAACAAATGCATGGAAATGTGCTTCCGGTATTCCGGAAGAATTATTCTCCTGCTTCGATCCATTTGGAAATGCAACACATACAGCATTGTCCTTTAATTTAGTTGGAGAAGATGTTATAATATCAGGGGCAGGCCCAATCGGTATTATGGCAGTTGCAATTTGTAAGCATTGCGGCGCACGCAAAGTATTGATTACTGATATTAACGAATATCGTTTGGATTTGGCAAGAAAGCTGGGTGCAGATGCGGCAGTTAACGTCATGAAGGAAAAAATGGAAGACGTTATGGCAGAGTTGGGAATCACAAACGGATTTACCGTAGGTCTTGAAACCAGTGGTGCGGAAGCAGGCTTGAATAACGTGATTGATCATATGTACAACGGCGGTAAGATTGCCATTTTAGGTATTCCGAAAAAAGATACTAAGATTGACTGGGAAAAAGTTGTATTTAACGGTTTATTTATCAAAGGCATTTATGGCCGTGAAATGTATGATACGTGGTACAAGATGGGCGCAATGATTCAAGGCGGACTTGACATTATGCCGATTATTACACACCGTTTCGATGTAAGAGATTTCCAGAAAGGTTTTGACGCTATGATTAGCGGAAATTCCGGAAAAGTAGTTTTAGATTGGACAAAGTTACACGAAAAATAAAGTTTAAATAATAACAAGAAAATGGAGGAAAAAGCCATGAGAAAACCGGCATTAGACATTTATGCAGAAGAGCTTCAGAAAATTAAAGAAGCAGGTACCTGGAAAGAAGAACGTGTTATCACAACACCACAGAGAGCACATATCGAAACCAACAAAGGTTTAAAGGTTATCAATATGTGTGCAAACAACTATTTAGGATTAGGCGACAATCAGGAAATCATCGAAGCAGCAAAAGCTTCCTATGATCAGACCGGTTACGGTGTAGCTTCTGTTCGTTTTATCTGTGGTACTCAGTTTACTCACAAAGAATTAGAAAAATCTATGAGCGAATTCGTTGGAATGGAAGATACGATCCTTTATTCTTCCTGTTTCGATGCAAACGGTGGTTTATTTGAAGTATTATTAGGCGAAAATGACGCAGTTATTTCTGACGAATTAAACCATGCATCTATCATCGACGGTGTTCGTTTATGTAAAGCAAAAAGATATCGTTACAAAAACAACGACATGGCAGATTTACGCGCGCAGCTTGAAGCAGCTGATGCAGCAGGTGCAAGAATTAAATTAATCGCAACTGACGGTGTATTCTCTATGGACGGTATCATTGCTAACTTACAGGGTGTATGTGACTTGGCAGAAGAATTCAATGCTTTGGTTATGGTTGATGAATCCCATTCCTTAGGTTTCATCGGAGCACACGGACAGGGAACTCCGGAATACTGTGGCGTTCAGGGAAGAGTAGATATTATTACAGGTACCTTTGGTAAGGCACTTGGTGGAGCCAGCGGCGGATTTACTAGCTCCTCTAAGGAAATCGTATCCTTACTTCGTCAGAGAAGCCGTCCATATCTTTTCTCTAACTCTATGGCACCATCTGTAGTTGCAGGTTCCATTAAGACTTTAGAGTTATTAAAGAGCAGCACACAGTTACGTGATACTTTAGAAGAAAATACAAGATACTATCGTGAACTTCTTGTACAGGAAGGATTTGATATCATTCCTGGAACACATCCAATCGTTCCGATTATGCTTTATGATGAAAAAACAGCCGGTGAATTTGCTGACCGTATGTTAGAAAAAGGTGTTTACTGTATCGGATTCTCTTATCCGGTAGTACCAAAGGGTAAAGCAAGAATCAGAACTCAGGTATGTGCTTCCCATACAAAAGAAGATTTGAAGTTTGCAGTTGAATGCTTCAAACAGGTTAGACATGAAATGGGATTAGATAAATAAAAATATCGATTATAATGGAAATGCCCGTGTGCTTACAAAAGTAGGCACATGGGTTTTTTAATGAAAAAGGGCGTATATTAGTCCACGGGAAAAGGAAGGCTGGGTTTTTGAGAAAAATCATGAAGTTTAGCCCAGGGGAAAAGAATAGGGCGGATGTCCTTGCGGGATAGTAAGAATTATTGTAAAATACCTTTGGAGGAAGACGTTACAGAGACGAAATAAATGATATAAAAAAGAGAATAAGACCGGGAGGTATTTAATATGAAATATGATGTGATTATTGTGGGGGCGGGCCCTGGTGGTATTTTTGCTGCCTATGAGCTTGCGAAGAAAAATGAAAAGATGAAGATTGCCGTATTTGAGGCAGGACATTCCTTGGAAAACAGAAGATGTCCGATTGATGGAGATAAAGTAAAATCTTGTATTAAGTGTAAAAGCTGTTCTATTATGAGCGGATTTGGCGGAGCAGGTGCATTTTCCGACGGAAAATATAACATTACCAATGATTTTGGTGGCACATTGCATGAATACATCGGAAAAAGTAAAGCCCTTGAATTAATGGAATATGTGGATGACATTAATATGGCATATGGTGGAGAAGGAACAAGAATGTATTCCACCGCCGGTTCCAAGTTTGACAAGATTTGTATGCAGAACAAGTTGAAATTGTTGAATGCATCCGTTCGTCATTTGGGTACAGATGTAAATTACGTTGTATTAGGCAATATTTATAATGAATTAAAAGAAAAAGTAGACTTCTTCTTCGACACGCCGGTAGAAACGGTGGAGAAAAAGGAGGATACATACGTAATACGTTGCAAGGAAGAAACCTATGAATGCGATAAATGTATCGTTTCCGTAGGTCGAATCGGCAGCAAATGGATGGAAAGAATTTGTGAAGAGTTAGATATTCCAACAAAATCCAATCGTGTGGATATTGGTGTTCGAGTAGAACTTCCGGCGGTTATTTTTTCACACTTAACAGATGAATTATATGAAAGCAAGATCGTGTACCGTACAGAAAAATTTGAAGACAGAGTTCGTACCTTCTGTATGAATCCGCATGGTGTAATTGTAAATGAAAATACCAATGGTATTGTTACAGTAAACGGCCACAGCTACGATGATCCTGCAAAACATACAGAAAATACAAACTTTGCGCTTTTGGTTGCTAAACATTTTTCTGAGCCGTTCAAGGACAGTAACGGATACGGAGAAAGTATTGCGCGACTTTCCAATATGCTTGGCGGTGGGGTTATTGTGCAACGTTTCGGCGATTTGGTACGTGGCAGAAGAAGTAATAAGACCCGTATCGAAGAAGGCGTGGTGCGTCCAACTTTAGAAGCAACACCGGGTGATTTGAGTCTGGTGCTTCCAAAGCGTATCTTAGACGGCATTATCGAGATGATTTATGCACTTGATAAGATTGCACCGGGAACAGCGAATGAAGATACCTTGCTTTACGGCGTAGAAGTTAAGTTCTATAATATGGAAGTTGAGGTTGATGAAAATCTTGAATGCAGACATAAAGGACTTTACATTATCGGTGACGGTAGTGGTGTGACGCATTCCTTGTCCCATGCCTCTGCAAGTGGTGTACATGTAGCAAGAAAGATCTTGGGAATATAAGTATATTGAAAAAATCCCCTTAAGTGAATCTGGTTATCTGCCAAGATTGCTTAAGGGGTTTTTTGACGAGTGAATATCAGCTAAAAATTGTTGTTTTTCGCGAGTAGTGTGCTATTATTAATATGGATAGTTGCAGGTAGATATAATAGCACTGTAACAAATTAGGGGGATATAAATATGGGAAAAACGAGACTATTGGTTATTGTGGATATGCAGAACGATTTTCTTACAGGTCCGTTAGGAAATGCAGAATGTGTAGCAACAATCGGACCGGTGTGCGAGGTGATTCGCACGGGAAAATATGATGGAGTAGTGCTGACACGAGATACACACTCAGAAGGATATCTTAGCACACAGGAAGGCAAAAAGTTGCCGGTAGAGCATTGCTTTGAAGGCACCAAGGGGTGGGAGATTTGCGATGAAGTCATAACAGCAGTTAAGGAACAGTTTGATGCAACACAGATTATGTTTTTTGACAAACCAACCTTTGGAAGTGCGAAGCTTGGCGCATATTTGCAGGAAAAGTATGGTGAAGGTGCGGATTTGGAGATGGATTTTGTTGGAGTATGTACCGGAATTTGTGTGATTAATAATGTTTCCGTTTCCAGAGCTTTTTGCCCGGAAAGTGTTATTAATGTAATAGAAAAAGGTTGTGCCTGTGTGACGACGCAGACCCATCAGACGGCGATTGAAGCGATGAAGACGTTTCAGATAAATATTATTTAAGGGGGCTTAAAAATGAAATTACAACCGATAATTACTTCCTTATTAGAACAGGATATGTATAAATTTTCCATGGGACAGGCAATCTATCATCAGTTTTCAGATTATAAAACAACCTGGTCTTTCCGTTGCCGGAATGAGAATGTTTTTTTTACACCGGAAATGGTGGAAGAGATTCGTGCGCAGATTAAGCATTACTGCAGTTTGCGTTTTTCCGAGGAAGAATTACAGTACTTAGATGCGATTAAATGGATAAAGGGCTCCTATGTGGATTTCCTTCGTCTGTGGGAGCCTCGTTTTGCGGATTTTGCCATTACGACGGATGATGCGTGCGGTTTGGCGATTGAGACAACGGGAACATGGTTAAATACTTCCATGTATGAGATTCCGACGTTGGCAATTGTAAATGAAGTATATTTTAGAATGGCGTACGATTACGATACATTGTTTGAAAGTTTCAAGAAGCGTCTGGCAGAAAAAAAGGGCTGGCTTGAGAGCGAGACTTATTTGCTGGGAAATTATTCTGAGTTTGGATTGCGTCGCCGACTTTCTGCAGAGGCACAGGCATATGCAGTGCAGGAATTAAATGCGGCAAAAACGATTGGTTCAACTATGGTGGGAACCTCCAATGTTTATCTGGCAAAAAAATACGGAATCACTCCGGTAGGAACAATGGCCCATGAATGGATTATGTGCTCCGGTCAGGGTAACAAAAAGCATAATCCGGCGTATTCCAACTGGTATGCGTTAGACGCATGGGTTAAGGAATATGGCGTATTAAACGGAACAGCGTTGACTGACACTATCACAACGGATTGCTTTTTAAGAGATTTCAAATTGACCTATGCCACACTCTTTAGTGGTGTGCGCCATGATAGCGGTGACCCGATTGAGTGGGGTGAAAAAATGTTGCGTCACTACGAGAGTCTAGGCATCGATCCAAAGATGAAGACGCTGTTATTCAGTGATGGTCTGAATTTTGAAAAGGCTGACAGAATCAGAAAACATTTTTGCGGAAAAATCAAAGTGGCATTTGGTATTGGCACATATATTTCCAACGATACGGATGTTTCACCCTTAAATATCGTTATGAAAGTAACCCGTTGCAACGGAACGGAGGTTGCGAAAATTTCTGATACGCCGGGCAAGGGACTGTGTAAAAATCCGGAGTATGTAGAATATCTGCAGAGATGTATTGAGTGGAGAATGAAGCATGAATAGGTAAAAGGAAAAATAGTCATGTGGTATAAAAAGCACTTTACAAAAAATGTAGAGTGCTTTTTTATAAATTATTGACAAAACTATCGTTGCAACGATATAATAGCAAAAAGAGAACTATCGTCATGGCGATACTGATAGGGGGGTGTTTTCTTTGAGCAAACTAACTGTATATCACGGTTCACCTTATATAATTGAGAAACCGCAATTTGGTAAAGGCAATCCTAACAATGATTACGGGTCGGGATTTTATTGTACGGAGACACTAGACTTAGCAAAAGAGTGGGCATGTTCTGCAGAGACTGATGGTTACGCGAATAAATATACTTTCGATATATCTGATTTAACAGTTTTGAGTTTAACCGGTGGTGGTTATCATATTCTTAACTGGCTTGCGATTCTGCTGGAAAATCGCAAGTTCCGTATTAGCGGAAACGTTGCGCATCAGGCTAGAGAATACATCTTGGATAATTTCGGAATTGATTACAAGAAATACGATGTTATAAAGGGATATCGTGCAGATGATTCTTATTTTTCTTTTGCGTCGGCCTTTTTGAATAATACGATTAGTCTTTCGCAGTTAGAGAAGGCAATGGTTTTAGGAAAGTTAGGGGAACAGATTGTGGTAGTGTCGGAAAAAGCTTTTGATTCCCTCTCTTTTGAAGAGGCAATTGTTGCTGCAAAGGAAATCTACTACCCGAAAAAGATGGCTCGTGATACTGCGGCACGGGAGGATTTTCAAAAGGAAAAGGAACGGGAGTCTGTTCTTACGGAGGTCTATATTCTTGATATAATCAGACAGGAGTGGAAAAATGATGATGAACGCTTACAGCGAGTTGTACTTGGATGATGCCATGCAAAATCTGGGCGATATGATTGAGTATGCAGTGTGTGATTGCGGCTATGATCCGGATGAATTTTTTGATTGGTTTTTAACTTCTGGGGTTGCAACCAAATTTGAAAAAGGAAATCCGAAATATGTAGCCGGAATGTCCGGCTTTGAATTGGCGGATGCGGTTCTAACGGCTACCAACATTGCACCTTTACACATAGAGCCATCTCGTCCGATGTTTAAGGGGCGAGAATACTGGGGCGGCTGGATTTTGGCTTATTATCAGTGGTTGAGCGGCAGAAGATTTGAAGACATTGTTGCAGACGGATTAACGCTCTCTACAGTTTTTGATATGTATATTCACCATGAGGCGGATAACAGTAAGTTTGTGGAATCAGCCGATGAAATCATTCGTCGAAACAAAGAAAACCGGAAGTCCAAACTGCATATGATCCGAAAAGCCCGTGGCTTTACCCAGCAGCAACTTAGTGAAGCTTCCGGCGTCACATTGCGAATGATTCAGCTCTATGAGCAAAGACAAAATGACCTGAACAAAGCCCAGGTTAATGTGGTTATTCGTTTGGCAAAAGCATTAGGTTGCGATGTGGAAGACCTTATTGATTAAATGCTATTATAGGAAAACAAACTGCCTCATCATAAATTGATAAGGCAGTTTTTACATGGAAAATGTATTTAGATTATTTCCGCGGAATCCTATCCGAACAAAGCTTCATCAATTTTTCTTCGGCCTCCAGCTCACGAGGATAAGGAAAGCTTTGTTTCAGTTTTTGAAATTCTTTTTCCAACCTTTCTGCTTTTTTGAGATTCCTGTCTCTGAAGATTGCCATCGCATATTCCATTCGAATGACTGTGGGATGATTTTTCATCGAGTAAGTGAATTTTTTAAATTTCTCGGTGAAATGTTTATTTAATTCCATTTCCCGGTTTTCTCCAATGAGTTCCCAGAAAATGTAGTCACACTGCAACAGGCTACGGTTTATATTGTCCAAATTAATTTCCGGATTCAATAAGCGGTTTAATAATTCCTTGGCTTCGGAATACTTTTCTTCTTCTACAAGGCGAGAATAAGCCATTGCGCCAATCATTGCAATCATCGGATTTTTCATATCTTCATCCGTCGGGACCTCAAACCACTCGGCAGGCATCTCGGATAAAAGCTTTCCGTCAGATTTTTCTTTGTTAACTTTTAATTCTAACCGGAAGGCCTTTAGGGCTTCCGGTGATTTTTTTAGCATTTTTACGTTATACCCGTCATTTCCTAAGCCGTTTATTTTCATAGGAATGCCGTTTGTGAATGCTGAAAATAACGCTACAATCGCTCCGGCAATATAACCATCCCGTAAATTAGGCGTTTGCCATGTCGCAATAAAGAATAATGTAAAAACTATAAAAAGAGTTGTATCAAGAAACACACCGCCCAAGTTATAAAGTTGAAAAGGCATATATCCATTTTTTAATTCCGGTGGGGTCATTAGACATTGTCCGCCGGTACCGGCTAATTTATATTTTTTAATAACAAATTTGTTGTTTTGTTTTAGTAAAACGATGCTTCCGATTCGGAAGGACACAAATTGATAACCGGTCTGGAGGCCAAATATCATATGGCCTAATTCGTGATATATTGATTGTATTAAGAATGCAATCAATATAAAAATTGACCAGAACAGTATTGCACAGAGAGTTGGAAGTATAATACCGTCTAACATTTCTTGAAAGTATTCAAATATAAACATAATCGATTACTCCTTTCGTTTGTGGTTTAAAAATTCTCCAGTAATTCGTTCATATTAACCTCAAATCCTTCCAATACTCCGGAAGTGACCGTTTCCTCAAAGTCGTATTCACCGGTGTTCTCTGAGTTTTCAAAATTCATAACTAAGGTTTTGCTAGTTTCCGGATTGATGATCCAATACTCTCGCACACCGGCCTTTTGATATTTTGCCAGTTTGGTAATGTAGTCGTGTTTGGCATTGCTTGGAGAAATAATCTCGACGGCTATATCCGGGGCGCCATTACAACCCTTTTCGGTAAGCTTATTTTTGTCACAAATGACAACCAGGTCCGGTTCTACATGAGTGCTGTCGTCGGCAAACAAACGCACGGCAAAAGGAGAGATGTACACATGGCAGTTTCCTTTATTTGCACGAATGTGAACCTTAAAGGAAAAATATAATTCTCCAACCAAATATTGATGAATGCGATTCGGCGTAGCAAGAAGATAGAGCTTTCCGTCAATAAGTTCTGCGTGAGTACCCTCGCTTAAAGCGTCAATATCGGTATAGTCGTATTTGCGGGCGGTATAGCAGTAAGATGAGGCGGTTTCACGAACCAAACAAGGTTCTTGTCTGAATTCATCATAAGTAAAAGGTAGTTTCTGCTTTTTCGTAAGTACCTCTTCGATGGCAAGGAGGGTAGCGTACCGGGGATTTTCGGTAGCACCGGAAAAAATCTTATTCACCGTACTAAAAGGGATACCGGAAAGTTCGGCGATTTCTGCGTTTGTCATGGCAGCTTCTTTTTTTAATTGTCTTAAATCGGATATATTCATGTGAAAATCTCCTTTCATTTTCTTTATATGGATATTATAATGCGGTTTTTATATAAAAGCAATAACAGAATATCCAAAAATGGAAAAAAGATTGCTTTTCAGAAGAGCGGAACTGCGTCTTGCGTTGGATGGGTGACTGTTGTTATAATATATTTGCACAATTTTGTAGGAAAAGTATAAGTGAATTTGTAATTGGAGGGGCATAATATGAACGCACAAGAAAGAAGAGCAGCGCTTCAAAACATATATACACAGGGGAGTTATTACGGTGCAGTTGGCGGCGTATTGGGAATTGACCAGTGGGGTGGTTTGCCGGAAGACGGAATTGCATTTCGATTGAAAGTAAATGCTTTTTTGGATGAAAAAAGAAGAGAGTTGTACTTTACTCCGGAAGCAGAGGAGATGGCGGCCTACTACAAAGAGCATCCTGTAGGGGAGGATGATATTGAAACTGCGCAGATTAAAGGCTTTTTGAAACAGAGAAGCTTTTATCTTGATGTGCCGAAGGAGCTCTCCGAGGAGTTTAACCGCAAGAGAGTAGAAGCCATGAGTGCGTGGAAAAAGGCGCGAGAAGAGCAGAATTTTGATATTTTCAAGCCTTATATGCAACAGGTGTTTGAGCTTCGTAAAAAAACAGCGCTTGCGTTATGCCCGGAAAAAGATCCGTTTGCCACTTTGGTGGATTTGACCGATGAAGGCATGGAAATCGAAGAAATCAGCCGTCAGTTTGCACGTCTGCGAGAGGGTATTGTTGATATTTTACATAAGATAGATGAAAGTGATGTTAAGATTGATAATACATTTTTGAAAAAAGAACAGGATGCCGATAAGATGATGGAGTTGGCAAAGGAATTAGCAAAAGAGGTGGGCTATCAGGATTCAAAGGGTGGCTACAATGAAAAAGTAATCCACGCCTTTTCGTCCACAGTAGGACCGAGAGACGCCAGAATTTCTGTTGGCAAAAGCGGAAGACCTTCCTTGCTGTTAACGGTACTTCACGAAGCGGGACATTCCATGTACGGATATTCCTCTTCTGAAGAAGTTGCTGACGCAGGTTTATATGGTGGGATTCACGGAGGATTCCATGAGGGACAAGCCCGTTTCATTGAGAATTTCATTGGACGAAGCAGAGAGTATGTACATCATATCTATCCGCGTCTTGTAGAAGTTTTTCCGGAATATGGTCAGGTGAGTGAAGAAGATTTCTATAAAGCATTAAATAAAGTGGAACCAAGTCTAAAAAGAACGGCAGCAGACGAGGTTACATACAGTTTGCATGTAATCATCCGATTTGAACTGGAGAGAGATTATTTCGCAGGAAAACTGACGATGGATGAAATGCGCGATGCGTGGAATGATAAATATGAGGAATATTTAGGAATCCGTCCGGAAAATGATACGGAAGGAATCTTACAGGATATGCATTGGACCGGAAGCTGGATCGGATATTTCCAGAGCTATGCGCTAGGCAATATTTACGATGGTCAGATTTATGAGGCTATAAAAAAAGATATTCCGAACTTCCTTGAATTGGTTGCGGCAGGTAATTTTGAGCCAATTATTCAGTGGTTAACACAGAATTTGTGGAGTTACGGAAGAAGCATTACAGCTCTTGATTTAATTAGAAAAGTTACGGGTGAAAGTTTAAATGCAGAGCCGTTTCTTGCTTATCTTAATGAGAAATACGGAAAAATCTACGGCTGGCAATAAGCCAAAAGAGCGAAAGTTTCGGAGGAAAATAGAATGAGTCAAATAGGTGGGAACGGAAATCCTTTAGGCACAGAGCCGGTAGGAGCGTTGCTTCGAAAGTTTGCAATTCCCAGTATTATTGCTACGGTAATTGGAGCTTTATATAACATTGTGGACCAAATTTTTATAGGACAAAGTATTGGGGAATTGGGAAATGCAGCAACGAATGTAGCCTTTCCTTTGACTACGGTGTGCACCGCGTTAGCTCTTTTGTTGGGAATTGGTGGAGCCGCAGCGTTTAATCTTTCCCAAGGACGTGGCGAAAAGGAGAAATCCCTTTATTATATCGGAAATAGTGCTGTTCTCTTGGTGGGAACAGGGGTTATTCTTTGCTTGATTACCCAAATCTTTTTGGAACCAATGTTGATATTTTTCGGTTCACCTGAGAATGTACTTGGTTATGCAAAAGAATATGTGCGAATTACGGCATTTGGATTTCCGTTTTTGATATTAACCACCGGCGGAGCTCACTTGGTAAGAGCGGACGGAAGTCCAAGATACTCTATGATTTGTAATCTTACCGGTGCGGTTATTAATACGATACTGGATCCATTATTCATTTTTGTGTTTAAAATGGGCATGACCGGTGCGGCATTGGCAACGATTTTGGGACAGATAGCGTCTGCGGTACTGATTTTACGTTATCTATGTAAATACAAAGCAGGAAAGTTAACAAAGGAATTTTTGACGCCGAGATGGAGTTACACCGGCTATGCGATGGCGCTGGGCTTAACACCATTTTTTAATCAACTGGCAATGATGGTGGTACAAATTGTAATGAACAATTCCTTAACTTATTATGGAGCCCAGTCTGTTTACGGAGAAGCGATTCCGTTAGCAAGTGCAGGTGTTATCAATAAAGTAAGTTTCATGTTTTTTGCCTTTTGTATCGGCATTGCACAAGGCATGCAACCGATAGCCAGCTTTAACTATGGCGCAAAAAGATATGACCGCGTTAGACAGGTAATTAAGATTAGTTTGATTTGCGGTTTGTGCATATGCACAACGGCGTTTTTGATGTTCCAAATCTTCCCGCGACAGATTATCGCGTTGTTTGGTAATGGTTCGGAGATGTATTTTTCTTTTGCGGTAAGATATTTTAAAGTATATTTATTCTTTATTTTTATAGGTAATATTCAGCCGTTGTCGTCAAACTTTTTTGCAGCCATCGGGAAACCGGGCAAGGGAACTTTTTTAAGTCTGACAAGACAGATTATTTTCCTGCTTCCTTTAATTGTTATCTTTCCGCGTTTTTTAGGAATCGACGGAATTATGTACGCAGGACCGGTGGCGGATTTCATGGCAGCAAGCATTGCTACGGTAATGTTATATAAAGAAATGAAACGATTAAAGACGAATGAATAAGGATATGGAGAGAGAAGATGCGTCAATATAAATTTTTGTTATGGGATATCGATGGAACATTAATTGATTTTCATGCAGCAGAGGAAGTATGCATTCGTGGTCTTTTAAGAGAACAGGGTGTAGAAATCACATTAGAACAATTCCGTGCATATCAGAAAATTAATCGAGGATATTGGGAAGCACTTGAGAAAAATGAAATCACAAAACCGGAGGTATACGTAAACCGATTCCGCGACTTTTTTGCACTGTTAGGTGTATCTCATATTGATACGGCCAAGTTTAATGCTGATTATCAGAGAGGTTTGGCAGAAACGGTTGAAATGGAAGAAGGGGCAATGGAAGTCTTAACGACTCTTTCCAAGACATACAAACAATATGCGGTTACCAACGGTAGCGGCGTGGCGCAGACCGGGAAACTGGCAAAATCGGGCCTGGACAGGATATTTGAAGATGTGTTTATTTCGGAAGTGCTGGGTTATGAAAAACCGAATATTGAGTTTTTTGAAGCGATGGAAAAAGGGATTCCGGGATTTAAACGGGAAGAGGCTATTATTATCGGGGATTCTTTAACCAGCGATATGCGCGGCGGAAATAATGCGGGTATTACAAATTGCTGGTACAATCCGAGACATTTAAAGAATGAGACGGATGTGAGAATTGATTATGAAATTGATAAGTTGACAGATGTGTATAAGATTTTGGGCTTGGAACATTAGGTTAATCATATATGAAAGAGAAAAACAGATGCAGATGGTGTAATTTAAAAAACCCGAAGTACATAGAATATCACGACCGTGAATGGTGTCAGCTTAACATAGAAGATGGATATCTTTATGAAATGCTGATTTTAGAATCCTTTCAGGCAGGCCTATCCTGGGAGTGTGTATTAAATAAACGGGAAGCGTTCAGAACGGCTTATGACGGATTTGATATTGATAAGGTGTGTTCTTACGATAGTAAAAAAACAGAAGAGCTGTTGAACAATGAAAAGATTATCCGTAACAAATTAAAAATCAAGGCAAGCATTAATAACAGTAAGATATTCAAAGAGATTGTTAAAGAATATGGCTCCTTTTTTAACTACCTAAAGTTGTTTACAGGAGACAAAATCCTCTATGAAACGGATAAAACGACAAATCCTGTTTCCGATGCCATTTCACAAGATTTGCAAAAGCGAGGCATGAAATTTGTCGGGTCAACTATTATCTATTCTTATTTGCAGGCGGTGGGATTGATTTATTCACATGACAAAGACTGTTATTTGTTTCAAGGTAAATAGCAAAGTCTTATTTCCAAACAACATATATTTTTTGAGGGAACATAATGAAACGTTATCCATTAACAGAAGAAGATAAAAAATTAATAGAGATTGGTCTTGAGGTATTAGAAAAAAACTTTGACGATGGAGTCTACCATCATACGGTGGGATGTGCCTTGTTGTGTAAAAACGGAAAGGTTTACAAGGGAGTGAATTGTGATGGTATTCACGGTTCCTGTGCGGAGTATATTACGATGGGAGTTGCAATTTCGGCCGGTGAGAGGGATTTTGAAACCATTGTTGCGGTGCATGAAAAAAGTTTAAATCAGGTCATTCCGCCATGTGGAAACTGCAGGCAGATGCTGTTTGAATATTGTCCGGAAATCAAAGTTATTGTAAATGATGAAAACGGAGAGTTGATTAAGGTTGCGGCACGGGATTTGTTGCCGTTTGCCTGGGAACCGGTGGAATGTTAAAATTGTACATAGACGCGAGTTTGTTAGGAATAGACAGGAGGACAACTATGACAAAATTTTATTTTGTAAGACATGGACAGATGGATTTTTCTCAAACGGGAAAAAAGTTTTATAAAGGGTTTGCGTATAACATGATGACTTTATCTGAAAAGGGGATTGGTCAGTTATACGAAACAGCAAAAAATGAAAAGTTGAAAGATGCAGAACTTATTATAACATCACCATTTGGCAGAGCAATGCACAGTGCAGCCATCTTATCAAAGGAGTTGGGCTTGGATTTAAGGGTTGAAACAGATTTGCATGAATGGTTGTCTGATTGCGTGAACTATGAATTTTTACCGGATGAAGAAGCTTCGGTTGCGTATCAGGCGTTAAACGACAACAAAGGAAAACATCCGGAGGGCGAAGTGTGTACGTGGGAAAATGCTGAGCAGATGAAGGCCCGCGTAATGAAGGTATTAGAAAAATATACCGATTATAAAGCAGTTATTGTAGTATGCCACGGTACATTGATGCAATATGTACTTGACATAGAACACCCGTCAAACGGACAGGTTGCAGAGTTTATTTATGAATAGTTGCTTCGTGCATGAAAGAATGTTATTTGTGCGACCGGAAGGGCTGAAAAAACGGGGACGATAAACGAGGATATAATATATGAAACTTAAAAACATCTTAATTGTAGTAAAAGACATTGAAAAATCAAAACAGTTCTACCATGAACTTTTCGGTTTGGATGTAGTAATGGATCAGGAAGGAAATATGATATTGACAGAAGGCCTGGTCTTGCAGGACGAAAAGATTTGGAAACAGTTTTTAAAAAAAGAAGTGCTCCCGGAAAATAATTCGTTTGAGCTTTATTTTGAAGAAAATGATCTGGAGACTTTTGTGGAGAAACTGGAACGATTGTACCCGGATACTCGATATGTCAATAAGCTTATAGAACACAGCTGGGGACAGAAAGTGGTACGCTTTTATGATTTAGATGGAAATTTAATAGAGGTTGGAACACCGATGTAGCGGTGAAAGAGTCGATGAAGAAAGGGCAACGCAAGGTTTTGCGGCGCCCTTTTTTTGATTGCACTAAAGAAAAAAACGAAAAAAGGACAATTGACTATTGATTTTTTCTATAACGCGTGAGAAAATAAAAAAAATGCCTATTGGTTAGGCGACAGATATTGACTCTTTTTTGTCTTTGACCATAGGCATGAAGGAGTTAGTATGGACAATTTAATGTTACTTGTACCGGTTTGCGGTGTTTTGGCACTTTTATTTGCAGTAGTGTTGATTATGCGTGTAAAGAAGCAGGATGCCGGTACGGAAAAGATGAGGGAAATCGCTGCAGCTATTAGTGATGGTGCCAAGGCTTTTTTGAGGGCGGAATATAAGATTTTGGTAATCTTTGTTTCCGTTTTATTTATTTTAATCGGCTTTGGTATCGGAAACTGGGTAACGGCGATTTGTTTTGTTGTTGGAGCTTTGTTTTCAACAGCAGCCGGCTATGTGGGAATGAACGTAGCAACAAAAGCAAATGTCAGAACGGCACAGGCAGCAAAAGAAAGCGGTATGAATAAGGCGCTCTCGATTGCATTTTCCGGAGGAGCCGTTATGGGTATGTGTGTTGCCGGTCTTGGTGTATTAGGTGTCAGCGGAATCTACATCATTACCAAAAATGTTGATGTTTTGTCAGGATTTAGTTTGGGTGCTTCATCAATCGCATTGTTTGCCCGTGTGGGTGGAGGTATTTATACCAAAGCGGCTGACGTTGGCGCAGACCTAGTTGGTAAAGTAGAAGCGGGAATTCCGGAGGATGATCCTCGTAACCCTGCAGTTATTGCAGATAATGTAGGCGATAACGTAGGCGACGTAGCAGGTATGGGTGCAGACCTTTTTGAATCCTATGTAGGTGCTTTAATATCTGCGTTAACGTTAGGTATTTTGTATTTCCAGGTGGAAGGTGCGCTTTATCCGATGCTCATTTCCGGATTAGGCTTATTAGCATCGATTGTGGGAACATTTTTTGTA
Source organism: Lachnospiraceae bacterium (assembly GCA_045593085.1). GTDB lineage: Bacteria > Bacillota > Clostridia > Lachnospirales > Lachnospiraceae > XBB1006. The sequence continues at coordinate 6,627 of JAZNWA010000011.1, read as the reverse complement.
AAGGGTGACGAAAAATCAAATCCGCACAAGGCGCTTAAACTTGGAACATATGTTGCAAGTGGGGTTGTTATTGTTGTATCCATTGCAGCAAGCTGGTTTATGTTCCATAATTTTAATGCAGCCATTGCAGTAGTTGCAGGCGTTTTGGTGGGACTTTGTATCGGAGCGATTACCGAGGCATATACATCCGGTGATTATCGTTTTGTAAAAAGAGTAGCAAAACAGTCAGAAACCGGTTCTGCAACGACGATTATTAGTGGACTTGCCGTTGGTATGCAGTCAACAGCCATTCCGATTCTTTTGATTTGCGTTGGTATTTTTGCTTCTTATAAATTTAGTGGCCTTTACGGTATTGCTTTATCTGCTGTTGGTATGCTTGCAACAACCGGTATTACGGTAGCTGTAGATGCATATGGTCCGATTGCGGATAATGCAGGTGGTATTGCACAAATGGCAGGATTAGAACCAAAAGTACGAGAAATTACGGACAAGCTTGATGCTGTAGGAAATACGACAGCAGCTATGGGAAAAGGTTTTGCAATTGGCTCAGCGGCATTAACAGCGTTGGCATTGTTTGTTTCCTATGCGGAAGCAGTTCATTTGACGGCGATTAATTTATTACAGACCCGAGTAATCATTGGTTTGTTAATTGGTGGAATGTTGCCGTTTTTATTCTCGGCAATGACGATGGATTCTGTATCAAGAGCAGCGTATAAGATGATTGAAGAAGTAAGACGTCAGCTTCATGAGATACCGGGCATTATGGAAGGAAAAGCCAAGCCGGACTATAAATCTTGTGTTTCTATTTCAACGGTCGCTGCATTAAAAGAAATGTTGCTTCCGGGTATTATGGCAGTTCTTGCGCCGGTTGCAATTGGTATTTTGTTGGGAGCTGAAGCACTTGGCGGATTGTTGGCCGGATCTTTGGTTACCGGTGTTATGATGGCCATCTTTATGTCAAACTCCGGTGGTGCTTGGGACAATGCAAAAAAATATATTGAAGACGGGCATTTTGGCGGAAAAGGACACGAAGCGCACAAAGCAGCTGTTATTGGTGATACAGTAGGAGATCCGTTTAAAGATACTTCCGGTCCGTCCATCAATATTTTAATCAAATTGATGACGATTGTTGCATTGGTATTTGCGCCATTGTTCGTAAGTATTGGTGCATTGCTGTAAGAAATGTATTATAGGAATATTCATTTTTAAATTCAGGTTATTTGAGAAAGCAGAGGAGCATTTGACTCCTCTGCTTTTTTGATTATGTTTGAGATTTTGGAGAGATATCGTAACTTGATGTAAATTGATGTGGTTTGGAGAAGAAATGGTGTCAAAAATGGTGTAGAAAATATGAGTGTACACATGGAAAGAATTGTTCTCTTCGTAAGGATTATCTGATGAAAAAGAAGTTCCGAGTGTTCTTATTGATGTATGAATTGTAATGTGATATAATAACCACACAATGAGTGGAGGGAACAATATGGAAAAGAAAGAGCAATTAGAAAAGCAAATTAGAAGATTAAAGCAAATTAGGGAAGATTTAGGAATGAATAGAACAGAATTCTCATTGTACATAGGGATACCTCTAAGAACGTTAGAAGAGTGGGAAGCAGGAAGAAGAAAGATGCCAGATTATGTCCTACGTCTTATTACTTATTATACAAAGATGGAATGTTTGCTCGCAGAAAAGAAAATTGAATTACAGGAGGAAAATGAGGATGCAGAAGAATAAAATTATAAATGTTCAAAATTTGCCAATCACAATTTCAAAAGAAGAAATTGATGATTACATTTGTATTACAGATATTGCTGCTGCAAAATCAGACGATTCCAGAGCAGCAGACGTTGTACGTAATTGGCTCAGAAATAGAAGAACGCTTGAGTTTTTGGCTACTTGGGAGGAAATATATAATCCAAATTTTAAAGTGTTCGAATCTGAACACTTTAAAAAACAAGCGGGATTATTGACTTTTACACCAAGCGTATCAGAGTGGGTGGAACAGACAAATGCAATAGGCATATTTGTAAAAAAGGGACGTTATGGTGGTACATATGCCCATAAGGATATTGCTTTTGAATTTGCTTCTGCTATCAGCCCGGTTTTCAAACTATATTTAATTAAAGAATTTCAGCGATTGAAAGAAGAAGAAAACAATCTTAAAAAGTTAGAATGGGATGCAAAAAGATTTCTATCCAAGAATAATTATTTGATTCAAACGGATGCAATCAAGAATTATATTATTCCAAATTGCAATTATAGGGATGACTTGCAGTGGTTACCTTATGCGGAAGAAGCAGATTTGCTAAATGTTGCTTTGTTTGGATTTACTGCGAAAGCATGGAGAGAAAGCAACCCAGAACTTGCAAAAAGTAGTAACGTTAGAGATTATGCTACGATTAATGAACTTACGGTACTTTCGAATCTTGAAACGCATAATGCACAGATGATTCGTGAAGGAAAGTCAAAGGAAGAAAGGTTTCAGATTCTGAAAGAGATTGCAGATTATCAGATGCAAATTTTATCAGCGGCGGATAATATAGCGCATATTGAAGAGAAGAATGAAGTGTAGTATAGTTTATGTGAAATCTAAACGTATGGGATTACATACGGATAAACCTAGATATGAAAACTTGAATTTGACAAAGGAGGTTACCATATGAAAAAGAGATTATTGTATCTGATACTCCCTATTGTTACACTGATTTTAGAACTTTTACCTTATGGGGCAGCTTTGAATTTTAAGCGTCCGTCTGTAGACGGAACAACCATCGGACATTTTAGAGAGTTGTATTCCTATTTTGATTTAATGCCCTTTGGATATGCAAATTTTGCACCGCTGATTACTGCTGTAATTACTTGTATTATTCTGTTGCTGTTAGTAGTTTACTTTATCACGGGTAAGCAGCGATTGGTAATTGTGGTGAGAAATATTCTGTGTGTCTGTGCAGTGATTTCGCTTTGCCCGTTGGTTATGGGTATTCGTTTCTTCTCATTTGTAGGTGCGTTAATTACGGTTTCTTTGGTTGCCGAGTTACTGTTACTGCACCTTACCATTAAGGTGAAAAAAGGCGAACAAACTGAGTAAATTCCAATATGTCGAACAGTTAGAAAAACTTGAATTGACCGAGCTCGTTAGAGCGAGGGATGACAATTGAACGTAGTTCAATTGTATGGTGTTAATAGAGATAGATAAACTTGAATTTGACGAGGAGGTATATAACATGAAAAAAGTACTTGCTATTATGTTGGTTCTAACGATTGCTTTCGGAGTAATAGGATGTTCTAATCTAAAAGAGATAACAAAAGATGATATTGTGGACAAAATTTATACTTATGAAAAAGATGGTTTTGGTGGCAACTTTACAATAACAATCAAAGCAGATGGAACGTTTAACTATTACGAAGGCTTTTTAAGTAGCCATATTGGTATGGGAGAATGGTCGTTTTCGGATGGAATGCTCACGTTATTTGAAAAGACTTCTCGATTTGTTACAGCGAATGAGATAGAGGAAGTCATAAATTCATACAGCTTCTTGGTTGAAAAAGATACCTTGATTTTTGTGGATAAAGGTTTGGATAACGGTTCTGGGAATTTCCGATACGTAAAGGTTAAAGACGGAGAGAAATTCTTTGGGTCAATATACTATCCCTCTATGGTAATGTTTAACGACATTCTTTACATAGGAACATATTATTCGGGTGACAAAGAAGATTTATCTGTTGTTGGTAAGATTGAGAGTTACATTGACTATGGTGTGCCCTCAGAGAATAATCAAGCAAATGACCCTTTCGTTGGGTGTGAAATATATACTACTTCCTCTGCACCAGACTTTATTTTTGTTTTGAACAATGGTATATATTCGTCTTACAAGTCCACAGACGGAGCAGGCACAGAATAAAGGCGGTTAGGCAAATTCCAATAAGTCGAACAGTTAGGGAAATAAGAATTTATTGAACAGAGGTAAGGAGAATGAAAAAGTTATTAGCTTTATGCTTGACAGCCATTTTATACTTATGCTGTCTTGCATCGTGCAGTAGCGCACACAAAGAAAACACTTGGTTTTCGGAAGAAAAACTTACAGAATGTCTTGTAGGTGATTTGCCTACAATCACAAAAGATTACGTAAAACATAACGACGAGAATATTTACGTTAGCTTTACCGATAGCGAATTTGAAGCTTACGCAAAGTCGGTATATGATTATTTGCTTTCTCAGAATTATGAATATCTCGGCACACGCGGAGAACAGGTTGGTACTTTGGCAGGAACATTGACTACATATTACTTGGAGCCTGCAACCGAGCTTTCTGAATTTTATGTTGACAGCGCTTATAGATTTGTTTATTCCGATGGCTCTCTTGACGAGGACGGCGACTTGATTTTCTGCATCATTTCGCTTTATGACTATGAAACAAAGAATCTTGAATACGGTACGAAGGATTTTTCGTATAACACTTTAATTACAATCCGCTACAAATCGGAAGCTCCTCTCAGCGGCATTTATGTATTAAATGGAGAATAACTATGAAAAAGATAATATCAATCATTTTACTGCTCTCGCTCTGCTTTTCGTTTACGGCTTGCGACAATAGCGCCGAACAAAAAGAAATCACCTGCGAGGACATCATTAAAGCATATGAGGATGCAGGCTACTACGTAACACACGGAGAGCATAAGGATGAAGCAGAAAGCTCACAGCTCTGCTACATCAAAGCAAATTTAACCGAAGATTCTGACAGCGATTATATCTACTTCATAACTTGCTTCACAGAGAAACAAGCCGAAGAAACTGCCGAAACAGATAAATACAATTTGGCAGTATGGTTGTATGCTGCTGTAAGCGGAGAAAGTCGATGGCTTAAAACCGGAACTTACGGAAAAATCGAATACAGTTATTATAATTCCAAGTTAATAAAGCCCTTCAACGAGCTTATTAAGTAAAAAACAATATAGCCACTAAATTCAAGAATATTAATTTTTGTTCGACAAATCCTTATTTGCGCGAGTAGAGAAGAACAAGAAAATGCTTGCATTTACTTGTGAAGAGCACCGCGACAGCCGTTAGGCATTTCAAGGAAAATCCCCTACATTTAACAAAACTTAAACATCTTGCAAACATTTCTCAAAAAAAACTTCTTTATTATTTTCCTTGTCAGCAGGAAGCAGACATAAAAAGAGTATAACATGAAGTATTTATGAAAAGATAAGGAGAATAAGATTATGAATAACACATTGTATTTAGTAACAGGAGCAGCAGGATTTTTAGGCGGACATGTTTGCAGACAATTATTGGAACGTGGAGATAAGGTGAGAGCATTTGCATTGCCGGGAGACAAGGCGATTCAGTTTATTCCGGAAGGTGTTGAAGTGGTAGAAGGAAACCTTTGTAATTTAGAAGATGTAGAGAAATTTTTTACAGTACCGGAGGGGACAGAAACAATTTGTCTTCACATTGCGTCAGTAGTGACAGTTTCCCCTGAATATAGTCCCTTAGTAATGAATGTCAATGTAGGCGGAACAAAAAATATTATTTTCTGTTGCCAGAATCATCCGGAATGTAAGAAATTAGTATATTGCTCTTCAACAGGTGCAATTCCGGAAGAGAAAAAGGGCCGCAAGATGCGGGAAGTTATTTACTTTGATGAGGATCAGACAGTAGGTTGCTATAGTCGTTCGAAAGCTATTGCGAGTCAGGCGGTGTTAGATGCTGCAAATAAAGAAGGATTGAATGCATGTATTGTACATCCGTCCGGAATTCTGGGACCGGAAGATCCGGCTATTGGAGAAACAACAAAAACTCTGATTGATATTATTAACGGAGAAATGCCGATGGGTATGGATGGGTCCTTTAATCTTTGTGATGTACGTGATTTAGCGGCAGGATGTATTGCCGCGGCAGATAAAGGTCGCAAAGGTGAATGTTATATTTTGGCAAATGAAGAAGTATCCTTTCGCGATTTTACAAAATTAGTGTGCGAAGAATCAGGCTGTAAGCCAATCAAACAGTTTTTGCCAATTAAACTTGCGTATACCCTTGCAAAGATTATGGAAAAAATGGCAAAGAAAACCGGTAAACAGCCAATGATGACAACATTTTCTGTGTACAACTTGGATAAAAATAATGCTTTTGATTATTCTAAGGCTCAGCGGGAATTAGGCTATACAACGCGTCCTTATAATGAGACGATTCGTGATGAAATTGCATGGTTAAAGCAGGAAAAAAAGATTGCATAAGATGAAAATGAAAGCTGTCGCAAGACAGCTTTTCTTTTTTGTATATAAAAGTGCGGAAGCCCCTTTTTCTTTCTATTTTCTTTTCATCGAAAAAAGTCTGGGATTTCCTAAGTCTCTTAGCCCGAACATTTTGATGATTTATATTTTTCCAAAATTACACAAGTCGCCCGCATTTGTTCGCGGAACGACAAAACACCTTGGGAAGCGTCTTAGTTCCTCTTGGCGGATGCAGTGAGTAAATGTGCATGCAGGCGAAAACTGTTTGAGTCCGAAATGTATTTTTTCGGACGAGTTTTTTCGCCGCATGTAACCACCATACGAACGCATCCGCCTAGAGGAAGTTAGACACTGACAAAAAGTGTTTTTCGACCGCGGACAAATCGGGCGACTTG
>JAZNWA010000010.1:0-91657 GCA_045593085.1 Lachnospiraceae bacterium | reverse complement strand
TATATGGCAAGTCCGCCCTGTCTGATATTGAAAATGCTAAGCAAATCATCTTTGTAGGAATCCCACGAGAAGATAACATAGTAGATTCTCGCACCAAGCACAGATAGGATAACTGCATAAAGCGCCAAATCATAATACGTATCTGGGTCCTGACCGGTCTTCTTCGCCAGAAATGCTGCAATTGCAATTCCCGCAAGAACACCTAAGCCAATAATGATTCCATAATAAGCAATTTCAAAACCAAATACGGAAATGGTCTGACCAACATTTTTTAAATGAATCCCCAAGTTAGGAAAGTTAATATTTGTTGTCATAGCTTAATTTCCTTTCCAATTATACATTGAATCTAAACAGAATAATATCTCCATCCTGTACCACGTATTCTTTTCCTTCCAAACGCACAAGCCCTTTTTCTTTGGCAGCTGTATATGTGCCACAAGCCATCAAATCATCATAGCTTACAATTTCAGCACGGATAAAACCGCGTTCAAAGTCAGAGTGAATTTTCCCTGCAGCCTGCGGTGCTTTTGTACCCTTTTTAATGGTCCAAGCACGTACTTCCGGTTCACCCGCAGTCAGATAGCTGATAAGTCCAAGTAGGCTATAGCTTGCTTTAATTAATTTCTCAAGACCCGATTCACTAAGACCGAGGTCTTCTAAGAACATCTTCTTTTCATCATCTTCTAATTCTGCAATTTCCTGCTCAATCTGTGCGCACACAACGAATACTTCGCAGTTTTCTTTAGTTGCAAATTCACGGACAGCCTGTACACCTTCATTGCTTGCCCCGTCATCCATCAGGTCATCCTCTGCCACATTCGCGGCAAGAATAACTGGTTTGTAGGTAAGCAAGTTGTAACTTTCCAATAATGCAAGTTCATCCTCATCATTTACTTCAAAGCTTCTTGCCATGTTGTCATTTTCTAAGTGGGCTTTTACTCTTTCTAAGAGTTCCAATTCTTTTGCAACTGCTTTGTCATTGCGAGCCACTTTCACAGCCTTCGCAATACGTCTTTCCAAAATTTCAATATCTGAGAAAATTAATTCCAAATTAATGGTTTCAATATCACGAAGTGGCGCAATGCTTCCATCTACATGGACGATATTGCTATCTTCAAAGCAACGAACCACATGTACAATTGCATCTACTTCTCGGATGTTTGCAAGGAATTGATTTCCAAGACCTTCTCCTTTCGATGCACCTTTTACTAAACCTGCAATATCAACAAACTCAATTACCGCAGGGGTTACTTTTTTAGAATTGTATAAATCTCCTAAAAGCTTCAATCTAAAGTCCGGAACTGCAACTACACCCACATTTGGGTCGATGGTACAGAACGGATAATTTGCGGATTCTGCCCCTGCCTTGGTTAATGAGTTGAATAATGTACTTTTTCCTACGTTCGGTAGGCCTACGATACCTAATTTCATTTTTTTATCTCCTTTATCTCTAAAACCTTGACTTCATAGGATTCTCTACTTTCAAAAATCAGTTTACATACCGGCCACATACCAATTTTGCAAATTGTGCAAATAGCCGATAATTACTATACCACGAAGAAGATGAATTGTAAATTTTAAAAATGCTTATATTTCAAGATTTTTAAAAATCCAACTAAAAAACTTCTTTGCCTATCCTTGTATAGTACACCTCATTGATTGCTGACAATGTCGCCATGAAACACACTACTGCAGAACTATAAATCGGTTCAATAAAACTGAACGTCAAAGGTAACAAAAATAATATAAATCCTGTGACTTTATTCAAAATAGTATGTATAGATACCAGCTTTTTGTTAGAAATCAGTCCCCAAACAACGTTACCTATTTTAATGATTGCTATAATAACAATCCAAGTCCACAACCAAACAGGTAATTGCATTAACGGTAATACTTTCACAAAACATACTGCTACAAATACACTATCTGCAATCGTATCTAATCTTGCTCCCAATTCACTAACGGACTTTGTTTTCCTTGCGATTGTTCCGTCTACCATATCCGTAATTCCACAAAACAAGTACACGATGTAAAAACGAATGGAGAAAACAGGACAGAGCAACAAATATATACTACTTAAAATTCGGCTGATTGTAATTATGTTTGCTATCTGTTTTCTGAAATCCATTTTTTTGACCACTCAAACAAAGTTTCAGACATCAAACTGAATTCTACCGTTCCGCCATTTTTCAAATTCATAAAGGCTTCAACAATTACCTGTTCATCAGGAGATACAACTTGAAGCAATTCTTCTTGATGTTTAATATAGTTCCCTGTCTGTTGAAAAATAATTGCCTGTACAACAAAAGAAGCCGATTTATATAAACCTCGCAAAATATCCTCACTTTTTTCATGGAGCATATTGTGAACACATCCGTGGTATATATTGCAAGCACCAATTTTAATCGCTCTGCTTACCGCACTTTCGTCAATAACCGCCATCACCTCATCAAGGCTTCCCTTAATTGGTGTGGTGTCATGGCAAAACTGGAACAGATCAGATGGCTCCCAATTCATAATTTCCTGTTTACCTGAAAGGAAACCACAAATCAATTCCCTATGAGATAGAGTATCCAGCATGTCATTATAAGTTTTAATATCCATAGCAGATAGTTCATCCAGAATTACAACAATATCAATGTCGCTTGTTTCTGTTGCTTCGCCACGGCCATAACTCCCTTGCAAGCCTACAAACCATACACGGTTTGCGAAAGTTTTATTTAATACCTGCAAGAAGCTTTGCATCCAAGTAGTATTATCTATCAATTTTATCACCTCTTCAAATAATCGAATCAATATATCTATTATATCTTATTGCTTTGTATTTTTCACTCAATTTCTTAATATCGGCACAATGTTGATAGCATGAACCGACGAATGCGCTAATAGGCCAATAAGAAAGGCTTTGATTCCTACCAAAATAGAAACCAAAGCCTATTGCTTGTAAAATAGCTTAGCACATTCGTACCTGCTGTAAACATGTGTAATACGTCGCACTTGCAGTTTAGCAGGAGCGACTTTTGTCTAGTCTTTATTATTCTCCCCAATAATCAATTGTCTCTTGTGGTGTTGTATCTACTCCAAAAAGAAGCCACATAAAATCTTCCTTTTCATTGTAAATATTAATAACTCTGATAACATCACTCTCAATATCATAAAAAACATAGTTTTTTGATACAAATATGTATCGATAGTCGGAAGGCACTCCAAACATAGCCTCAACCGATGGACCTTTCTTCTCATTTTCCTCAAGGTCACGAATCGACTTCATTATCTCTCCAACTATCTCCTTTGCTTTCTTGCTGCCATACTTTGCTGTTATCGCGTCTTTTATGCCACGCAACTTGTCAGCAGCATCAGGAGTATATTTAATTTTTTTCAATCCTATACCCCCAATTCCTTTTCAAGGTCGTCAGCATCAATCCAACCTTCTTTATCCGCACGTTCTTCTGCTCTCTTTAAATCCATCATTAGAAGTGCCACAGCCTGTTCTCTAAGAGCTTCTTTACTGTTTTGTGTTACTAAAAATGGTAATCCCTCTACATTGATTGATTGCTGTATAAAGGTATTAAATGCATCTGTTAAAGTCATTCCGGTTCTTGCATAGATTTCTTCAACAGTTTTCTTTATTTCTGAATTTATTCTCACTTGGAAAGTAGAATCCTTTGGTGCCATTGCTACATTTAAAACATCTGCCATAAATATTTTCTCCTCCTTTTTTCTTAAATATAACATTCATTATTTATCATGTCAATACATTGTCATTACAATTCATTATGTCAAAAAATATACAAAGAGGTTGTCCTCTCGGACAACCCCTTCCCAAACTTCAATATTCTTTTTCGCTATTTCAGAACTTACTTCTTTACATCTTTACTGTGCCATTTTTCTAAAACTTATATGAACTTACATAAACATATATGTTTGGAAGCAATTCTCTAATCCCTTGATTTATAAGGTTTGGCATAAAATCAGGGCTATTTTCAAAATAAACTTAATGGAACTCTCTTTTTTGCTTTTCCTTTAAGCCTTGTAACTGGTTATAAGAAGCGAGATTTTGCAACAAAGTTTTCATTGCAGAGTCTAATCCGCTGCCTTCTGTATAATCAGCTTCAAACATCCAGTCAACGCGGTCCTGCTCTAACAACTGCGCCGCACTTTTGTGTTGTCCCGGGTTGTAAAGAGCAATCGAATGTCCACCTGATTGCTTAACAAGCTTCATGCAAGGAACATCTGTTAAACCATCACCGATATAAATCATATTGCTAAAGAAAACACGCTTCTCGTTATCAGGCTGCGAACTATTTAATGCTACATTATTACTGATATCCAAAACACCTTTGTTGATTCGATAGACAAACTGAGTCTTATTGGTGTAGTTTACTGCCAACTTAGGAAAAACCGCTTGTCCATCTCTATACATAAATTCACAGGCATATATTTTTTCAAAGTATTTTGCTATACTTGTGCCCTCAATAATTTCTTTCAGTCCGGAAGAAAGAACATAGTGTTCTACCTCAACCCCCGCTTCTTCTGCATAACGATTGATTCGTTCAAACCAGCCTTCTACGCCCGGATGGTATTCTACATCCTTGCCGCAAGCCACAAGTGACTCTCTTGTCAAAGGAATTCCTGTTTCGCGTGTCTTTTCAATCATGCAATACATATAGGCCAAAATGGAATCCATTTCCTCCGTGGTGGAAACCTCATTAGACCACCGCCAAAACTCTTCTGCTTCCATGCCCACGCTAGGGATAAATGTATATTCCTGCATATCTCTTGTACAAAGTGTTTTATCAAAGTCATACATGATTGCAATAATCGGTTTTTTCATGCCCATACCTCCTAAGTTCGTTTTAGCAGATTTTATGAAATCATTATAACAAATGTCAAGCACTTTTGTCCTGCTTTTATCAAACTTTTGATTAAATTCTTTACGATTAATCAAATCCCCCCTTCTAATCCGCAATAAGCAAAAAAGGCTGCCCATTAGGACAACCTCTTTACAAACCTCAATATTTTCTCTTATTTATCTCTTTCTATCGGGAGCTGAATTTCTGTAAGCCAATCTTCTACAGATTCTTTGTTCCAGATTCCGTCGATGTAACATTCTCTGGAAAGTCCTGTCACCTTGTAGCCATTCTCCTCTGCATATTTCATAATATATGCGTATGCCTCGCCAATTTCTTCATAAGATCCCTTATGGAAAATACTAAGCACTTTTGTTGCCGGAATCTCTCTAAACTTAATTCTGTCACTTTCTTTTCCGATTCTGTCTACCGCCTCGTTGTGTCGAATCAGAATATCTGATTTTTTGTACTCTTCATCAAGATACTCGCAGAATTCATATCCCGGTTCTACACATTTAATCTGAGGATTGAGTTCCACACATTCCTGGCCTAATTCAGGAATTAATTTCATCATATCAGAAAATGTCTGGACTCTTACTTCTGTGTAATAAACAATTGCTGCCGGAACTTCTTTTACTGTTACCTGATACTTCATTTCGTCTTCCTCCAAAATATGATTGATTATAGAAAGACGGATATCAATATCTTCTTTTTGCTTTTTCAATATTTCCGTTTTTTCTGTTAGTATCCGTTTTAAATCGGCGCCATTTTGGACAGCTTTAATTTCTTCAATGGATAATCCCAATTGTCTGTATGCTTTGATCTTAGCAGCATCTTCAAGCTGACTCGTTTCATAAAAACGGTATCCCGACCATTCATCTATGGATTTCGGTATTAAAAGACCTTCTTTTTCGTAAAATCTTAATGCCTTTACCGTAAGATGTGATAGTTTTGAAAACTCACCTATTTTAAGCATCTGATATTTTCTCCTTCCTTTCTATATTTCACATTTTGCATTATCCTCTTAGGGGAGAGTCAAGAACAGTTACAAAAAATACCACAAATCTCAAACCTTTTAAGATTTGTGGTACTTCACATTACATATTTTTTTATGTTTCTAACTTCTAACCCTCCGATAAACAGCATTTGCAACACCCGGCGCCACTTTAAACAACACATCCCAGGCAACTGTTATTACACCAAGAGATGCCTTTTCTTTCATCTCTTTTCGTATTGCCCTGTATGTCTTCCAACATTCTGTGTATCGATCCATCATTGCCGCACTCGTTTTATCTAACCGGTTATATATCTTAATTAGATATCGTTGCATCCATTTGGTAAAAACGACCGCTTCCTCAAGCATGTTCTGACTGACATAATAAGCGATTCGCACTTTTAAGGCATCCACGTAATCCATATTTGCAGTACTGAATTTTTTTGTCATAATACTGTTTTGACGCACTACGTACCTGTAGCAGGCTTTTGATACTCCTGCCACCTTAGCTGCTTTATCATAAAACATATGAGCCGTATACTCATCCTCGTGAATCTTTCCTTTAGGAAATGTTACCGCACATGCAATTTCCCTGCGATACAACCGGTTCCAGGCGGTTACCCAGTAAGCATAGTTTTCTCCAATAAGCTTTCCGGTGGTTTCTTTTCCCGAGAGCACAATATCTTCAATGGGAAGGATTTTGTTTTTTTCAGCAATTTCCATCCCCTCTTCATCTACATACAAATAATTGCAAACCGCAATGTCCGCCTGCTTCTCTTCTAACGCTTTTGCCAGCGTTTCATACATATCCGGAGTAACAAAATCATCACTGTCTACGTAACCGATGTATTCACCGCAAGCCATCTTCGTTCCGGCATTTCTCGCATCGGAAAGTCCGCCATTTTCTTTATGTATGACTTTTATCCGTTTATCTTTTTTCTGATATTCATCACAAATCTCCGGGCAACGGTCTGTGGCTCCGTCGTCGACTAAGATAATTTCCAGATTCTGATAGGTCTGCGCCAAAAGGGAATCAATGCATCTTGGAAGATATTGTTCCACATTATAAACCGGAACCACTATGGATATCATTTTTTCTTCGTTATTCATTCCCTTCCTCCGTCATTTTTTTAACGTTTATATCGAATGCTAAGTAAAAACATATATATTCTTGGCATAGAAAGCTTAAACAATCCCAACAGCTTGCGTTTACCACTATAATTTCCAAGAAATGCTTTCTTGTGTTCCTTCATATACTGTCTGCATTCTTTAAAATATGCTTTATTCTTACGTTTCTCCGCGCGGGACAGCTTTGCATATTTTTCAAAAAATAATCGCACGCCGCAACTTATCAGTTCTATCTTTCCGTATTCTGGTGAAAGTCCTATTAACCGCTTATAACACTTTGCTTCCACTTGCATACTTTCCATATATTTCTTATGAAATCCCTGCTGCATTGCACTGTTTGGGCGAATGCGATAATTATACATTTTTTTATCGGTAAAAACCGCACTGCAAAACTCCGTCTCACAAATAACATCCGTATTAAACAATAAATCCTCTGCAATGCGATATCCTTTAAATCGAATCTTCTGCAATAATTCCTTACGATAAAGCTTGCAAAAGATTGCCCAGGTTTTTAATAAAAGCAGTCCTGCGTCCGCTTTGTTGTGTGCTACCTCTATCGTTTGCATGTCTTGTGCTTCTTCCGTATTGTCTTTATCTTCATATACTTCCCGCAAAGAACAGCAACTAACATGGGCATTTTTTTCTGTTATCAGATTGTACAATGTCTGAATTGCATCCGCATCCAACCAGTCATCCGCATCCATGAACATAATGTAGTCCCCGGACGCTTCATCTAATCCCTTATTTCTGGCAACGGACACTCCTTGATTTTTCTGATTAAAGACCCGGATTCTTGTGTCTTTGTTCGCCAACTTATTGCATATATCGCCACTTTGATCCGTTGAGCCGTCATTCACCAAAATAATTTCTAACTGTGTATAGGTCTGATTACAGATAGACTGTATGGAATGTTCCAAATATTGCTCCACATTATAAACCGGCACGATAACGGTAATCAATTTACACATGTTTTAATTTCCTCATCATCCACACTACTGCCTTATAATTCACTACACTTGCTAAACCAAACAATTTGCCTGTAATTCTGTAATGACTTCCCAAATAGCTGAAAATATCATCTTTTACATAGGCAAGTAATTGTTTGACTTCTTTCTCGTAGTCCCCGTTACTTAAGGCAATCTCTTTTAGAAACAAAATCGCGCATCGGGTTCTGCGGTTTTTCGATGCCTTCATTAATTCCGGGCACTGTTCCTTGATATATTCATCGATTTCATCTGCCATTTTAAATAAGTCCATTTTTTTCACAGAAAATTTCTGAGTTGTTATACTGTTTTCCCGCTCTCTGTAAAAATACAAATCGTATTCCACATATACAATACGTGATGATTTTAAAAACAATTTATAAATGGTTCCGAAATCTTCATACAACATTCCTTTCGGAAATTCTATCTGCTGAAACAATTCTTTATTAAAAAGCTTTCCGCACGGTGATGTTGTAAACAAACGTTCTTTGATGATTTCTGCCAAAGCTTCTTTCGGCTGAAAAAGTTGAGTTTTTTTACTAACTCTCTGAACGGTCTTGCGATACAAATCCCCGATTGCAATATCGGCTTCATTGTCTTCCAACACCTGAAGCAATACCTCACATGCATCCTTTGCCAACACATCATCACTGTCAACAAACATAACATATGGAGCAGTCGCTACCTTAATTCCAAAATTTCTGGCTTCCGATGGACCACCATTTTCTTTTTTGTAATAACATACATTTGAATATTGTCCGGCATATTCCTCACATATGGAACCACTTTTGTCTGTAGAGCCATCATCAACAAGAATGATTTCAACCTCCTGACAGGTTTGACTTATTAGGCTGTCCAAGCATTCGTTCAAATAATCTTCTACATTATATACCGGTACAACAATTGATATTTTCGCCATAGGATTCCTCATTTATTTCAAAAATTAATTCCAACTTACATGTGGAATTCTATCATACTTACAAAAAAATGACAACAGACTTACCTTTACATATTTCCTCAAAAACAGGACACACTAGACATTATTAAATGAAAAAAAGAGGTACTTTTATGCAAAAAACAGAATCAATTTCTTATATGAAGGGATTTCTTCCTTATGCCCTTGCTGCCTTCTTGGTAGGCCTTGTTGGTGGACTTAGTACCGTTTTGGCTCCGGCTTTTGTGCAGGATTTAAATCTGTCCTACAATAACACAACCTGGACAGCACTTGCACAAGCCATATCCACCGCCGCCTGTGCACCAATTTTAGGGAAGCTAGGCGATATTTTCGGCCGTCGCAAAACACTGTTTGGCGGACTTGTCATTTTCTTAATCGGAAATGTTTTAAGTGCTTTGGCACCGTCTCTGTTCTTTATGCTTATGGCTCGATTTATCATAGGTGTGGGTACTGCCGCGATTGCTCCTACCGTTATGTCTTATATTGTCACATCGTTTCCGCCGGAACAAATCGGAAAAGGGTTCTCGCTTTATATGCTTATTTCCAGTAGCGGGGTTATCTTTGGTCCAAGTATCGGTAGCATTATTTTACAGGCAACAAACTGGCGTATCTTGATGTGGATTTCAAGTGCCGTATGTGGCATTTTTCTCATTTTATGCTTTATCACCCATCCAAGAAACGCTTATACGCCTAAGAAGCTCATCGACTTTGATACTTGGGGTGCCATTTTTGTCATCGTCTTTTTCAGCCTCTTGCTGTGCATTCCTTCCTTGGGCCAAAACTTCGGTTGGTCATCTACCGGCTTTATTGTTGTGCTTGTTTTTTCATTACTTGCACTGATTGGATTGGTCATAGTAGAAAAGCATGCGAAAAATCCGATTTTATCCGGATCTTTTATGGCAAGAAAAGCCTTCATACTTCCGGTCGCCATCCTGTTTTTAACCCAAGGATTAATGCAGGCAAATATGACCAACACCATTGTATTTGTAAATTACACACAACCTGAGAATTCGGTTATTTCCGGATATGCCATTTCCATTATGTATTTGGGTATGTCTCTTGGTTCCATCCTTTTAGGTCCTTTAGCAGACCGCTTCGAGCCGAAACGAATTCTATCCCTTTCTCTTGTTTTGACAGGTATCGGTTGCGGATTCATGTTGTTGTATTCGGAAAATACAACCATTTTCATACTAGCAGCCTCTCTCGGCATTCTTGGTTTTGGTCTCGGTGCAAATGCAGCAATTTTTATGAAAGTCGTGTTGTCAAAAATTCCGGTACAAAGTGCAGGCACCGGAACCGGAATCTACGGACTGTTTCGCGATCTTGCGGCACCATTTGGTGTAGCAGTATTTGTTCCAATGTTTACTAACCGGATTACAAATTTAACCTCTGTAGCTTCTAATGCCCTCTCTTCCGGTGAAGCAGCTGTTCGTTCCATTCATTCACTGGCAGTCATTGAACTGGCATGCGTCGGCTTAGGTATTGTAATTGTACAGTTTTTACCAAAAATTCATCATCCTGAAAAGGGAGAATCCAATTATGCGGCTGAAAAATAAAGTTATTCTAATAACCGCATCTACCAGAGGAATTGGTCTGGCATGCGTGAAGGCTTGTGCCAAAGAAGGCGCCATTTGCTATATGGCCGCCCGCAATTTGGATGTTGCTAAGGAAATATCTGAACGTTTAAACAAAGATAACTACTGTGTAAGATATGTATATAACGATGCAAACAAACCGGAAACTTTCGTTCAAATGATAAACGAAGTTATTGAAAAAGAGGGTCGCTTAGACGTTCTTGTAAATAACTTTGGTACGTCCAATCCAAAAAAAGACTTAGATTTGGCCCACACCGATATTACAGACTATTTAGACATTATCAATACAAATCTGCGAAGTGTCTTTATGGCAAGTCAGATGGCTGCAAAGCACATGGCAGGCCATGGTGGCGGAAGTATTATTAATATTTCCTCTGTTGGCGGTTCGGTTCCGGATATTTCTCAAATTGCTTATGGCACCAGCAAGGCTGCCATCAATTTCCTGACCAAACTCATTGCCGTACAAGAAGCGGCAAACAACATTCGTTGTAATGCCGTCCTTCCTGGAATGACTGCTACAGAAGCCATTGAACAACATCTATCCGGTGATTTCCGCAACCTTTTTCTTCGTCATATTCCTTTAAAGAGAATGGGCTTGCCGGAGGAAATCGGTTCCGCTGTTGTATATTTTGCCAGCGATGAATCCGCTTATACTACGGGACAAATTTTATCTGTTTCCGGTGGTTTCGGGCTTGCTACTCCGCTCTACGGAGAATTAGTCGAAAAAAAAGAGCGAAGATAATCATCAGAGCCGTCGAAAGACGGCTTTTCTTTATGTGAATAAAAGAAGTGGAAGAATCTTTTTGCTTTCCATTTTCTTTTCGTCGAAAAAAAGCCTGGGATTTCCTAAGTCCTCTCACCCGAACATTTTGATTATTTATATTTTTCCAAAATTACACAAGTTCGACCGTATTTGTTCGCGGAGCAGGAAAACACTTTGGGAAGCGTCTTAATTCCTCTTGGCGGATGCGGCGAGTAAATGTGTATGCAGGCGAAAACTGTTCGAGGCCGAAACGCTTTTTTTCGGCCGAGTTTTTTCGCCGCATGCGATAGACATGCGAGCGCATCCGCCTAGAGGAAGTTAGACACTGACAATAAGTGTTTTCCGCCCGCGTAACAAATCGGACGACTTGTGTAATTGATGGAAAAACATAAAATTATAGTTCGTGCGAAAGGACTAAGGAAATACCGGCTTTTTTCGAAATCAAATAAAATAAAAAGAAAAAGATGCTTCCACTTTTTTAATAAGAAAAACAAAAAGCCGTCTTTCGACGGCTCTGAGTATTATTTCGTTCTCTTTTTTGCTCTATTCTTCTGTATCGCGAAATACACCCCGTAAAATACGAAAATATATATTACAAATAAAGCAACAACAAACAGCGGATAAAGAACTTTGTTTCCATTTACTAAATTATAAAGAATGTCATATGGTGTTCCGTCACCGGCCATCAAGAACATAAAATTATAGTCAATCAAATGGTTCACAATATAAGCGATTGCACAGTATCCCAGCAATACGTACAGCATCTTTGAAATATTTTCCTTTTTCATGCTTTGCATACATGCAAAACCGATATAAATGGATGCAAATGCGCTAATTGCGTGTGTAACGGCTGAAACCACATTTGGGAAAGATAATACCGGGTAATATGCGTAATTTGCAGCATGTCCGATGGTTCCCAAAATACCACCCAGCAAACCAAACAATAATACAAAATCAAGTGCCACTTCTCTTACTTTACCTTTTGCAAAAGCAGCTATTGGAAGTGCAAACAACTGCATACTGCATAAAAACAATGGCAGATTAATCAGGCATCCTCGCAAATCTTCTGCTTTAATACAGTTAATAACAATTTTAAGCAATTCAAAAGCATCAATTAGAATTGCCGACCAAATTAACACTTTATTTTTCTGTTTGTCATCTTTTTTACGATTTACGATACCTAAGGTGATGGATAACACCAACATTGTTCCCATAACCAAGGATACAAATAGAATATGCTGCCATGACATAAATCCCTGCGGTTCACCATAGCCGCCAAAACCAAAAAACTGCGCCATTTTTTCTCCTTTGTAACTATATCAAATTTCTATTGTACCAGCCAATGTCCGCTTTTCGTTCTCTATTGGAATACATCCCTTGATTCAATCATAACAGCAATGCCTGAACCGATTACAATGGTTGCTGTTTCAGCTACAATCTCGTTACTGACCCCTAGCGCCCTTCCGTAGGTAAGATGATAATCTTCCAACGGATATTTCATTCCTCGCAAGCATACTCCCTGCACTTCACCAAACCATGGCAATAATGACACATAGTTTCCAAACTGCTCATCTTTTTTTATTTTAACCGTCCCTTGAATGAGCCGGATTTTATTGCATTCGTCGAACATTGCACATACAACGCCTGCATCCAAGGCTATTTTTAATATTTGGATATTGCCAAGCACATGGTCGATTCTGCTTCCGGTAGCTCCGTAAATATGAATCTCCTGCGCATGCTTTTCAATCGCCAGATGAATCGCCAGTTCTGTATCCGTTTCATCCTTTTCTGCGGGATATTTGCAAAGCGTACATCCTTCCCATGAAGAAATTATTTCTTTTGAAACATGCTGTGCAGAATCCATATCCCCAACTACAAATTGAGGCTTAATATCCTTGTCTGCAAAAAAATCCGCTCCATGATCCACTGCAATCAGTAAATCATAGGACTCTTTTTCCAATCTTTCTAAAACGAATTTATCGTTTATATAACCACCGGTAATGATACATGCTTTCATCTCATTACCCCATAATCTTTAAAAATGCTTCCACATTTTCTTTTGCAGAATTCTTAAATACTGCACTTCCGGCAACAATGACATTTGCTCCTGCATCTAACACCATGCTTACGTTATCCAGTGTAACTCCGCCGTCCACTTCGATATCCACATCATAACCTGCCGCATCAATGAGAGCCTTTACTTCTTTGATTTTCTCGGTGCAGTAACCAATGTATTTTTGTCCGCCGAATCCCGGATTTACAGACATAATCAATACCATATCTACAATCCCTAGGACATTTTTAATGTGTTCTACAGGCGTCGCCGGATTTAATGCAACGCCGGCCTTTACCCCTGCATCTTTAATGTGCATTAACGTTCTGTCAAGGTGCTTACATGCCTCCGCATGAACAGTAATAATATCTGCTCCGCACGCCTTAAACTCATCAATGTAGCGGTCCGGTTCTTCAATCATTAAATGTACATCAAAAATTCGTTCGGTTTCCTTGCGGATGCTTCGGATAACCGGCATTCCGAAAGAAATGCTCGGAACAAAAATACCGTCCATAACATCAATATGTACATATTGGGCACCTGCTTCATCAATGATATGAAGTGCCTCTCCTAGTTTTGCAAAGTCCGCTGATAAAATGGATGGTGCTAAATAATTCATGTTTTACCGCCTTTCCGCCAAAAATCTAATATTTCTTGACCAAACTTAATTCTTCAAATAAAATCTTGTAATTTTCATATCTGCTTTTCGCAATCTTTCCGTCTGCGACCGCTTGTTTAACTGCACAATCCGGCTCACTGATATGATTACATCCCATAAATCTGCACTCAGAATAATACTCTTGAAATTCATTGTAAAATTCTTTTAGATCTTCTTTTTCAAAATTTTCCAAATACAAGGTACTAAATCCCGGTGTATCCATTATATAAGTGTCTGCCTTAATCGGAATCAATTGCGAATGACGTGTAGTATGTTTCCCCCGTTCAATCTTTTTACTGATTTCACCCGTTTCCATAGAGATATCTGTCTGTAAACGATTAATGAGGGATGATTTCCCAACACCGGAAGGACCGGCAACCGTTGAAACCTTGCCATCTAACACTTGTCGCAACTCTTCCAGCCCATATTCTAAGGCCGCACTGGTAAAAATCACCTTATATCCACTGTTTTCATAAGTGGTGCGCAATTCTTCTTTCCATTCATCCGACGCCAAATCACTTTTATTGAAACAAATAATTGTAGGCACCTGCTCTTTTTCCATAAACAGCAAAAAACGGTCCAAAAGATTTAAATTCGGACTTGGTTTTGCCGCTGCAAAAATAACAACTGCCTGATCAACATTGGAAACAGCCGGTCTCAACAACTGGTTGGACCGCTCTTTAATAGATACTATATTTCCTTTTTTGGTTTCTTCATCAATTACATCAATTTCCACATCATCGCCCACAAGCGGTTTGATATTCTGATTACGAAATACGCCTTTTGCTTTACATTCATAAATTCCGGATTCTACCACATGAACATAGTAGAATCCGGAAATTCCTTTAATAATCTTTCCTGTCATATAAAACCTAAATTGTAAGACCTTTAACCCTCTGAGCCGGTTTCGCCGCCTTCTTGTGATCCTTCATCAGCACCGTCATCATTTCCGGTTTCGGAGCCATTGTCAGCACCATCACCATCTTCGGTGTTTCCTTCATTACCATCTCCGGTGTTTCCTTCATTACTATCTCCGGTATTTCCTTCGTCACCTTCACCGGTATTTCCTTCATTACCGGATTCACTTCCGCCATTTTCCGTGCCGGCTTCCACAAAAGTAACGTTGATTCTTACTTCCTCAGACTTCTCCTCGTATGTTGGATTGCCTTCTTCATCAAGTACCGGTTCGCCGGTTTCTTCATCAATTACAGCTACCTCAAATACATAAAGAACAACCAACTGACCCTTGGATACATTTTCAATATTTTCCACAGAAATTTCTTTTGTAGTTGACTCTGTATTCCATGTCATGAAATTCTTTGTTGAGCCATCTAAAATCAAACGGATTTCCATTTCTAAGAAACGTGTGTAGGTTCCGTCATCAAGTTTTGCCTGAAGGTCTTCCGGAATGGTTACTTCATAAGAGAAATTATAATACTTCGTAGCTTTTCCTTTACTTACAACGATAACAATTTCATCGCCCTTTTTCGCTTTCTTGCCCTTTTCCGGAGTCTGGCTGATAACATAGCCTTCTTCTACCGTATCGCTTGTTTCATACTCTACCTTAACATTCGTGAATTTTAATTCCTCTAATTTAGCAAGAGCCTGTGTTTCTGACATTCCTACAACTTCCGGTAAAGCAATTTCTTCTTCTCCACGACTGACAACAATGGTTACCTTGGAACCTGCTTTTACACTGGTACCTACCTTTGGACTAATATCCATAACTTCGCCCATCGGAATTTCATCACTGTATTCATACTTTAAGGTTACAACTAAGCTGTACGGACTGTTCTGTAATAAATCCGCAGCTTTGTCTGCATCGAAACCGATAATATCCGGGATTACATTCTCTGCAACTTCTTTACCTAAACTTACGATAACCTTAATCGTTGTATTCGGAGCAACTTTCACACCTTCCTGAACATCCTGTGAAATAATAAGGCCTGCCTCAACGGTTTCGGATGTCATTGCTTCTTCAATCACAATACCAAGACCAATCTTGTTTAATGCGGTCTTCGCTTCCTCAAAAGTCATACCTCTAACATCGATTACCTCAACCTTATTCTCTTCTTCCTGTTGCTGTTGTTGCTGCTGTTGCTGCGGATCATTCGGCTTCTTTCCGCTTAAATCCCACCATTTTGCAACGTTTCCGATAATTAAGAAGATTAACACAGCTACAATCACAAGGAAAACAACTGCAAAAATAGTAATTACTCTCTCAACTTTCGGGCTAATATATGCTTCGTCATCTTCTTCATTTAACAAGTCATCTTCACCGGCAGTTTCTTCTGACACTTCTCCGGTTTCTCTTGTTGCAACTTCTTCATTTTCAAAATCATTCACTTCTGACTGAGCAGAAATAAAATCCATAACGACAAAGTCTTCGTCCGGATTAATTAATGCTTTTTTCAAATCAACAATCAAATCATCAATTGTTGCATAACGACGATCCGGGCTTTTCTGTACACATTTTAAAATAATCTTTTCAAAACTAATCGGAATATCCGGTGTAAATACACTTGGTAAAACAATTTCTTCCTGTAAATGCTGTAATGCAACGGATACAACCGTATCTCCGTGGAAAGGTACTCTTCCGGTAACCATTTCATACATTACAATACCTAAAGAATAAATATCACTCTTTGTATCAATAAATCCGTTTCTTGCCTGTTCCGGAGATGCATAATGAACAGAACCCATTGCCTCGGAATTAATGGTGTTAGAGGATGCTGCTCTGGCAATACCAAAATCTGTAACCTTTACTTTTCCTTCGGTTGAAATCATAATGTTCTGTGGCTTAATATCTCTGTGAACAATCTGCTTGCTGTGTGCCACACGGATACCATTTGCTGTCTGGATTGCAATACTGATTGCTTCTTTGTAACTTAATTTTTCTTTCTTTTCGATATATGTTTTTAAGGTAATGCCTTCTACATATTCCATAACAATGTAGTGCATCTTATTCTCGCTGCCTACATCATAAATATTTACAATGTTCGGATGTTCCAATCCTGCTGCCGCCTGTGCTTCCGTACGGAACTTAGATAAAAAATTCACGTCTTCACTGTATTCAGACTTCAGCACCTTTACCGCTACATTGCGTCCAAGCAAATGGTCCATTGCCTTATAAACATCTGACATTCCGCCTGTCCCGATCTTATCAAGTATTTCGTATCTGTCAGCCATATACATTCCTGCTGTTAACATTCTCTCACCTCTCCTATGGTTCTACCACGACTACCGTAATATTGTCTTTTCCACCGTTTTCATTCGCGGTTTCCACTAACTTCTGCGTTTTTTCTATTACATCTCTTTGACTGTTCATAATGTTTCGAATCTGCTCATCATCAAGCATATTGCTTAATCCGTCTGAGCACATAAGGAAACATTCTTCTTCATCCAGGCGTACTTTAAAAAAGTCAGCCTTGCAGTCTTCGGATGCACCAACCGCACGGGTAATGACATTTTTTTCCGGATGAAGTCTTGCTTTGCTTCTCTCCAGTTCTCCCATACGGATCATTTCCTCTACTAAAGAATGGTCCTTTGTCACCTGTTTGATGGCTCCCGGCGATACCACATACAGACGACTGTCTCCCACATTGGATACGCTAAGCACATCCTTGTCTATCGTCGCCATTACAATTGTGGTTCCCATTCCCTGTAAGTTCTTTTCTTTGGCTTCTTCAAATACAGCACTGTTGGCACGTTTAATTGCCTGTTCAAAAAGAACCCTGATATCTGTTTCTTTACTTTGTTCTATGTACTGAATGATCGTATAAATCGCAGTCTCAGATGCCTGTTTACCTCCGACATGACCACCCATACCATCTGCAACAATAAATAGGTTCGGAAGATTACCAATTGATTGTTCATTGGAATAAAACATGTCCTGATTCTCTGTTCGCAAAAGTCCTACGTCTGTGATGGCATTCGTTTTCATCTTCCCACCTACCTTTCTAAATATTTCTTACGGAGCTGACCGCATGCGCCGTCAATATCACGCCCCATCTCTCTTCTAATTGTAACATTTATTCCGTATTCTTCAAGTTTATTTTTATATGCTTCAATACTCTTTAAATCCGGTTGTCTGTAATCCCTTTCCTTAATCGGATTAACCGGAATCAAATTTACATGACAATTCATCCCTTTAATTAAGGCAATCAATTCCTTTGCATCATCTAATGAATCATTTTCTCCCGCCACAAGACTGTATTCAAAAGATATCCGTCGATGTGTCTTATCAAAATATTCCCGACATGCCTCCAACACATCATCTAAGTGATATGCATTTGCAATGGGCATCAGGCGACATCTTTTCTCCTGGGTCGGTGCATGCAAAGAAAGCGCTAAGGTAATCTGTAATCCTTCCTCTGCCAGTTTTTTTATCATCGGAACAATACCGCAAGTGGATACCGTAATATTTCTCTGACTGATGTTGGACCCGTTTTCATCCGAAATCATCCGGATAAATCGAACCAGGTTCTCATAATTGTCAAGGGGCTCCCCGGTTCCCATAACTACAATATTAGATACTCTTTGTCCGGTATCTGCTTCAATCTGATAAATCTGGCTAAGCATCTCGCCGGCACTTAAGTTTCTCACAAAACCATCAAGAGTCGATGCGCAAAAACGGCATCCCATCTTACATCCTACTTGTGAGGAAATACATACAGAGTTTCCGTGCTTATATTTCATCCATACGCTCTCTACCACATGATGGTCGGAAAGTTCAAATAAATACTTTCTGGTTCCGTCAATTTGAGACTCCTGAACCTGCAGCTGATTCAACGGGCAAAATTCTATATTCTGTTTTAAACTATCCCGTAACCCCTTGGAAAGGTTGCTCATCTCATTAAAGCTATTTACATGCTTTTGATGAATCCACTGATAAATCTGCTTGGCACGAAACTTTGCTTCGCCATAAGATACTACCAACTCTTCCAATTCGCTTAATGTGTAGGAACGAATATCCATGAATGTTTATCCTCTCTTTTTGAAAACGGCATAGAAAAATCCATCGGTGTAACCACCTTTTGGAAGGATTTGTTTCATCTGAACGATTTCAAAATCTTTATGTGCTTCTAAGAACCAGTTTGCATTTTCCTCATTTTCCATCCCATTGATGGTACAAGTACTGAAAACCAAAGTTCCATTTGGTTTCACATACTGACAAACTACTTCTAAAATCTGTTTTTGCAACTTTACAATGTCATGAATCTGAGCCAATGACAAATGATATTTAATGTCCGGTTTCTTTGCCAGGATGCCAAGGCCTGAACAAGGCAGATCGGCCAGCACAACATCTGCTTTTTCCACCATTTTTTCATCTAAAACAGTAGCATCAAACTGCTGCGCCGTAATATTCTGAGCGCCCATACGAAGAATATTTTCTTCGATTAAAGCCACTTTTTTCGGGGTCAAATCTCTGGCGTAAACACATCCTGTCCCCTCTAAAAGTTCTGCCAAATGTAATGCCTTTCCACCCGGAGCCGCACAAACATCGATACAGATATCTCCTTTTTGCGGATTGGCTACATTTCCGATTTGCATAGAAGAATAATCCTGAATATAAAATAATCCTTCCACGAACTCCGGAATTCGGTTTAAGTAATCATAATTGCTGATATATAACGCACGGGTTTCTTCCGGATGTCTTTCAACCGTAATTCCCTGTGCGGTTAATCTTTTTTCCAGTTCCTCTGTAGAAATCTTTGTGGTATTTACACGGATGCAGGTTGGACCTTCTGCCAAAAATGCTTCCAGGATTGCTTCCAGTTCATCCGTCGGATATTCCTTGGACCATAACTCCAATATCCATTTCGGTACAGAGTATTTCACTTCCAGATAGGTAAGTGCATCGGTTTTCTTATCCGGATATACAATCCCATCTTTGTTTCTGGCGATGTTTCGAAGCACACCATTGACAAAACCCTTCAAGTTCTGAAAAGACCTGTTTTTTGCCAAATTTACACTCTCATTACAAACCGCAGAATCCGGCACGGAATCCATATATAAAAGCTGATACACGCCCATTCGTAAAATGCAACGGATGACCGGTTTCATTTTATTTACTTTAACAGTGGAATATTGATTAATCACATAGTCCATTTCTCCCATGCGCTCAATCGTTCCCATCACAAGGCGGTTTAAAAAACTTCTCTCCTGTTTTTCCAAAAACTGATGCTTATTTAAAACGTCCTGCATCACCAGATGGGAAAAATTTCCATCCCGTGTAATGGACAACAAACATTCCAAAGCCAAATCCCTAACATTGATTCCGTTAGTCATTGCGTCTTCTTCCTCCAAATAAAAGTACCAGTCTTAATAACTGTAAAATAGCTGCTGCCGCACTGGCCACATAAGTCATGGCTGCTGCGCGAAGCACTTTTTTTGTACCGCGTAACTCTTCTTCTGATGTATATCCTCCGGCTGAAATCATATTAATGGCTCTTCTTGAAGCATTAAACTCAACCGGTAACGTTACCAACTGAAATAACACAGACAATGAAAACATTAAGATTCCTAACTGTAAAAAGAAAAATCCAAAGCCTTCCTGCACCGTTAATCCATTCATGAAAATGCCGATTACAATAAGCGGCCAGCTTGCAATGGAACCAAAGTTTGCAACCGGAACAAGACTGTTTCTAAAATTTAAGGGAAAATATGCCTGGTTGTGCTGAATGGCATGTCCCGCCTCGTGTGCTGCAACACCGATAGCTGCAACAGACGAAGAATTGTAAACGGTATCTGACAAATACAATGTTTTATTTTTTGGATTGTAATGATCCGTCAAATGCCCTGATGTACGCTCAACCTTAACATCTCTGACGCCGGCACGGTATAATACCTCTTCTGCCACCTGGGCACCGCTTTTTCCGGAACGGCTTCTGACCTTTTCATATCTTGCGTATGTCATCTTAACCATTGCAGATGCAATTAAACAAATAATCGCACCAATCAGCACCAACATATACGTCGGGTCCCAATACATATAATATCCTACATATCCTAATATCATTTTCATTACTCCTTCTAAAACTTATCCAAGGATTGTCCCTGCCTGCTGTGAATACCCTCTTAAAAACTCTGCACAAGTCATTTTCCGCTTTCCTTCCGGCTGAACTTCGTTTAATCTTAAAACACCTTCACCGGTCTGGACATAGAGATGCTCCTTGTCTATATGGATAATTTCTCCACTTTTTCCAATCTTATACTCTCCCTGGTCAAGCACTGTAGCATCCCAGATTTTAAATATTTTTCCGTTTAAATAGGTAAATGCACTCGGCCATGGATTTAAGCCACGGATTAAGCGCTCAATCTCTACTGCAGACTTATCAAAGCGAAGTCTGCCCAACTCTTTGGAAATCAAACCGGTTTTTGTTGCCTGTGCATGATCCTGCTTTGTATATACGGCTGTCCCGGCTTGTAACTGTTCTAATGTTTCCAAACAAGCCTCTGCTCCAATATCCATCAGGCGATCAAATAAACTTCCTCCGGTTTCTTTTTCACTAAGATCATAGGTTTTGACCAATATCATATCTCCGGTGTCCAACCCTTCGTCCATTTTCATAGTGGTTACACCGGTTGTTTTTTCCCCGTTAATAACGGCCCACTGAATCGGAGAAGCTCCTCTGTATTTTGGCAAAAGTGACGCATGTACGTTAATACATCCATACTTTGGCATATCTAAAATCTCTTTCGATAAAATCTGGCCAAAAGCAACTACCACAATCACATCCGCATCAAAGGTTTTTAAATAAGCAACAGCCTCCGGTGTTTTGATTTTTTCCGGCTGAAAAACCGGAATCCCCGCTAAAAGCGCGGTTTCTTTTACCGGCGGATAAGTCATCGTGTTTCCTCTTCCTTTCGGTCGGTCCGGCTGTGTAACGGCAAGTACAACCTCGTGCTTACTTTCTATTAATGCTTTTAATGTCCCCTGTGCAAAATCCGGGGTTCCCATAAAAATAACACGCATCTTACTCTTCTTCCTCGTATGTCACATCTTTAATCGGGCCTTCTACCAATTCCACATACATATGACCATCCAAATGGTCTAACTCGTGACAAATGGCTCTTGCCATAAGTTCTTCGCCCTCGATGATATATTCTTCCATATTTTCATTAAAAGCTTTTGCTTTCACATAATTTGGTCTGGTTACCACACCCGCTTTTCCCGGATAACTTAAACATCCTTCGTCACCTGTCTGAGTTCCGGATGTTTCCAGAATTTCCGGGTTGATCATAACGATTGGTCCTTCCCCAATATCAATTACTACGATACGCTTTAAAATACCGACCTGCGGTGCTGCCAAACCTACTCCGTTTGCCTCATACATGGTTTCAATCATGTCCTCTATTAATTCTAAATTACGTGCGGTCATCTCTTTTACCGGCTTGCAAACCTTTGTTAATACTTCATCTCCTAATGTACGAATCTCTCGAATAGCCATTTTTTCTTCCTCCTAGATTGTGTTTAATGGATTAAAATCAAATTGCACGACTCCATCGGCAAAATCTGTCTTCAATCGGTATTTTTCCAAGATATCTTTAACCTTTACCAATTCCTCATAATCCGTACTCTTGATATAGAGGACCTTTCTGTAAATATCCTGTATCTTCTTAATCACCGGATCTGTCGGTCCAATGATTTGAATTTTTTTATCTTTTGCATATTCTTCTGCAACATCTGCAATATTTGCAGCCAATCGCTCCAAAGCCTCTTCTTTTTCGCCGGACATAAATACCATAAGCATATTTCCTACCGGCGGATAACGTAACATGGTACGATAGAGAATCTCCCGTTCATAAAATGGTAAATAGCTCTGGTTCGCAGCACAGGTGACAGCATAATGCTGTGGCTGGTAGGTTTGAATGATGACCTTTCCTTCCATCTGTGCTCTGCCTGCTCTGCCTGCTGCCTGCGTAAGCAACTGATACGTCCGCTCTGCTGCCCGGTAATTACTGATGTGTAGGGATAAATCTGCAGCCAAAATGCCAACAAGCGTTACGCGGGAAAAATCATGCCCCTTAACAATCATCTGGGTACCGATTAAAATATCCGCTTCCCCATTTGCAAAGCTTGACAAAATCTTTTCATAACCATCTTTTGTCTTTGTGGTGTCTGCATCCATTCGAAGGACTTTTGCTTGCGGGAAAACGCTTTTCACATACTCTTCCACCTTCTGCGTACCGGCTTTAAATCCCCCGATATATTTTGAACCGCACTCCGGACATTTTTCAATCATCGGAACTTCATATCCACAATAATGGCATTTTAACGTGCCATTGTTGTGCTGGGTTAGGGAAACATCGCAATGTGGACATTTTACCACATTTCCGCAACTGCGACAACTTACAAAACCTGACACACCTCTGCGGTTTAAGAACAACATAATCTGCTGATCGTTCTCTAAGGCAACCTTCATTTCACGCTTTAAGGACTCACTTAAAATAGAGCGGTTTCCTTTTCGCAATTCCTCTCGCAAATCTACGATTTCTACCTCCGGCAGTTTGCTGTCTCCGAATCGTTTCTTTAACGTAAAAAGCGTATATTCTCCTTTTTCCGCTTTATAATAGGCTTCTAAGGAAGGTGTTGCCGAACCTAACACAACACTTGCACCGGCTAACTGTGCTCTTTTAATGGCAGTTTCCCTTGCGTGGTATTTTGGAATCGGCTCGCTTTTATAAGTCGGCTCATGCTCTTCATCTATAACGATTAGCCCCAAATTTTCAAATGGTGTAAAAAGTGCACTTCGCGGTCCAATCATGATATCAATCTCGCCTTTTTGCGCCCGTACTAACTGGTCATAACGTTCTCCCTCTGAAAGTTTGGAGTGAAGAATGGATACGCGGTTTCCGAAACGCTTGTAAAAACGTAACACCGTCTGAAACGTCAGGGCAATTTCCGGAATTAATAAAATTACCTGCTTCTTATCATCCAAAACCCGCTGAATCATCTCCATATAAACTTCCGTCTTACCGCTTCCGGTTACACCATGAATATAATAGGTCTTTCTGATTCCATTTTCATAGTCCTTACAAAACGCATCCACAATCGATGCCTGTTCCTCATTTAAGGTTGGCTTTTTTGTACGAACTTCCTTCATACGAATCGGATTCCGATAAGTCCGTACTTCTTCAATGCGGATATAACCGGCCTTTTCAAACGCCTGAATAACCGTTGCAGAAACATTTAGTTTCTGTGTAATAAAACTAAAATCCATCTCCGGTGCCTGAATCAAGGCTTCCAGCAAACGCTTTCTTGCAACATTTTTTGGCGGAATGCTTTCTAAAAGTTCTTGTGCTTCCTCTTGCCCTAATTGCAGTATAACCATTCTGCCTAACTTTGCCTTGCCAGGTTTTTTTATAGGCAACACGGTTCGAAGAGCCTGATTCATCGTTCCGCCGTACATGGAACGCATCCACTCGGCCAGTTTGATAAAATGACCGGTAAGACCTGCCTGTGGAATAATGGAATCAATGTATTTGTAATTGACTCCCGGGATTAACTCCGGATTCTCCGGCAGTTCCATAACGAAACCCTTTCGGAATTTGTTCCCATTTCCAAAGGGTATTTGTACCTGATCGCCCACATGCAACTCAGATACTAAATGCTCCGGAATACGATAAGTAAATGGTTTATCCAGTTTTTCAATGGAAATATCAATGATGATATTTGCATACTTTTCCATTCCGGTTGCTCCTTTTCTTTATTTTAACTCTGCCACTACTTCCGCTACCAGATTTCTGTCATCCATTGGGTATTTCACACCCTTAATTTCCTGATAGTCTTCATGACCCTTTCCTGCAATAACAATTACATCCCCCGGCTGACCATTTGCTATTGCATAACGAATGGCTTCTTTTCGGTCCACAATTGCAATGTACTGACCATCGGTTTTTTCCATACCGGTCTTGATGTCATCGATAATTTCCTCCGGCTCTTCAAAACGGGGATTATCGGATGTAATAATGGTTAAATCCGCCAAGCGGCCGGACACTTCTCCCATTTCATACCGACGTAATTTGGAGCGGTTTCCACCACAGCCAAAAATACATACTAAACGTTTCGGTTCGTATTCCTTTAAGGTTGATAACAAACTTTCTAAAGACATTGCATTATGTGCATAGTCAATCATAACCGTAAAATCCGGAGATGCTGCAACTTTTTCAATACGTCCTTTTACCTTTGCCTCTTTGAGTGCTTTTTTCATACGGTCAACAGGCACATCAAAATGTCTGCACACTGCAATCGCCGCAAGAGAATTATAAACACTAAACCGGCCCGGCAAATCAATTTCAATCTTTTCCTTCATCACTCCGGTCGTATCGTAAGAAACACCAATATCTCCACCGGTTTTCACTAATTCTAAGTTGGTAGCCTGTAAGTTTAAGCCGTCTTTAAACCCAAAGGTCTCAATCTCACAAGTGTGGTCTTTGATAACGTCTTCCCAATGTACATCATCGCCATTGATTAATCCCAGTTTACACTGTCTGAATAACAAGCTCTTACAGTACATATAGTCTTCAAAATCTTTGTGTTCGGTTGGGGAAATATGATCCGGTTCAATATTGGTAAAAATACCGATTTCAAAGGTAAACCCACCGCAACGGTGCATCATAAGCCCCTGGGAAGATACTTCCATCACTGCTACATCGCAACCGGCTTCTAACATCTTTGCAAAATACTGCTGGGTAATATAGGACTCCGGTGTCGTGTTGCTTGCCGGAATCACTTCATCACCGATAATGGCTTCAATCGTACCGATTAAACCTACCTTGTAACCTGCTGATTCCAAAATAGACTTAATCATATATGTGGTTGTAGTTTTCCCTTTCGTTCCGGTGATTCCAATCACTTTGAGACGGTCCGCAGGATAATCAAAATAAGCTGCCGATAAAGCCGCTAACGCCACACGGGTATTTGCCACTTTAATAACGGTAATATCGCTTGGTGCTTCTACCTCTTTGGATACAACAAGGACCTTGATCCCCTGTTCCAAAACCTGCTGAACAAAGGTGTGTCCATCTACCGCAGTTCCTTCTATACAAACAAAAATACCATCTTTTTGTGCTTTTCTGGAATCATATACCAAGGAAGAAATCTCGATGTCCAGTTCTCCCTGCAAACAGGTATATTCCAGTCTTTCCAACAACTGTTTTAAATTTCTCATGGCATTCCCTCTTTTCTGATATTAACTAATATATTATATAAGATTTCAGGGTTTTTTACAAGTTTTTGGATACACTAACTCTATGATTAAAAACTTTTTTAAATGCGGACTGATTGGCTGGTGCGCCGAAATCTTATTTACATCCACTTCATCTATTTCAAACCGCGATTGGAGGTTAAGCGGAACCACTTCTCTTTGGATGTTTCCGATTTACGGAATGGCTGCATTTTTCCCATATTTATACCGCGTCATCAAACATTTTCACTTTCTGTTCCGTGGCGTTATTTACACCGTTTGTATCTTCGTTGTGGAATTCATAAGCGGACTGCTGTTAACATTCTTTCATGCATGTCCTTGGGATTACAGCAATGCTGTACTAAATTATAAAGGCATAATCCGTCTGGATTATGCCCCACTGTGGTTCTTATTAGGTTTATTTTATGAGAAAATACTGACTAACAGTAAATTCCTCCGCCGCCTGCCGGGCAGCAACAGAAATTGCAAAGACAGTTCAGTAGTAAAAGATTAAGACACCATCTTCCGCTTCCCCCAACCGGATTCTGGTATACGCTGCCTCTGTTGCGATACCAGGTTCCACCATTTTCCATATATTCCAAATACTGGCGGTATTCAATGTTGCTTGGCTCCATTTGTACCGCTATTTTTGCATGTTCTAAGGCTATCATGTTATTGCCCACACCGTTATTTGCCACTGCACTGAAATAATACCAGCGGGCGTTTCTTCTCTCTATACTATTTAAGACATTTAACGCCTCTTTAAAATGATGGTTGCGGATATAATTTAATGCGGCCTGCATCTGAATATCTTCTTCATTGTCATAGCTTCTTTGTCCGGAAAAACCGCCAAACCCGCCAAAGCCACCGAATCCGCCATAGCCGCCATAACCGCTATAGCCCTCTGACTGATAGCCGCCATAGCTTCCGCCATACTGCTTGTCATTCATAATCTTATCGTAAGCCTGCTGAACTTCCTTAAATTGCTCCTCAGCCTGTTCTTTGTTGGGATTATTCACATTGGCATCCGGATGATATTTACGGCTTAAATTTCGATATGCTTTTTTTATCTCTTCATCGGTCGCATCTCGCGACACACCCAACACACTATATGGATCTCTCATCTTATCTATTTCTTTTCCCTATCTGCTTTTCCCTTTTTCTTCTCAGCTTCTTTCTTTAGCTGAAGCATTTCATATTTTGTCCACACACCGGAATACAGGATGTTTCGGATTAAGTCTGCATGTTCAATAATCGGCAAGCGTTCAAAAGACTTTGCACACTCTGCCATCATACTGCTCAACACGAGTTTAACATATACCTCAAGTTCCATCTTGCTTTTATCTTCCATTTGATTATAAATGTATGGATTATATCTGCCATGTTTCGTATCCTGCTGCAAATCATGATATGCGTCTAGCAGATACACAAACTTACCGATGTAAAATCCCATACAACGCAGCTCGTCTGCCCAATGGTCGTCTTTCCAGTTAAAAATCTCGGCTAACATCTCGCCGGTAATTCCGGAGACTGCATCCAGATTGGATTCCTTTCCGATTTCTGCTATCATAAGCTTTTTCATAGCATTTTCTACTGCCAGTGTCTGTCTCGGATATTCGGCAGCAATCTTTTTATAGTCTTCTTCCAGCAGTTTCATTAAAAGACGTTTGGATACGGAACGCTCGTCCAACCAGTCATCTTTTGCATTATGATAAGCTAAAACAACATTCATTTTCGCTGCATAATCACTCACTTCATTGAGGATTGCATGCTTCTTTTGAAGAGGATGCATTCCACAGGTAAAATCGGTTTCTTCTTCTTTTGGCTCGTATAATCCGGTTAATACCAACACCAAAAAGGCCATATCATAATTCAATAGAATCTGGCCTCTTTTTCCAAAATTACGCTTAAGCGCCCGACATAACCCACAATAATATGCCTGATATTTTGCTTTCTGTTCTTCATTTAATTCCCTATAGTTCGCATTGATATAGCCAAACATACAGTAAACTAACTCCTTTTTTGAAACTGCGTTTTACACTTTGGACAGGTAATACAAATCATACCTTTTCCCTTTGGTACTCGTACCTTTTGCTGACAACTCGGGCACTTAAAAAAGCGATGTGTCTTTCTTTGCTTTAAATGCTTGATACGTAGCTTAAACCATCCTGAGATTGGTCCTATAATCTGCAAATACTTCTGATTTTCTGCATATCTTTTTTGTATCTTTCTGGAAAACATACGCATATATGTGATTGTAAGCAATACAATACCAATATACCAAAAAAACTCTATTCCGCTAAAAAGTGTCGCAAATACCAATACTATAGATGCAATCAGTAAAAACCGATTCAACTGGTCATTTCCATATCTGCCACTCATAAAACGCATTAATCTCTGTCTCATAAAATCACCTCTGTTTCTATCTCTCTTGCTATGCTATACAAGTTTAAAAACAAAGTCAACAGAGTTATTTTTTTTTAATAATTATTTAATAAAATAGGGATATGAGGGAACGAAAAAATGACGGCAGTACATTACTACCGTCATCGAATCAGTTCTTTTTTCTATGCATATGGTATCACACTTCGTGTCTCACTTTTTCACCGCACTCCAAAAATTAACCACTTTGTATGGGTCCGTTTTATGTTTTTCCAGGTTCATACAATTGAAAAAAGGAGCGTCTAAACGCTCCTTTATGATTTAGCAGGACTATAAGCCGGGTTCTGTCGTGAATGATCATCTATCTAGAACGACTGTTACCAGCCGTTTCAAGCGACCTACCTAAGGCTGGCGGGCCACGTCATCGCCTTGATCTGGTCTTGCTTCGAATGGGGTTTACAGAGCCTATCCTGTTACCAGAATAGCGGTAGTCTCTTACACTGCCTTTCCACCCTTACCGGTTGCCCGGCGGTTTATTTCTGTTGCACTTTCCTGGGAGTTTCCTCCACCGGCCGTTAGCCGGCATCCTGCCCTGTGAAGCCCGGACTTTCCACACCTGCGGCCTTTCGGCACTTGCAGCCGCGATCATTCATCCTGCATGTCAATTGAATTTTAACACATCTTTAGACGTTAAAGCAACTTCCTCCGATAAATTCTCTAAATAAAGAATTATTATTAATATCATCACTCGGAACCGGGAGAATATAGTCTAATAATTTCAGCAATCTCTTTGCGTCATCATATTCCGGTTCACCCGGCTGAATCTGATAAAGTAATGGCTGAACGTATGGCTTAATAACCGGCAACTCATATAAGAAGGATGAGTTGAACATAACGTCTGCAGATTCCTGATATGGGAAGATATAATTCTCTTCTCCTCTTCTTACAGACGGCCACATTGCAATGGTCTCCTGTGCGGAGGTTGCTCTGGTTCTGGCATCTCTGACGATACGTCGAAGAAGTCTTCCGTCTGTCGTATGTAAACAGTTGTGTTCATCTAAGTTTAACTGTGTTAAGGCACTGATATACACCTTGAATTTTTCACTTTCCGGAATTGCATAAGACATCTTTTCGTTCAAGCCGTGGATACCTTCTACTACCAGAATATCCCCTTCTCCCAAACGAAGTTTATTGCCTCTGTATTCACGCAAACCGGTCTTGAAGTTAAAGGATGGCATATTGACTTCCTCGCCATTCAACAAACTGGTCATGTCATTGTTAAACAACGGAACATCTAACGCTTCCAAACATTCAAAGTCTAAATTACCGTCCTCGTCCCGTGGAGCTTCATCTCTGTTTCTGTAATAATTATCGAGGCCAATTGGATGTGGTTTCATACCGCGTGTCATCAACTGGATGGATAAACGATGGGAAAAAGATGTCTTTCCGGAAGAGGATGGTCCCGCAATCATAACAAAGCGACGGCCTTCTCTTACAATACGCTCTGCGATTTCAGCAATCTTTCTTTCCTGCAATGCTTCCTGAACCAAAATAATATCTCTTAATTTGCCGTCTGCAATCGCCTGATTTAAGTCTGCAACCGTAGGGATACCAAGCATTCTTCCCCATTCATCGGTTTCCTTCATAATATGGAACAATTTGGATGACGGTTCAAAGGATGCTACTACTTTTGTATCACTGTCAGGGAATAACAAAGCCAATCCATCTTCGTATCTTACCAAATCAAAATATTTCAAATATCCGGTACTTGGCATCATATAGCCATAGTAATAGTCCATATAGTTGCCGATTTTATAAACGTTTACATTGGAACTTGCACGGAATCTTAAAAGTTTTCCTCTGTCACGCATTCCAAATGTGCTGAAAAGATTCTTTGCCTCATCGGTTTTCATAACAACTTTTTCAATCTTTAAGTCCTCTTTCACCAAGCGAATCATTTCTTCTTTTAAAGCCTTAATCAGTTCATCGCTAACCGGTCTTTTATCCTCAAATTCACAATAAAATCCCTGGCCCAAAGAATGCATCACTAAGATTGCCGCCGTACTGTCTACGTTGTACATTGCACGATGCATTAACATGGTTACACTTCTTCTGTAAGTCGTTCTTCCGACTTTAGATGCTGTTGTGATAAATTCTATCCGGCCATCATTTTTTACTTTCTTATTCAGTTCTCTTAATTTTCCATCGAAGCGCACCAACGCAATATCATCATAATAATCCTTCTGAAATTCTCTTGCAATCTCTAAGAAGGTTGTTCCCTCCTCGTAGATTTTTTCCATGTTTTGTGGTGCTCCTAATGTTAAAACTGCCATTTAAATCCCTCCAATACTTCTTATTTATGCATCGGCAGTATGTGTAATGCATATTGGTTATCTTCTTGTTTTTTCTTAATCTCTTCTAATCGTATAAGTTTTTTCTCCGAATCCGCAGATTTTAAGACCTGGTCCTTAAGCGTCAGAAGGTGCGCCTCCTCCTTTTTTAAGTATTGTCTTAAAACATTATTGCCTGACTTTATTAATGCTTCCCCGTAGCGGTAATAAACTCTTTTTTCCTGCGAAAGGTCGTCAAAAGAAACCTCCTCGTTTTCAAAGAAATCATCTGCTATATTTCCAATTCCGGAAAAAATGTATCTTCCCATCGGATAATATTTGCCATCTTCAAAAATCATATTTTCTTCCTGACAGACAAATCCCCACACCTGCATTTGTCTACGAAATAATTCCAGTTCGGACTGGGGTTGCAAAATAAACTCTTTCACCATCTCCCACTGATGTTTTGAGGCGGAAAGAATTTTTAAAATTAAGCGGCCACCCATTCCTGCAATGATAACGCTTTGTGCTTCGTAATCTTTTAATTTTACCAGACCGTCAGATAACCGCGTCGTGATACGATCTGACAATCCTTCGGCTTCAATATTTTCCTGTGCAATTGTTAATGGGCCTTTGTTAACGTCCATTGCAATCGCTTTTGGTACGATTTCATTTTTTACCAGATATATTGGCAAATAACTATGGTCTGTCCCAATGTCTGCAAGGACAAGACCGGGGGTAACTAAGTTAGCTACCCCCTGCATTCTGTCTGTTAATTTCATTTTTTACTCCAGATAATCCTTTAATTTACGGCTTCTGCTCGGATGTCTTAATTTACGAAGTGCCTTTGCTTCAATCTGACGGATACGCTCTCTGGTAACGTTAAATTCTTTACCAACCTCTTCCAAGGTGCGAGCTCGTCCATCGTCCAAACCGAAACGTAAACGTAATACCTTTTGTTCTCTGTCAGTTAAGGTTTCTAATACTTCACCTAACTGCTCTTTTAATAACGTGAATGCAGCTGCGTCTGCAGGCACCGGAACCTGATCGTCCTGAATGAAGTCGCCTAAGTGGCTGTCTTCTTCTTCACCAATTGGTGTTTCTAAGGACACCGGCTCCTGTGAAATCTTAAGGATTTCACGAACTCTGTCTTCCGGCATTCCCATCTCTTCTGCGATTTCTTCCGGGCTTGGTTCTCTGCCAAGTTCCTGCAACAACTGTCTGGATACTCTTATTAACTTGTTAATGGTTTCTACCATATGAACCGGAATACGGATGGTTCTTGCCTGGTCTGCAATGGCACGGGTAATTGCCTGTCGAATCCACCAGGTTGCATATGTAGAAAATTTAAATCCTTTTCGGTAGTCGAACTTCTCAACCGCCTTAATCAAACCAAGATTTCCTTCCTGAATGAGATCTAAGAATAACATTCCTCGGCCAACATATCTTTTTGCAATGGAAACTACTAATCGAAGGTTGGCTTCTGCAAGACGTTTCTTTGCTTCTTCATCCCCAAGTTCAAGACGTTTTGCCAGTTCAATTTCTTCTTCCGCAGTAAGAAGCGGCACTTTACCGATTTCCTTTAAATACATACGAACCGGGTCTTCGATACTAACACCATCCGGAACGGAAAGGTCAATTTTCTCTACCTCGATATCGTCATCTTCATCGATGATAATCGGCTCTTCCTCATCCTCTTCCGGCATACGGAAAATGTCAATGTTGTTACTTTCTAAAGTTTCAAGAATCTTCTCAAACTGCTCTGCTTCCAACTGCATATCTTTGAAAAAATCATTAATTTCATGATCTTCAATAATGCTTTTTTTGCTTTTTGCAAGTTTCACTAATTCCTGCAATTTCTCATTAAATTTCAAATCTTTTTCTTCCATGTTTACACCCTTCCACCATAACCGGTTCTTTATTCCGGTAATTGAATTTGTACTTTTTCAAGCTTCTCAAGCATTTTTTTATCGTCCACAATCTTCATAAGCGCCTGCATATCCGTTGGGTCCATCGTCTGTGTTCCAACCTCAATGCTGTTCTTCTTAATTCGAATGATCGTGTCTTTTAACGCCTTTTCCCTATCTGCCTTCGTTTCTAAGTTCTGTAAGGTTGCATTAAAAATCGCAGCCACCTCACGATGCTCTTCTTCTGATTCAAACAAGTTGATAATCTTAGCAGGATTCAGCTCATTTTGTTCTAATTGTGCATATAGCACCGTTGCCACCTGCCGGTAAATATCCTCTGTAAAATCAGAAGGTGAAATATACGGTTTCACGATAGGGTAAACGCCGTTTTGCTCTACCATCCACGTCAAAAGCAGTTTCTGTGACTGCTTCATGCCGTCTTCTTTTCCCTTTTGGGAGTTGCGACCGGTCTTTAATGGTTCTTTTTTCACCATCGTTCCTGTATCCAGTCGCGTGCTTAAATTCACAAGAAGTTTCTTTAAGCTGTCTTTATGTATTTGAAAAGTCTCACAGACTGCATCCAAATAGTTGTTACGTTCAATCTCTTCTGTAAAAGTCAAAAGCTTTTCCGCAACTTTTTGATGGAACGCCGTTTTTCCCTGTGGGTCTTTCATATCATACTCATTTTGTAACATACGGATTTCAAATAAAAAACTGTTCTCAGCTTCATCAATCCGTTTCTGATATTCGTCCGCGCCAAGATTCTTGATAAACTCATCCGGATCCTTGTACGGCTTCATGTTAACGATTTTTGCAACAAGACCTGCTTCTTTTAAAATCGGAATAGCGCGTAGTGCTGCTTTCGTTCCGGCTGCGTCCGAGTCAAAGGTCAGATAGACTTCATTGGTATAGCGCCGTAACAAACCGGCATGTCCTGAAGTAAAAGCCGTACCAAGGGATGCAACCGCATTATCAAAACCGGCCTGATGCAAAGCGATAACGTCCATATATCCTTCACATAAAAGCAAGCCCGGTCGTCTGGAAGTTCTGGCCAGATTGAGTCCGTACAGATTACGGCTCTTATCAAACACCATTGTCTCCTGAGAGTTTAAATATTTTGGTTCGCCATCTCCCATTACACGTCCGCCAAAGCCAATAACGTGATTATGCACATCCATAATCGGGAACATTACACGGTTAAAAAACTTGTCATACCCGCCCCGGACTTCGTCGATGGTTACCAATCCGGAGTCTTTTAACAAAGTATCCGGGATATCTTTGGATTTAAAATATTTATAGAGGGCGTCACTGTATTTCGCCGCATAGCCCAGTCCGAACTTTTGCATCGTTTCCGGTGACAAACCTCTCTTTTTAAAATACGCAAGTCCCTGCTCACCTTGCGGTGCACGAAGCTGCGCATAATAAAATTTCGCTGCCTCTTTATTCAATTCCATTAGCTGGCCACGCTTGTCCGCCTGCTTTTTTTGCTCCGGCGTAAGCTCTGTCTTCGGCAGATTGATACCTGCCCGTTCAGCCAAACTCTCCATTGCTTCCTGAAAAGTAAAATTCTCATACTCTTTCAAGAACGTAAACACGTTTCCTCCGGCACCGCAACCGAAACAATAATACATCTGTTTATTGGGCGAAACGGAAAAAGAACCGGTTTTTTCATTATGAAATGGGCATAGTCCAAAATAAGTACTGCCCTTTTTCTGCAAATGTACATATTCGGATATGACATCTACAATATTATTGGCTGAGCGGACTTCTTCGATTAACTCATCGGAATAAAAAGCCATCCTTTTTCCTCCTTTCCTTTATCTGTAAGATGTGATTCATCGTTCCTGCGTCGTAAGCCGGTTACTGCTTGAAACGTGTGCAATTCCGGCACAAATATTTTTAATTAGAATACATGCCAGGACTTTGGCAAAAAGTATTCATTAAAAAGATTAATGGCAAAAACATCTGTCATGCCTGCGATATAATCGCAAACCACGCGATCTTTCGGATCTTCTCCTTCATAATGCATTCGAGTGAATTTTTCCGGCAAAATATCAAAGTTGTTCATATAGTGTTCAAATAAGAATTCAAGCATTCTTTTTGCCTTAACTTCTTCTGCTTTTGCTACCGGATTTAAATATACTTCACGGAACATAAATTCACGAAGTTCCTGCAATGATGCATCAATTTCATCAGACATAATGATATCGTCTTTATCCATGCTGTTTGTAATAATGTCATTAATAATTGTATTCAAACGCTCGGTAGTGGTGTTTCCCAAGATTCGATGCACGCTGGCAGGAATCTGTTCTTCTGAAATGACCTTTCCGCGGATAGCATCATCCACGTCGTGATTAATGTATGCAATCTT
Source organism: Lachnospiraceae bacterium (assembly GCA_045593085.1). Lineage (GTDB taxonomy): Bacteria > Bacillota > Clostridia > Lachnospirales > Lachnospiraceae > XBB1006. The sequence goes on along the minus strand of JAZNWA010000010.1, from coordinate 56,497 downwards.
GTCGGACAATCTTACTATACGGCCTTCTAATGTTGCTGCCCGTAAGTGTACCTGATGATTTAAAATACCATCTCTGGTTTCCCAGGTAAGATTCAGTCCTTCTCCGTTTTTTTCTAGTTTTTCTACGATTCTGACACTCTGTTCATAGTGACGGAATCCTCCTTCGCACAATGCATTCAAGGTCCTTTCACCTGCATGTCCGAATGGCGTATGTCCCAAATCATGTCCTAATGCAATAGCCTCTACAAGGTCCTCATTCATTCGCAAGGCCTTTGCCAATGTTCTTGCATTCTGTGACACTTCCAAGGTGTGTGTCATTCTCGTTCTATAGTGGTCTCCTGTTGGATCTAAAAACACCTGCGTCTTCGACTTTAATCGACGGAAGGCCTTACAATGTAAGATTCTGTCGCGGTCACGCTGAAATACGCTTCTTATTTCGCATTCCTGCTCTGCCTTGTCCCTACCGCGGGAGTTGCAACTAAGCATTGCATACTGGCTTAAGGTGTCACGTTCCATTTGTTCTATACGTTCTCTGATTGTCATAGAACCCCCTTTTCTCCCACCTTACAAATGGGTTGTAGAAAGCCGGCAATCGGAATCACTCCGACGCCGGCACATAACCGTCTAATTATTATATTACGCACAAACCTTCAAAAAACTTTTTTTCTTGTCAAAAAAAACTGAAAAATTTAAAAAATTTCGTTTTTACCCTAAAAACGGGTTACTTTTTTTGCCACAAACGCAACAATCGGATAAATCGGGCCTTCTAATCCCTTCTTTACATCCACTAAAAAATCCCGGATTGGCAAAGACTGTGGACAATGCGTCTCACATTTGCCGCACTTCATACAAAGCCCCGCATTGGTTGGTGTGGTTTTCAATGTGGTGCAACGCAGATACTCTGACATTGCTGTAATGTATCCGTCTGTAAATTTGCTGTTATACGCTGCGAAACAAGACGGAATATCAACGCCTGCCGGACACGGTTGACAATAACCGCAACCGGTACAAGGAATCTTAATGTATTTGCGAATCTCTCCCCGGATTTTGTCGATGAATTCCATCTGTTGCTCATCCATACTGCCTACTTCGGCTTCTGAAGCAATTCGCATATTTTCTGTAACCTGCTCTTCTTCATTCATGCCGGATAACACCACAGAAATCTCTTTCTGATTATACAGCCATCTTAATCCCCACTCAGCAGGTGAATAATGATGACTTTCTTTTTCCATCATCTTTTTCGCGCTCTCCGGTAATCCTTGCACCAGTTTGCCACCTCGAAGCGGTTCCATAATAATCATAGAAATGCCCTTTTCATATGCCGCAAGCACACCTTTTTTTCCCGCCTGGGAATGCTCATCCATATAGTTGTACTGTACTTGTGTAAAGTCCCAATCATAAGCATCCAAAACCTGCAAATACATCTCTGTTGTTCCATGGAAAGAGAATCCCACTCTTTTGATACGTCCGGCTTCTTTTTGTTTCTGAATCCACTCCCTAACGCCCAAGGATTCCAGACGGTGAAAGGATTTCACATCGTTTAACATATGCAAGAGGAAATAATCAATATAATCCGTCTGTAAACGCTTTAACATTTCATCAAAAAAGCTGTCAAAGTCCGATGCTTTTTTTACAAGATAATGCGGAATCTTATCCGCAACAAATACTTTATCACGATAACCTTTTGCTAAAAACTTGCCAAGGGCCGTTTCACTTCCCGGATATATATAAGCCGTATCAAAATAATTAACACCGCCTTCATAGGCCATCTGTAAAAGGCGTTCTGTTTTTTCCTGATCGATACCGCCGCCTTTTTTAGGGAAACGTAGGCAACCGTAGCCAAGAAGTGACAATCGATCTTCATTTTTGGAATTTCCGCGATAATTCATATAAGGTCTCCCTCTATTGCTTCATTTGCTGATTGATTTTTCTGATTTTATATAGGTAATAAACGATAAAACACAACGACGTCAGAATCCACGAAAACGGATAACTCCAGGAAATGGTTGCCATACTCGGTTTCATCGGTACAACAAAAATACTCCATAACACACGGAATCCGCAAATTCCCACCATCGTCATAATTGTTGGCAAAAGCACATCTCCCATACCGCGCAATGCACAGGAATAGATTTCCACAAAGGAAAAAAACACATAAAATGGTGCCATTATATAGAAAACTTCCGCCGCAATCTCAATAACCGCCTGATTATCCGTAAACATGTGCATGATAGGTCTTAGGAAAAGCATCAGCGTTCCTAAGATTACAATTGCAAACCCATAATACATGCCCAACGCCAATCGAACACTTTTCTTTACCCGGTCCATCTTCATCGCACCATAATTCTGTCCTACCACGGTCGTAAGTGCGGTTCCCAGCGAACCTCCCACCATCCAATAGATAGCATCTGTTTTTCCTATAGTTGTCCATGCCGCAGCCGCATCTGTTCCGATCCCATTTACAGCCGCCTGCAAAATCATATTGGACAAGCTATACATGGAACTTTGGATACCGCCCGGAAGTCCGATATAAATCTGGTTTTTTAAAACGCTCCAGTTAATCTTAATATCTCTTATTCGAAATTCATGTACATCAGATGGCTCCATCAGTGCCTTTGTTACCAACACAGAACTGACTGCCAACGCAATAACTGTTGCCACTGCCGCTCCAAGCACACCCATCTTAAAAAACACAACGCATACCACATCTAATATAATATTTACAAAACAACATACGATTAGATAAATCATTGGTCTTTTTGCATCACCGATGGCACGCAAAAGTGCTGAACCGGTATTATAGATAAACATAAAAATAAGACCAATTAAAAATACCCTTAAATATAAAAGAGAATCTTCAAAGATATCTGCCGGTGTATTTAACAGGCGTAAAAACGGTGGTGCTGCAAAAAATCCGATTACGGAAAGAAGAATGCCTCCTATGATGGAAAAAGCATAAATCGTATGCATACTGTCACGAACCATTCTCCTGTCTTTCCGACCAACCGCCTGTGATACAATAACGGAAGCACCGGAGGATAATCCAACGAAAAATCCCACTATGAATCCCACTATCATACCCGCGGAACCACCAACTGCTGCAAGGGCGTCACTACCTACAAAACGCCCCACAACAATGGCATCAATGGTATTATATAATTGCTGAAAAAACGTTCCGAATAAAATTGGCAGGAAAAATTGAAACAGTTGTTTGCCAATCGCACCTTCGGTTAATTCTAATTTCATAAAAACCTCTTAAAATATCCGTCTTACTATTCTCCAAGCAAGAGGTAAATATATCTTTCTGAATTGTCTGCTTTAAAGGAATATTTCATCCTGCAAATCTCGTTTGTAAATGTCTGGTCCTCGCTTACCGGACTTACATTGCCTGTATTTGGATCAAAAATTTCGATTACGGCTCCATCAATTACCAAACCGTGTTTCAAAATTTCATTTTCAAGCAATGCCTTTACTTCAGCATATGTATAGCTGTCTTTCTTTTCTTCCGGTGCAACAAAAACATCACCGCCGGAATATACAGCAATTACTTCACTATAACTGTTTTGATACATTTCCAAATGGAATCCATTTTCTGTATCGCCTACATAAACAACCTCAGAAGTAAATGGTACAGGAACCATTTCGCTGATTCGAATACCATCTTCTGTTGCCACATAAGCAACGATGGTATAAACACCTTCCTCAGAACACTGTGGCAGCGTAAAATTTGCTGTCTGCGTTAATGCGAAGGCATCTCCGGATGAATATTCTGTCATCTGTGCATCTGTAGTCGCCATAATAACTGCGCCGGTATAATCTGCATCATTAGAGCCACCTGTAACATCTACTAATGTTACACCGTTACTTTCAACAGTGGAGTCACTCTTTAAATTTCCCTGTGCCGTATCATCATCTAATTTTGCAAGCGCAAGATGGACGGTGTATTTTTCTCCCGCATCCATAACTGCAAGGTTATTAATGCTAACCTGCATGTTATCAACTTTAACCGTACCATTTTCAAAGGTTACCGCAGATGATGCTAACAATCCCACTTTTGCAAAATCATAGCCCAAATAATTAACACCTTTTGATGTCATTTCAACTGTCTTATTATCTTTAATTTCTTCATATGCATCCAACAGCACTTGATGTTTTGCAGAGTCTGCTTCCATTGCCAGTTCCACATTATCAAGATTGCTCATTGGATATCCGTTCCAACTATAGTAAGACGCAAAATTATTTCCCAGGTTTACAGCATTGTTTGCATTCGCAATTATGGAATCCGTTTCGAACTTACATGTGATACCCTGTTCCGCCAAATACGCTAATGCTTTCTGTACTCTCTCAGCCGGTGATGTTTCAATATTAAAGGCAAGTTCAAGGGTTCCCTGCATAATTCGATCCATCATTGCATTTCCATTATGAATATAGATTTCTTCCATATCGCCAGGTTCATCTGTCGGTTCCTGTGCTGTATAAGGAATTAAGGTCATTCCGGAATTCGTTGTCAAAGAAGTTATAAAATTATTATCGTCTGTTTCAACAGATACAATTCCGTCAAATGCAGCAAGATTGATTCGAACACCCAAATCGCTAATGGTTAATAAATCGCAATTTTTCCCTGCATCCGTAACACTGGTCTGATTTTCAAAAACATAACCGGAACGATATATCGAACCAAAGTTTACAAAACAGCTGTCACCGGTATCGATTAAATTCTGTGTGTTTGTACGAACCTCTGTAGGATCATTAATCCAATAGGTCGTAAACATATTCCAGTAACCTCTTGTATTCTCAATGACGATAAACAAATCTTCATTTTCTCTATCGCCATATCGGATACCCATTTCATACCAATGTCCCGGACAATAGTATAAATACTGGATCGTTCCATCGGATTTTTCCATCTGCAATATTTCGTATACATCATTCGCATTTTCATCTGTATATCTGCGACAAATCTGTAAATTCTCATCACAGTCATTAAATATGGTTTCCATATTTGCATCAACGGTCAACAATGTTCTTCCGTTGGTTCCGTTTCCGGTTTCTACCCATACATCCGTGAAGCCTACATTTTCCTTCATGTAGGAAATGGACTCAGATGCCATCTCTGCCTGTTGCAGAATATTATCCATATATGACTGGAAGAAACTCAGCATATTACACTCTTGCTCAAAGGAGGATCCGCTGTAGTTTCCTAATAACGCATAATTTCCACCATTTGAAGCCAAATAGGTTAACAGCTCCTCCGATTGTTTGAAAAATGCAAGTTCCTCCGCCACATGGGAAAATTCCAAATCCTCCGCATTCATTCTTTCTCCGGCCAAAAGTAACTTCGCGATTTCCTTTCCGCTGTACTCATTCTGTTTGCCATTGTTCTTGCCGCAACCGGATAATACTCCAAGTAACATGCAGGCAATAAGAAAAATACTGGTTATTCTTTTCATATAGATACCTCCTGGAAATTTAATAAGATATTACTCAAATCTGCTTTCATCTTCATCTATCATTATAACACTCTTTTAAAAAGGGACAATCAATTTTTAATAATTCAAGCCGATTTTATCATAAAAAAAGCGGACCTGCTTTTTGATATTTTAAATGCGGAAGATAGAGTGCGGCGGAAATAAAAAAAGGGCCGGCAGACCTTTTTCCCGTCGAACCGACCGACAAAGACCATCAGCTCGAGGAACCCCTGGGTTCAAGGGGCTTCTCGGCATGTAAAAACAAAAAAGACCCAGACGATTTACTCGTCTGAGTCTTTTTGTTTTCAATGCGGAAGATGGGACTTGAATGAATTTGTACCTCAAAAAACACGATAGAAAGGGGCTTTTCAGCACATCATCTACGAGTGTAACAAAAGTGTAACAAACTTCCGCTGACCTTTTCATATTGGAATTCATTTGCTATATCATATCTTACTTCTTCTTTGCAATAACAAATATATAAATCAATGACCATACCAACGATACTGCTATCATAATACGAAACGCTGGCATAGAAATTGCTTCTCCTACACCATATTTATATATATCAATAAAATTTAGAACAAGTAATATAACCAATGTAACACCAACTCCCGCCCTTGCGGCCTTATTCACTGCTTCATTTTCTTTTTTCATTTCAATAATATTTTCATCTACCTTTTTTTGATAATTTTCCATAGTAATCCTTTCTCCGCTGAGCAGTTCATTTACAGTAATACCAAGTATTTCACATAAATCAAGCATAATAGAAGCATCAGGAACGCTTTTTCCAGTTTCCCATTTTGATACTGCTCTATCGGTAATATTTAGTTTTTCAGCTAACTGCCTTTGTGTAAGTCCTTTCTCTTTGCGACAAGATGAAATAAATTTCCCTATCATTTCTTGCTTCATTTCTTTTTACCTCCTTGCAGTTAGTATATATGTTAAAATCTTACTATGGAATGTACTAACAGTTGATTTTAGGTAGTTCAACTGACAGTTGATATAAAAATCATCTCTTTTTTCGCCCTAAACTCAAATCTGTCTTTGTCCATCATTATACCATTCTTTCCAACATGAGCAATTAAAATTATTCATTCTTCTTAATCGTAATATAAGTTGTTTCAATCCCACACTCTTCATCTTTTACCTTTTTAATCTTCACAAGGTCTTTATGCTTGGAAAGAAGCAACTCCATAAATTTCAAATCTTCTTCAAATAGTGTTTCACTTTGTGGCTTGGCTAGGTTCTTGCTATACAAATAGCGGTGCTGTCCTTTGGACATGGTAATTAGTTCTTTGGTTATGTACTTTGTGATGTAGTTGCTCACTTTTTCTGTGCTTTCTATTTTGGTGGCGGTAGTGAAACCATATTTGAAACTACGTTTATTGATGTTATAGATTTCTTTACCATTTTTAACAATACCACTCTTTTCAAATTTCAACTTATCGCAATTTACACCGATACCATGAAAGTGCCAACGCCTGCTTTTGTGCAACTCTGGAACAAATAAATTTTACTAGCGGAAGATGGGGTGAGGTGGAAATAGAAAAAGGTCCAGCGGACCTTTTTCCCACCGAACCGACCGACGAAGCCACCCCGTGGCGAGGAGACCTTGAACCCTGGGTTCAGGGGACTCCTCGGCATAGAACGAAAAAAGAGCAGGTCATTTTGACCTGCTCTACTTTCGTTCTAATGCGGAAGATGGGACTTGAACCCACACGTCTATACGGACACAAGATCCTTAGTCTTGCCTGTCTGCCAATTCCAGCACTTCCGCACGCGCTTGTCGCGACTAAAAAATAATATCAAATAATTTAGCTTATGTCAATACATATTTTGATTATTTTTATATCTTTTTTGGTACTTATGTATTGACTTATCCATGCAAAAACAGTAAAATAATTTTTGCAATTCATTTTGTGCAGGAGTGGTGGAATCGGCAGACGCGCAGGCTTCAGGTGCCTGTGGTAGCAATACCGTGTGGGTTCAAGTCCCATCTCCTGCATTTTTCTTTATAGGGAATGTTGATGCTCTCGACATTTCCTTTTTTTATTTTTATTCCCTACTAAGTATTCCTTTTTCTTGGTAAAACGCTACGTCTATCCGATTGCTCATAATAATCTAGAAAAGCGCCCCTTTAAAGAGACGCTTTTCCTGTATTGTTTTGGATAAATCCAGTTGTTACATATTAATGATTACATTTTAAAGATTTTTCTAAAGAATACGGATAACCATCCCATCTTCACTCCTGCATAGCCAACAGCTGCAACAGTTACTGCACATACAGATGTGGTCACTGCTATTACAGCTGCCTGGTTAACATCTTTTTCTTCGCCAGGTGCAAGTGGGGTTTCTTCATCTTCAATGTCGGTTGTTCCATCTGTCTTTGGAGTTTCTTCATCTTGGATGTCGGTACCTTCTTCGGATTCTTCTTCTTCGGATTCTTCTTCTTCGGATTCTTCTTCTTCAGATTCTTCCTCTTCAGATTCTTCCTCTTCAGATTCTTCCTCTTCAGATTCTTCTTCGGTTTCTTCCTCTTCTTCCGGAACTACCGGTAATGCTTCAAGAGTTTCTGTATAAACTTCATCACAGTGTTCGCATGCATAATTGATGTATCCTTCAACACCTTCAGAAGCTTCAAGTCTTTCTGTTTCAACCCAACTGTGACCGGTTGCTTCGATTACTTCTACTTCTTCATAATCACAATTTGTACAGGTTGTTGTAATGCTTCCGTCTTCTGTACAGGTTGCTTCTACTGTAATTGTTTCGTGGTTATGACCGGTTGCCGGAATAACATCTACAGTGACAAAATCACAATCTGTACAAGTTGTTGTAATGCTTCCGTCTTCTGTACAAGTTGCTTCTACAGTAACAACTTCATGAGTATGACCATTCGCATCTAAAACTTCTGTTTCTGTCTTTCCGCAAATTGTACAGGTTGTCACGATGCTTCCGCATTCTTCACAAGTTGCTTCTGTAACTACAGTTTCGTTGCTGTGTCCGGTTGCCGGAATAGTTTCAACTTCGTTGTAATCGCATCTTGTACAAATCGTTACGATGCTTCCGTCTTCTTCACAGGACGCTTCTGTTGTAGTTACTACATGGTCATGGCCAAGTGCTTCAAGCACTACTACGTCCATATAAGAACATTCTGTACAAGTCGTAACAATGCTTCCGTCTTCTGTACAAGTTGCTTCTGTTGTAACAGTCTCATGATTATGACCTGTTGCAGAAAGTACGACTACTTCTACATAATCACATTCTGTACAGGTTGTTGTAATACTTCCGTCTTCTTCACAAGTTGGGTTAACTGTTACTACTTCATGGTTGTGACCGGTTGCAGCGATTTCTTCAATGATTACATCACCACAGTGAGCACATGTTGAAACTTTGCTTCCTGCTTCTGTACAGGTTGCAGGTGTAATTACAACACCATATTCATGACCTGTTGCAACTAAAATTTCAAATGTGTATTCGCCACAGTGTTCGCATGTGGTTAATACGTATCCGTTTACTTCACAAGTTGGGTTTACAACTTCAGTTACAAACTTATGGCCTGTTGCTTCATATTCTTCACGAATTACATCTCCACAATGTAAACATGTAGATTCTTTGTAACCGTCTTCTTCACAAGTTGCGTCTACAACAACATCTTTATATTCATGACCGATTGCTGCGATTCCTTCTGTAATCACATCACCGCAATGTACACAAGTATGAACTTTACTTCCTTCCGTTTCACATCCAGGTAAAGTTACAACGGTATCATATAAATGTCCAAATGCTTCGATTACTTCTTCATATTCGTGATCACATCCCTTGTAGTTACAGGAGTATACGAATTTTCCGTTTTCTTCGCAAGTTGCTTCAAAAACAGTAACATCATATGTGTGTTCATGATTTTCAAATGCATATAATTCTTCGTACTGTTTTTCTGCTTCTGCTCTGTATGCTTCTGCATCTTTGATAGCATCTTCTGTATCTGCTAATTCTTTTGCAAGTTCATCATAACGAGCCTGTGCATCTTCTAAAGCTGCTTTTGCTTCTTTTAATTCTTCAGAACCCGGATTTTCAATTTCCATGTTTGCTAAGGCATCTGCGCTTTCTCTTAACTGAGCTTCTGCTGCATTTATCTCTGCTTCAAGTGCTGCTACCTTTGCATCCAATGCTGCAAGAATCATATCAGATGCATCTAAGATGTCACCTGCTACTACTAATGCCGCTACGGTTCCACTTAAGATTTCATTTTCAATCTGAGCAATCATAGCCTCGATTACAGCATCTTTTACATCTGCTGCTTCGTAGATTACTTCTAAACCGCTTGTAATTGTTGCACTAGCTTCTTCCACAACCTTCATACCGGTTGTAACAACGGTAAGTTTTGCATAGGTTGCATCAATCCAAGCCATTAAATATGCGTGCTGGAAAGATTCTTCCTCAAAAAGTGCTTTTCCTAAATCACCTATTAAGAACTCTGACCAGAATTTGAACTTTTCAAGGATGTTCATATTTTCGTAATCTGCATCGAAAACCATATCATCCAATGCAAAATACTGAACCAATGTATTGTAAGCTTCTAATTTTTCTGCCTGAGCATCAAAATCAAGTGCGTCAACATCTTTTGTAATAATGCCGATAGCTTCCATCACTTTTGCAACATCTTCTAAAGATTCAATGTTAGAGTTCTGATATAAATCATCAAAATCCTTTGGTAAGTTTGCAAGCATACCAAGGTCTTTTTCATCATAGTTTTCTTTTGCAGCAACCAATGCAAGGAAGGTTGCTTCTGCTTTTGCATATTCTGCTTCTGCTGCAGCTAACTCTTCTAACATTTGTGCATGATGAAGAAGTGCTTCTGCTTCTACACCCTGAGCTGTTTTAAGCATTTCTGTATATAATGCAAGATTTGCCTGATAGGTTGCCCATGCTTCTGCTTTCAATAAAGCATATGTTTCAGAGTTGATACCTGTATAGTTGCCGATTACAAAAGTTGTATCTGCTGTACCGCCTGCTCTGTAAACTAATACAACATCTTCAGAACATAATACCTGATAGTTATGTCTGTAGTTTGCGGTTAAACCTTCATAATATCTTTCAATAGAAACACGATTTCCTTCAATTTCAAGATAGAAGCCGTTTTCATCTTCTAACAAATCATACCAGGTGTCATTGTACTTTAACTGTGTTTTTTCCGGATAAGTAACGTCTACGTTTTCAATGTAGTTTCCGGATGCAACAAATACATAGTCGCACTGTTCTCTTTTATCAATATCCGTATGTGAAGCTGAAACGATTTCTGTAGTAATACCTGACCAAGAAATTTTAATTTTTGTTTTTGTATGCTGTTTTGTACAAACAGATTCATCTTTCGTATAATACTCTGCCACCCATTTAGAAGGATCTTCTAAATTTCTGGTAACAACAATCTTTAAAACTTCAAAACTTGCTACTTTAATAACGGACTCATAGCAATCTTCATTTACTTTCACAAAACCATCTAAGCCAAGTTCTCCACTATAACCTAACAAATCGTAATGAATCTGCAATACGCTTGGTTCTGCATCGTAATTCAGCACTTTCTGGCTTTCATAAACATCTGCTCTGTCTTCAAACCATCTTTCGGTTACATAATATTCAACGGTACCATTGTTTACTCTGGTATCTACAGCTACAGATGCTCCTTCGATAGTAATGAAATAGTTTCCTGCTTCTCCTTCAAGGACATATTCAACACCATTGTAAGTTACATAGTTTGTTACATCATCCGCTTGCATTGTATAGATATTGACTACTTTATGTTCTTCACCTTCTACTAAATATCCATAGCGTGCAGTAACAGTTTCTCCGTCTAATACAACAAAGAATCCATTCTCAGATTTACCATACTGACCATCTGCTTCGTTCCAAACAACGGTTAATCCGTTTGCTAACTGTTTTTCAATAACAAGACGTGCAATTTCATATGCAGCGTTTGTTTTCTTTTCTTCTGTTTCTGCTACATTGTTAAGAATCGCAATGTAGGAATTTAAAGTAGCTTCATAAGCTAATTCTTCTTCAGAACCATAACCGTTAGCCCACGCATTGTCTTCACCATCAATAAGGTTCTGAATTCTGTCAATCTCTGCACGTGCATTATCAATATCAGTCTGTGCTGCTGTCACTGCTTCTTTTGCTGCGTTGATATTTGCTTCCAAACCGCTCATAAGAGTAACTGCTTCTTCATATGTCACAGTTTCTAACGCATGTTCTGTCGCAAATGCTGCTAATGCTACTTCGTAAGCAACTAATACTTCTTCATATTCTGCGTATAAGCCTTCTAAAGCTTCCTGCTTTGCTTTTGCATCTTCAATTGCTGCTACAAATGCATGAATGGAATCCACCAATTCTTCCGTCTGCGTCTGGAATGCTTCAATTGCTACAACTAATTCTGTATTTTCTGCTTCAAGTGTTTCCAGTGCATCCTTTAATACAACATTATTTTCTTCCAATGCTGCTTCTGCCTTTGCCAAAGCTTCGTCGTTTGCAGCCTTCCACTCTTCTACATAAGCGTCTGCAGAATCAATCACGCCACGAAGCACTGCTAACTTTTCTCCTGCAAATGCTGCTGCGTCTGCTGCTAATGTATAAGCTTCTTTTGCAAGCTCCAACTGTGCTGCCGCTGCGGCTGCTGCCTCTTCTGAAACTGCAACTGCTGCCAAATATTCAGCTTCTGCAACTTCTAAAGCAATTCTTGCAGCTTCTAATTCTGCACTTGCTTTGTCTGCCAATTCCTGTGCTGCCAATTCAGCACCTGCTAATTCTGTCATTAACTGCGCTGCATCCGCACTTGTTGTAAAACCTTCTTTTAACTGTGTGTCTGCAGATGCAATAACATCTTCAAGCATACCGTATGCAGCATCCGTATTGCCTTCTGCTGCATCCATAATCTTTTGTGCTACATCCACGGTCTCCATAGTTACTTCATCTAAATAGATTTCAACTACGTCTCCAACCTTTTCATTGCTGCAATCAATACTTGCAATTAATTCTGCAAGGATTGCGTCTTCGGCAGGTGTATGCTCATGAGAAACTGCATGAACTCCACTTGGCATGAGATTTCCAAGTACTAAAACACCAACCATTAAGAAAGATAGAATTTTCTTTACTGCTTTCATCGGCTTTCTCCTTCTGACTTCTAACTAAAATTATATGCCGCTTCTGTCTCACCTTTGCATGTATTCCTAGCATATCACTGACGCTAGTTTATCAAAAAAAAGTCACATGACGGTCACACGAAAAATAGTCTTTATTTTGTTCACACAACATATTATTTTCGAACAATTTCAGCAATATTTTCAACAATACCCGTGCACAAAAAGTATTTCATCCACTTTTCCACAATATTGCATTTTTGGTTACGTTGTCAGGGCAACAAAAAAACACCGGAATCACTGTTCCGATGTTTTTTATATATAACATATATTTATTGCTCAACTAAAATGAAATCCATATCCTGCGTTTCTTTAAAGAATACTTCATCAAACATATGAATGCAGTCTCTTCCGCACTCTTTGGAATGATACAATGCTCTGTCTGAAAAGTTAACAACGTCTAAGATATTGCTGTCATCCTCTAATACGATATTCAACACGCCGATTGACAGGCTGACTCTGTCACACACTTCGGATGCACTGTGTTTAACATTGCATTCACGCACCTGCTTTGCGATATCTCTTGCTTTCTGACAAAGTTCTTCCCTGGAAATACCATATCCGATACCGAAGAATTCATCACCGCCATAGCGGACAAAGTTCATATTGTCGCCCTTAACCGCTTTACAGGCGTCAGCAATCATCTTTAAGCATTCATCTCCCTGTACATGTCCGTATGTATCATTAAACTCTTTAAAGTAGTCAACATCGATGAAAATACATCCAACCGGCTTTCCTTCTTCTTTTGATAATTCCACATATTTTTCCAGGAATTTCTGCAAGGAACCTCTGTTTAATAAACCGGTTAAAGAATCCTTACTTGCCAGAATTTCATATTCCTCTTTCTCTTTTGCAGATTTCTGGAATGACTTCATCTTCTTAACCAACATTTCATTATTCTTGGCAATCTGCAACTGGCTTTCAATCAATTCCTTACTGCGTTTTTCATTAATCTTGTCCATCATACGATAGTAAAACAACGCCATTCTGGTATTATCCTGAAGGTCAAAATATCTTGCCTGCATTCTCACAGCTCGCATCATATCAAGAGTATTCTGGGATTTCTGCGCAGAATCCCAAAGGAAATCTGCATAATAATCGGCACGTTCATTTTCGCCCAAGTCTAACTGCATCATAACAATCTTTTCATAATCTCTGTGAAGTTCAAAGCTGTCATGGCCGCTACGGATATATTCTACTACTTTATCAGACCAACAATTTCCCATTTCCACGTTGCCCATCTTATAATGAATCTTCGTAGCAACAACGGCAAGTGCAATACCTTCTGCACCGCGAAGGGTTTCCTCTTCGCAATTCGTCAGAAATTCTTCACTTTCATTACAATGTTTCAACGCCTTTTCCAGACTTCCGATCTCACAACAAATATCAGCCATATTGTAGGTAACGTTAAAGATAAAAGAAGCATCCTTCTTAATGTAACGATGAACCCGTTTATATATGCGTTCAAAAATACGCAATGACTTTTTACTGTCGCCTAAAGAAAAGTGAGTCGCCGCCAGGTTCATTAAGATGATATCACGACGATATTTGCTCTTTTCATACTGCTGTGCCAATTCATAGGCTTCGGTATAAGTAGCTAATGCCAGCTGATACTCTTCTGCCGCAGTATAAGCAATTCCCTGCAAGTTCAAAGCTCTTATCAACATAATAATATCATCTGTTTCACGGAAAAACGCTACCGCCTGCGTTGCGTGGGACATAATACCTTTTTCCACACCGAGGACAAATAATGCACTTCCTATGATATGATGACCATACGCTGTTGTCTCATAATCACTGTTTGCTTTACCCATGGCAAGCAACTGCTTTCCTAACTTCATTGCATACCTTGGTCTGTAATAATTATCTTGTGCTTCTAGATAGATTTCACGGCTTTCCTTGTTCATAATTCCCTCTTTTCAAAATTGAAAAAACACCAATGCCATTATATTACAAATCCATATTTTTTTCAACACTCTATACGTTTTCTATATGTTTTTTTGTGTACTTTAAAAAAGGTATTTTTCTTCAAATTCATCAATGGTAACCGGCATGGAAAAATAGAATCCCTGGATCAGATTTATATTTAACATTTTCAAGTTCTGATACTGCATTTGTTCTTCCACACCTTCTACGCACATATTCAATCCCATTGCCGTTGCCAGCTCAGATACCATCTTAATAAAAACCTGTGCATATGGGTCTTTTCCAAGGTCCTTTACAAAGCAACGGTCAACTTTAATGATATCAAGTGGCATCTCTCTTATATGACTAAGAGAAGAATATCCGGTTCCAAAATCATCCAGTGCGATACGAACACCAAGTTTCTTAATTTCCGTTAAAATCTTCTTCATATAGTTCATATCATTAACTGCAAGACTTTCCGTTACTTCGATGGTTAAATTGTGCGGATTGATTCCCGTCCGCTTGATAACACGTTCAATTCCTTCTACAACTTCACTCTGTAACAACTGAACCACGGAAAAATTAACATTAATTTTATATTCCGGATGTCCCATATCATTCCAGAATTTACAATGACGACAGGCTTCCTCTAAAACATATTGTCCAATCGGATTAATCAGTCCTAAATACTCTGCCAAAGGAATGAATTCATCCGGTTTAAAATTTCCCATCGTCTTGGAATTCCAACGTACCAGTGCTTCCGCTCCCACACATGGATTTCCATCTAAAGAAATATCAAATATCGGTTGGTACAATACTTCAAACTCTTCTGCCGGATTGATACATGCATTGCGCATGAATTTTTCCATATCCAGTCTTTTTACATCCGTAGAGGCAACGCTGGAATCATAGTATTCCACACGGTTCTTACCGGATTTTTTTGCTTCTCTTAACGCCACATCTGCCTTACGGATAATATCTTCTACCGTATCTGCATCTGTTGGGAACCGGCACACACCCATGCTCATTGTACAGTAATAATCCCCGTTTTTTAAAAACCATGGTTTTGCAAACATTTCCTCAATTTCAGAAACAATGCCTCCAATACGGTCATACATATTGTTGGCTACAATTACCATAAATTCATCTCCGCCAACGCGATAACAGGTACTCTCAATTCCCGGGATTTTTCTCAAATCCGCAGATATTTCTTTCAGTAAAATATCTCCGTACTGGTGTCCCAAACCATCGTTGATGTGTTTGAAATCGTCCAGGTCTATAAAGAACAAAGCTCCCTCTCCACCGTAATTTTTCGTCATTTCCAAATACAGGCGAATATCCGCTTCGCAACGGACACGGTTGTACAATCCGGTTAAAAAATCACTGTTAACCGTGATTTCCATCTGTCTTTCATAGTCCTTCATTTTTGTTATATCGGTGACCGTAAAAAGCATTACGATACTGCCGTCTACCCATTTAATGTGAGAACGTGAAATGTGATACCATTTTTGCGTATCTTCCAGATAAAATTCTGTTTCATTACACACTCCGAAGAACATCTCTTTCGTCTCCGGATGTTCTTTTAATCTTTCCGAAAAATGATTTCCGAATTTTCGGTTATCAAATAACATTTCATCCGTCTGGGGTTTATATGCAAATACGCCGCCGTCAATGTTATCCAGGATTTGTTCCATAGACTCTAAAGAGGTATACAATGCTCTTTGTGCCATCTTTTTTGCAACGATGGACTGAATGATTTTCTTTAAGTCATATAAGAACTTACTCTCTTCCATTGCCCATGTGCGGTACTTGTTTTTGCACTGGAACGCCACATACATCGGAGCTTCATTTTTAATCATAATCGGCATGGTAACAATGGCACAAATCTGCTCCTTATTCATATATTCACGCCATTCATCCGTAATCTTGGAATTACCGGAAATAGTATAAGTCAGTCCGTTCATAAACGGGTAATCCTGTACAACGCCTGCCGGTTGTACCACAACAGGATCACTACAATCCTTGTACCAGTGCACCAATAGTTGTACACCTTGTCCATCCGAGGCAATTTCGTACAATCTTGACTCTTCGATGTCCATAAAAGTACAAATCTTTTCGAAAATGTCAGCAATAATTTTCTTCAGGCTGCCTTCCGCATCCAAATGCTGCATCACTTCCGTCATCAGTGCACTTCTGACAAAATCTCCATGGACTTTATTCTTTTCTTCTTCCGCTTCGGCCTGCGCTTTCTGAGCAGTCTGGGCATAATTTTTAAATTCCATCAAAAATCCGCCCAATCGAACCAAATCTGCAATATTCTGCTCCATCTCATCTTTCGTCGTTCTGAGAACTTGTGCAGGCACACCCTCACCGGCAGGAATTTCATTTCCTAAAAATCCCACCGCATAAGTAATTCCATTTGCACGACGTTCATACCGCCATACGATTTTATAAATAGCAAGATAAGAATGGGGCGTTCTTATAGGAATCACATCTTCAATCCCATAGTCATTCAGTGCTTCCGAAAAATTGGTTCCTACATACTCTTCTAAAATACTGCTGACATAAAAAATCTCTTCCTTTGTTCCCGGCCAATCACCGTAAGGAATTCCATTTTCATCTATGCTATACAGATACACATTTCCGGAACGGTAAAAAAATTGTTGTAACAGTGAAAAAAAGTGGGCAGTCATTGCTAGCATCCTCTACTCTCCGCAATATTGAATGACAAACAGCCAGTTTCCTGACTTTTGATCAATTTCAAAATCGCGTAATAATTTATAGTTTTTATAAAGACGAAGACATTTCTTCATCGCAATCTTCTCATTGCCGTACACAACCATCATGCCGCCTTTTTTCAAAAGCTGCTCTCCGCGTTTAAACAACAGGTAGTATAAAGCATCCACCTCTCTGTGTGAAAGATTCTTTGACTTTGTAGGCATATTTGTAATGATTTCATCAAACAGATAATCGTGTTTAAAATCTGCAAAATCGCGATTAATATAATGGATGTTCGGTCCTACTTCCTTGGAATTTTCCCTGGCTTTTATAATGGCCTCGCCAAAAATGTCAAGTCCGTAAACATCCGCCGTATCAAGTGCCATTCTACGCTCAATCAGCATGGTACCTACACCGCAAAACGGATCTAACACTTGTGCCTGCGGTTTAAGATAGGGCTTAGCTAATGCTATCAGGTTTGCTGCCAGATATGGTTTAATGGACGCAGCCACATGTTCTTTTCGATAAGCAAAGCGATAATCCTGCATGGTAAAAAGCTTCACAAATGCATTCCAGGTATCGTCTTTTCCGGCCAATAAACGGATTTCAATCTCATAGCCACTGGTAGAATTGATTAATTTTCCCTCTGTGGTCTGTTCCAAACGACGGGACAACTTCTTGGCAAAAGTGCTTCTTTGTTCTACACTCATGTTACCCTCTACCTGAATACGGAAGTAAAATGGTGCTTCCCCTTCATGGGTTTCCATTAAAAAGTCTAACAGACCGGACTGACCCAACAATTCTCCGATTTCTTCCGGTTTGTTAGGATATGCCTGTGAAGGCATTACACGAATCAATGCTTCTTCATACGTTCTGATATCACGAAATGCAGATTCAGACCGCACCTTTGCCATCACTCCGGCCGGAACCGGTTTTTTCGGGCAATTCAAACGGTTTAACGTAATATCACGTAATTCTTTTTTTGTGGTAAGCAGTACTTCACAAGTATCCTTAATACCGGTAAAACGGTGCTTTTTAACTCCTTCAAACGCAACAATCATTTTCTGAATCTGATGCATTTCTTCCGCCACATGAACCTGCTTTGTATCTTCTACCTGTTCAGCCAAAAGCACATCATATCGTTCTTTCAACTGCGGCAGTAATGATTTGTATTCCAGTTGCGCAATAGCGGAAAGATAATCTTTTTTTACAAAAAGTGTTTCTTCCTTCATGTAAACGTCAAAAATCGCCTGCAAAGCATCCTGTACCTGCATCTCCCCAAGCACTTTTGCAGAAGCTCTTCTGACCTTTGCATCCTCATGATTTAAAAACGACAAAAAGAGGGCCTCGTTTCCCTCTAATAATGTCTTACATTCTGCTTTCTTTTCTTCTTCTTTAATCAGTGTCTTTAACTGAATCAAATTTTCTTTTAATGAAATTCCGTCAAGAATCTCGGTAAATATTTTTTTCATCTTAGTACTCAATTCCCTTTCTCGCAGGTATCCCCTTATCAAACGGATGTTTCACTTTCTTTATTTCCGAAACATAATCCGCCAGTTCTATTAATTCTTCAGCCGGTGCTCTTCCGCTTAATACTACCTCTAACTGTGGATCTTTTTCACGTAAAAATGCACATACAGCTTCTCTGTCTACCAGATTTTCATTGTAAACAGAAATGATTTCGTCAAACACCAGCAATTTGGCACCAACTTCTTTTGCCTTTGCCACCGCATCTTCAAAATGTTTGCGGTAATACTGTGCAGCATCTTTCTTCTCTTCCGGTGTCATCAAAAAAGTAAACCCAAATGTTCTTTCATTTGGTACAAATTCTATATTTTCAAGTTTTGATAAAAGCTCAATCTCAGAAGAAGTATTATCCTTTAAAAACTGTGTAAACACAACTTTGTTTCCCGCCCCGGCACATCTTAAACTCAATCCGATACACGCTGTTGTCTTTCCTTTTCCGTCTCCGGTATAAATATGAATACATGCTTTTTCCATCTTATTTATCCCCTTCCATATCTTCCATCATTCTCCGTACATCAAGTGCTAACAATTCTTCGTAACTGTCTTTTGTCTCTTCCACCTCTTCCATGGAAGGATCTTCCTGACCTTTGGCTGTTTTTACAATACGCTGGGTTATGCTAAAAGAAAATGTACTTCCCTGGCCATATTCGCTGCTGACTTCCAAGGTGGACCCCATTAACTGCAAAATCTGGTTGGAAACCGTTAATCCTAAACCTACTCCGCCAATTTCATCCGGTGTAATACCATTTTCTTCCGGATTAAACCGATAAAACAACGAATCGATATCCTCTTTCTTAATGCCGATTCCGGTATCCGATACGGAAATTCTTAATTTAATGGTTTTGTCGTTTTTCTCTTCTTTTTCAATCTTTAAACGAATCTCTCCTACTGCCGTATAACGAATCGCGTTGGTCAAAAGATTAATAATAACCTGTCGGATACGTTTTCCATCCCCGCGCAACACATTGGGAAGTTTCTTTTGAATGTCAAAAACAAGATTTAAGTCCTTCTTTTTTGCCTGAACCCGGATGACATCGTATATTTTCTGTAATTCTTCCTTCAGAGAATATTTTTCATCCGCCAAAGCAAATTCTCCGGACTCAATCATGGACAGATTAACGATGTTATCAATGACAGATGCCATTGTTTTTACCAGTGATGAAACTTCCATCCCCGCGTTTTTATCCTGTTCATCCTCGGATAACATCAACCACTCACTTTTTTCCAACAATACAGAAATCGGAGCGTTCATACCTTCGGACATACTCTTTAAAAAGGCTGTCTTTGCATGGTTAATGCGTTGGGTATGCTCTTTGGATTTCTGCAATTCTTCAATGAGACGTTCCAACTCTTTTTCTCTTACCTGATTTAAGTACTGCTGTTCTTCGTATCCGGCTCTCTGGTACAGCAACATAAGGCTTAAACCAATCGCTGCTATACTTAAAGTGACTCCCACAACAAACAGTGCCGCATTTTTATTTTGTACCTGCCACATCAAATCCGGGCGTCTGTAAATCAGGTAAAACAATCCTGCATAAATCAGACACACAGGAATGTTCAGGAAAAAAATAGCTTTTTTCGGCAATGTCAGAACACCTAAAATAATTCCTGCAATAATCCAGACATCCGCACCTACTTGAAAGCCGCCCATTTTCAAATAAGCAAGCGGCATTAAAACCATATTGATACAAATGTAAAAAATAATGGTCCATACCCTATAATTTTCCGTAACTTTCGCTAACGCACAAAAAATCAGACTTAATGCACTAAACACCAGCATTCCCCAAGTGATTCCGGCCGGTACATGAAAGGAAAAACAGATTACAAATCCCACCACGCCTGCTAATGCATACAAAATCGTTATTAAATTGAAAAACCGATGCTGAATCGGAAGATTTTTACCTAATAAAGCCTCTTTTAAACCCATGCCAATCTCTTTTCAATCTCTTTTCTTAAAAAATCCTTAATATCATCCAAAGCTATTTTTTCATCCAGAACTTTATCTCTACTCTTAACTTCAAGCACTCCGGCCTCTAAATTCTTCGGGCTAACTACAACACGAAGGGGTACACCTAAAAGATCCGCATCGCTAAACATTGCTCCGGCACGAACTTCTCTGGTATCAATAATAACTTCTATGCCCAACTGCTGTAAGTCTGTGTATAACTGCTCTGCATAGGCTCTTACCTCTTCCACATCGCTTCTTAAACAACAGATATGTACCTGCCACGGTGCAATACTCATCGGCCAAATCGGACCGTATTCATCGTGATGTGCTTCGCATACAGATGCTGCAAGACGGCCTACACCAATTCCGTAGCAAGCCATGTACGGAATCTGTCTGGTACTTGTTTCATCCAAGTACTCCATGTTCATAGGTACGGTATATTTTTTTCCAAGCTGGAAAATATTACCCACTTCAATGCCTCTTTCCAGGTTAATAACCGGCTTATGACAGCATGGACACACACTTCCCTGCATAATTTTTCCAAAATCTCCATATGTAAGCGCAGGCAAATCACGTTCCATATTCACATGTACATAATGGTAATCTTCTTTATTACCGCCCATGATGAGATCATTTAATCCCTTCAAAGAGGAATCCACTAAAATTCTGCCCTTAAATTCAAGGCCGTAAAGACCCATAAATCCTGCAACAAGGCCATGTCCCGGCTGAATATCCGCTACTACAAGATTCTTGCCTACGGCATTTTTTACCTTAGTCTCATTTACTTCCAAATCGCCACGGATAAACACAAGTACGTATTCTCCGTCCTCTTCTGTCTGATAAGCAACTGCTTTACAGGATTTCTGTACTTCTGATTTTAAGAAATTACAAACGTCTTCAATACTCTTACAATCCGGTGTATACACAAGTTCCGGCATTGCATCACACGGCTCATTAACCGGTGCTTCATATTCACAAACTGCGGACTCTAAATTGGAACGATATCCGCATTCCGGACAAATGGCAAGGGTATCTTCACCAACCGGTGTAATTAACATAAATTCATGGGAAATGCTTCCGCCCATCATACCGGAGTCGCCTTCCACATCAATCACTTCCGGAATTCCTGCTTTTGCAAAAATACGATGATATCCCGCTCTTACTTTTTCATAATATTCTTCCATATCTTCTACGGATGTATGGAAGGAATACGCATCTTTCATGGTAAATTCACGCACACGGATAAGCCCCGCTCTTGGTCTTGCCTCGTCACGGAATTTTGTCTGAATCTGGTAAATCATAAACGGATATTTGTTGTAGCTGCTACCGTATTCTCTTACAAGCTGTACAGCTGCTTCTTCGTGTGTCATACCAAGCACCATCTTGGCATCACTTCTGTCGGAAAAACGAAGAAGTTCTTTCCCCACACTCTCATATCTTCCGGACTCTGCCCAAAGTTCCGCCGGCATAACAACCGGGAATAACACTTCCTGTCCGTCTAAAGCATCCATTTCCTTGCGGATAATATCGCTGATTTTTTTTGTAATTCGTACCAACGGAGGATTGGATGAAAAAATTCCGTTTGCCACCGGTTTCATATAACCGCCACGGATCATTAATGCATGGCTGTCGATGACACAGTCGGATGGTCTTTCTTTAAATCTCTCTCCTACAAGTTGTTCCATTCTCATTGCTGTCTAATCTCCTAATCCTGTCTAATCTATATCCATAGTAAGTTCCACCGGACAATGGTCGGAACCCATAATTTCCGTATGAATCTTGGCACCTAAAAGTTGTTTTTCCAATTCGTTAGAAACAACAAAGTAATCAATTCTCCATCCGGTATTCTTTTCTCTTGCTTTAAAACGATAAGACCACCAACTGTAAATATCCGTCATGTCCGGATAAAAATGGCGGAATGTATCGATGTAACCATGTTCTAAGATGGCGGAAAATTTCTCCCTTTCTTCATCCGTAAAACCGGCACTTCTGTGATTGGTATTAGGATTTTTTAGGTCGATTTCCTTGTGTGCCACATTTAAATCTCCGCAAAAAATGATAGGCTTATTCTTACGAAGTCCTTCCAAATACCCCAAAAATGCATCTTCCCACTCCTGTCGATAGGAAAGTCTTTCCAATTCCTGTTTGGAGTTCGGGGTATAAACCGTAACAAAATAATAACTTTCAAATTCCAAAGTAATAACACGGCCTTCGTGATCGTGTTCATCGATTCCTATACCGTAAATAGCATTAAGGGGTTTTTTCTTTGTAAAAATTGCAGTTCCGGAATAGCCTTTTTTATCCGCATAATTCCAATACTGTTCATAGCCCGGCAAATCCAGTTCTACCTGACCGGCCTGCACTTTGCTTTCCTGAATACAGAAAATGTCTGCATCCTGCTCCTTGAAAAAATCAAGAAATCCTTTTTGCACGCAGGCACGAATGCCATTTACATTCCATGAAATAAACTTCATTTTTCGTTCCTCTATCTCATTTTTTTATATTGTTCAACAAAGCGTTCATATGCCTTCATAACATCGCAAAGCTGAGCCGGGGCATTCTCTGTCCGGGATGTTCTTAATGCTTCCACCAATACACAAACCGGCTGATAAACCGGAGTAATGCCGAGATTTCCAACAATTCCCTTAAGTGCATGGGCATACTCAAAAGCAGTTTGATAATCCGCTTTACTAATTGCATCCTCTAAACCTGTGAAATCATTTTCTGCAACAAACTGTTCCAAGCACTCCCTTAAAAGCTCCTCGTCGTCCATAAAACGGTCCATCACACCTTTTGCGTCACAACCTGCCATTTGAAATTGCTCTAAAAACTGACTCATCCTGTCTTACCTCCTATATGGGTTCCTTATTACGTCTTTACGATTAGTCACAAACTGCCACACAACGTAAGTCTTTATTTAACTGGATAACTCTGCTATCCACTTCTACAAGTGGAAACATAAACTGTTTTTTATCAATAAATTTAATTATTGCAAAAGAACCATCGGAAAGGATGACCCTCTTACCTCTAAATTCTTCGGCCATCATATCCAGGAATTTTTCAACCAATTCAATATCCAATTCCGAATACTTCTGCTTTCCGAATAAATCAAGCACTTCCAATGGAGAAACTGCATCTTTGTATGTTCGCTTCGCTACCATTGCATCATAAATATCAGAAATCGTTGTAATCTTTGTAAAAAGAGTTAACTGACTGCCTACTAATCCATCCGGATAGCCGGCACCATTCATTTTTTCATGGTGTCCACGCACCGCAGCGTAGATCTCTTCATCTCCGATTCCTGCATCTTTCAATAAATCTACAGAAAAAAGCGGATGTAATCGAACAATCTGATATTCATCATCCGACAATTTTGCAGGTTTGTCTAAAATGGTAATCGGAATCTTAACTTTTCCGATATCATGCAATAACCCTGCTAGAATCAATCGTTCCGAATCCTTTTTCGGCAAATTCAGCCACTTACCCATCAAGCCGTTAATAAGTGCCACGCTCATACTGTGCTGATACAGATATTCACTGGTGTCTCTTAAATAGGTTGTACACTGCACCAAAAGGGACGCATCCACAAAATCAATCATCGTCTGAATCTGTTTTGACAGACGTTTCGTTTTGTTATGGGAAAGAGCTCCGGATGCATAAACTTCGTCAAAAATCTCTTTCACCTGTTCTTCATGTTTTACATAGTCGTTGAGGATATAGCTTTCATTTTTTGCAAAATACTCATATTGCTGGATAATACCATCCGCAGCGTCTTTTTCCACATACAAATAGCCCATAGCTTCTTCATAATTGCTCAAGCTCTCTAAAATATTCTGTGTAATAATGCAATTTTTACAAAGCAATACGGGACTGTCCTTATGTAGAAAATATACCTCTCCTTCTACGAACATGCCCTGTAAAAAATAATCTCGTTTTACTTTGATAAATTCCTCTTTACTGTATGCCATCTTTTTCTCCTATGTAAATTTACAAATATATTTAGGACAACTATTGTACCACAATTTTACCATTGCCGAAAGTTAAAATATCCTCTTTATTTCAACAATGCACGAAATGTCGCATAAACTTCATCCGGATTAATCGGCTTCGCCAAATGTGCGTTCATTCCCGCTTCCATGCTGGCTCGACGGTCATCCGCAAATGCATTTGCAGTCATTGCAACAATCGGCAGATTGCGGTCTGCTCTGGAAGTTGCACGAATGATTCGCGTTGCTTCCATACCATCCATTAGCGGCATTCGAATATCCATCATAATACCGGAATAATAGTGAAGCGGTGATTCCTGATAAAGCTGAACCGCTCGGACTCCGTTTTCAGCCACTTCTGTTTCTATTCCCCACTTGCTTAAAATCTTCTGGACAATCATAACATTCATCGGCTGGTCTTCTGCTATGAGAATTCGTTTGCCTTTAAGAATCGTTGTATCCATCTGTTTTTTCACAAGTCCGTCATTATGTTCCGACATTACAACACTTAAAACCACAGTTGCCTTAGTTCCCTCATCCACTTCACTTTCCAGTTCGATGGTTCCGTTCATAAGGTCTACCAATTGTTTTACAATGGCAAGGCCCAGACCGCTTCCGTCTCTTCTTGCGGTAATTGCAACGCTTTCCTGTGCAAAAGCATCAAATGCACTGTTTAAGAACTCCGGACTCATACCCTGACCGTTATCTTCTACTACAAACTCAATCTTCTTGATGCGCTCCGTGCCGGTAAGGATTCTTGTTCTAAAGGAAATCGTGCCATATTCATTGGTATACTTTACAGCATTGGAAAGAAGGTTAATGAAAATCTGGTTAAACCTTAACTTATCCACCTGTACATATAAATCCTTCAATGCATCTGCCTGAATATCAAAAACCTGTCGTTTTTGTCGGCACTGTTCTCCAATGACATTTTCGATAAGTTCCACAAATTCCTGCATACTGTAGGTTTCCGGGTGAAGCTCCATCTTATGCTCTTCAATCTTTGTAATATCTAAGATGTCGTTAACCAAAGAAATCAACAACTGGCCCGATATCATGATTTTTTCCAGATATTCTTTGATATTTGCCTCTTGTGTCTCATCCATTGCAATACGTGCCATCCCTAAAACACCATTTAACGGTGTTCGGATGTCATGGCTCATACGGGATAAAAATTCCGTCTTTGCTTCTGCTGCCTGTTCTGCTTTTTTCAGTGCTATTGCCAACTGGTTTTGTTTTTCCAACTCGCTAAAATAAATATCCGAGATGTCCTGAATAATAATCATCATCTTGGTTTCAAAACCTTCCAGTCGGGAACATACAACTTTTTTACGATAACGTTTTCCGTCGTTTCCGCGAACGGAGAAATAATCCGTGTATTTCCCCTGCGTCAACATTTTGTCGCGTAAATTTTCGATGCGGAAATTATCAAATAACCGCTCTCTGTCTTCTTCGTCTACGAATTTCTTCTGATCAACAGAACTTTCCTGATAATAGTTGTAATTTACCAGGGTGTTTCTGAACTGGTTTGAGAACATATAGCGTTCCGAGATTTCGCCTGTATACATATCGACGATAACCACCACTTCATAGCTGGTTTTTACAATGGAGTTGGTAATTGCTTCGCTTTGTTTACGCTCCGTCTCATCACCCACATATACATAACCTTCCAAACGGGAGGTCGCAGGATTTAACAATAATGTCGTAGTAAATCCAAGCCAAGCCTTATAATCCGGTTGTAGCTGATATGGAATAACAACCTTAAATCTCGTATAACCCCGTTCGAAACGTTTTCGTAAATTTTCTTGGTTAAAGCTGTCTAAAATGGCCTGCTTTCCTTCCTCTGAAAGAGTATTTTTGCAAAGAATCTCGGCCCAGTTTTCAATACTATGACCATCTACGCCTTTTCTTAAAGACGGATATCTGGTCTTAACATTATCTAATTTATTTTTATCAACTTCAATTTCAACATAGGCAATAGAGGACTTTTTATAGTTGTCCATATAAGCCAACTGGCTCTTATAGGAACGCTCTTTTTTCACCTGTTCATTGATTTCTCTACAGGTGCCTAACAGTTTATTTGCCTTTCCGTCTGTATCCCATGTCATGGTAAATGCCAAGGCATAGTAGTTGAATTCTCCATCATCCTTTTCCTGAATACGAAGAATAATTTCTTCATGTTCCTGTCCGTTTTGCAATTTTTCAATTGCATTTTGTAAAATGTGTAAATCTAACGGATGAATCTTATCCTGCATGCGCAAAAGTTCTACGCTGTTGGATAAATCGATCTCCTGTACTTTTCCTTTTCTTTTTGTTTTATAAAATTTTGCACGCTTTGTTTCATAATCGTAGGTAAAAAGACGCATTTTATTCTGCTCAGATACAATTGCAAGGCTTTCTTCCATTTCCTTACTCAACTGCGTATTTTCAATGGTACCTACCGCTTTGATTCGAACATGTCTTTCATCATAAATGGTGGTCAGTCGCACCTTGCCCCACTGCACACCGGACAAATAGTTAATACGCATTTCATCCGTAACATCATCTTCACCATTAAGCAATCTGGTGTATAAACGTTTTAATTTCGCAGTGTCTGCCTTTACAACGGTATGGCATTTTTCAATTTCCGTCGGGATATTTTCAATCACTGCCTCGCCACCGATTAATTCTAAATAACGTTCTCCTCTGGTGCAACGTCGGGTTGCAAAATCAAATTCCCAATAAATCAGGTTGGAATGGTCTAATGCAATTGATAACGTCTGTGCACTTTCGTTACTTGCTCGAAGTGCATTATATGTTTCCGTGCGGTCCGCCATAAACTCCACATGGTATTTTTTCCCATTTTCTTCAAAATTGTATCCTTTTAAAGAATAGCGGGATGCACCGGTCAAGTTTCGGACATTTCTGCAAACATCCTGCTCGTTTCTGGCGCGGATGCAATGTTCACATACTTCGTCCTGATCCAGTAAAACCTCATAGCATTTCTTCCCCAGATAATCTCTGTCCATTTTAGTCATGTCCAAAAACTTTTCGTTGGCAAATACTATTTCGTTGGTTTCTGCATCGATAATCAGCACCCCTTCATTCAAATGTTGAATTATTTCCTTCAGCATATTTTTACCCCATAACCGTATCTGTATTTTTTTCTTTTGTTTACACTCTATCAAGCATTCCTAAGTTGTCCAAAAATTAATGCAACTTTTCCTCTTCCACCGTAGTAAATGTAAAAAAACGCCACAATGATAAAACTAAAAATGATATTCCAAAACTTCTCAAAATACGCATCACCGGTTCGCAAATGGATAAACTTAACGGCACCAGTATCAGTACAACTGCAAGCAAAAGATAAACAGGCAAACGTACCAGTGATAATCGGCTTTCCGAACCATTCTTGAATATCTTTTTTACCATCCACTGATCTAAGAAAATCATCCCGCCAAGTACAAACATTGAACCGATATAATTAACAGGTTCCACCACTTTTCCCACATAACAGGACAAAACGCTAATCCCAATTCCGACTGCTATACTCAGCAAGCTGTTTCGAATAATTTTTCCCATTCTCCGTCTCCTGATTTCCGTCTTTTTTAGTTTCCGTTATTTAAGAAGCCGCATTTTTCTTCATAAATCTTAAATAGATTTGCAGTTACCATATTTTCCGAAAAGTCAACTACGTAATTATCCCATATTTCATGATTGAATGTGGATTTTAAAGTAACCTTAAATTCTTCATATACATCATCAAACGCTACCTTGGCACGTTCCTCCAAGATGGCAAGTTTATTTTCTTCCGTCATACGGCGGTTAATTTTTTCCACACACTTATAAATATAATATCTTCCGTCAATATAAATGGTATCGCTAATGTCTCCCCGCTCCAACTTGTTCAAAACAGTTTTTTCTTCGTTGGTAAGCTCTTTCCAGTAAAGATAACGGCTACATTCTTCTTCCACGCTGTAATAGTTTGCCGTCGCCTGAAAATCATCATCTTCTGCCAATCTGTCCTGAACAGCCTGCGCAGTTTCCTGACTTTCCACAACAATACACATCACATTCATAACACGTGCTTCATCATCGCTGACCTCTTCGTCAATTCCTTCCGTGAGGTTAGAATACAGCTTATTTGCCAATGCATATTCCAGGAAAAATTCCTTGATTTCATCTGTTGAAATATCTAATTCTGTCATTTCAGCTTCGCTCAAGGTTGCAATATAGGCATCCGCTGCCGCATTCACAGCCTTCTTCTCATCACCGGACAAAACAACTCCCCGTTCCTCGGCTAAAAGGCACATTGTTTCGATTTTTGCCAACTGGGAAACAACGGTTTCCTTTAAGTATTGCTCAATCTCTGCGGATAATTCCTGCTGAAGCCACACATTTTCTCCGTAAACTTCTGCGTAAAGATTCTTATACGTAATCAACAATAATTTGGCAGTAGCAAAACTGCATTCTCCATCTTCAATTTTAAATAATATGTCATCGCCCATTTCCTGAGACCAGACAACTTCCAAATCACCTTTTTTACAGCCGGTTACAAGCAACATCATTGCGATTAACAACACGGCAATTCCTCTTTTGTATAACATCTGTTTACCCCTCTACAATCAGGTATCTTCCCTTAGACAAAGGAAAAATCTCACTCTGACTCAGTAACTCTTCATCATCCATGCCGTAAGCATCCAATCCGGCTTCTTCCATATATTCGCGGACTTCTTTTAAAGACTTACACACATAAGCACAACAATCCTCTAAAAATTCTTCTGCTTCCTCATAGCTTTCGATTTCTTTTCTGCCTAACAGCTGCTCCTGCTGTTCTAAAAAAACCTCTACACATTCTTTGTCAAAACCCATACCTGACCTCCTGTTATTTATTTATCACGGAAAAAACCATGCTTTTTTAACTCCAAATAAACCTGTCCTACCGGCAAGCCTACAACTGTGAAGTAGTCTCCCACAATTCCCTTAATATATGCAGCGCACCTGCCCTGAATACCATAACTTCCTGCCTTGTCCATCGGTTCTCCGGTTTTAATATATTCCCAAATGTCTTTGTCACTCATTTTAAACATTTCCACGCGGGTCTCGGAAGTAAACTTTGTACTCCATACAACCTCACCGCGGCATACAGCAATCATTGCCACGCCCGTACAAACAAAGTGCCCTCTTCCCTGCAAAGAGGAAAGCATTGAAAAAGCATCTTCTTCGTTCTTCGGCTTGCCCAAAATGACATCATCTTTTACCACGATGGTATCGGAACCTAAAAACACCCAGGTGTCAAAGCCCAAATCTCTGTTTTGCATATAGTAGTTACATACTTCTTCTGCTTTTTGATAAGCCAGTTCCTGCACCAAAAGGTTTGGTTTTAAATCACTGTGAACCTCTTCTCCTTTTGCAGGAAAAATTTCAAATTCCAATCCGATTTGCGCTAAAAGTTCCTTTCTTCTGGGCGAACCGGATGCAAGTACCAATAAATTGCTCATTTTCCTCTCCAAATATTATAAATTTCTTATAACACTACGTCAATTGTTTCCTCCAGCGAGAACGAGTATAACACAATGCGGTTTACATATTTCCCCGTAGCTCTATATATCGCTTCACTGTATAGCTCCATCTGTTTTTTGTAACGTAGAATCAGTTCGTTTGCATTTTGAACTTTATCCGTTTTATAATCCAACAGTGTAAACGCTCCGTCTTTTTCATAAAAAACGTCGATAATTCCTTGAACCAAAATAGTCGGTCGGCTATTCATATCCGGAAGTTTCTGGCCTGCTTGTGATGCATCAATTCCCATGACAAACGGCTGCTCTTTTCTAAGTTTTGCCTCTTTTGATGCAACATGAAGTTCTTTAAAAAGCGGCGTACAAAGGAAGTTTGAGATTTTTCCGATATAAATCAAATCCGCATATTCCTTGGTAATCAGTCCTTCCTCCAACTGACGCATCAATTCCTCTTCTACTTTTTGATCCAGTTTTTCTCTGGAATCCATGCAGGCAAGCGTAATCCATTCTTCGTCGGAAAAATCCATACATTCCATTACCCGGTGGAACGCGGTTCCGCGAAGTGCTCCCGGATTGGCTTTCTTTTCCTCAGACTCTTTGATAAACTGCGGAATTTTTTTCTGCTTTTCTTCCACCAAAAAGTCCGGAACAACTTCTTCTACCATTGTTTCGCCTTCTAAAAAAATTTGCTCCATCACATGATGCTTAATATCTGATACGGACATCTTTAACGGAACTTTGCCCTCGTCTATATAAGGATAAACAAATGAGAACCGTCTTGCAATCTCATCCAATATGGTTGCCTTTTCAAAACGCTCTTGTCCTTCTGTATCCATATCCTGTAAAAACCAAGGTTGATTTTTCAGTTCATCTTCGTTTTGTATAATTAAATCTGTATTTAATTTATCAAATTCCTGAAATTGAACCGGATATTTCTGTTGCAATGGTGCTAAGATTTTCAACAACCAGTCCTGATACGAGGTTCCGTCACTTTTATCGCTATAAGATAACGGAGCGTTCTTTGACTGATATTGTTCCAAAACCTTTAAGACCTTTTCTTTTTCTTTGGCGTATCCGAATAAAATCAGTTTTTCTCTCGCTCTGGTAAGAGCCACATACAGTATGCGGATTTCTTCCGCCAGGTTTTCTTTTTGAACCATGGCTTTCATCGCCTGCTTAAAAAATCCCTGGCGTCTGATTCTTTTGATTCCGTCTGTAATTTCAAGCGCTGCACCGTATTCCGGATGGGTAATCAATCCACCCTTGCTGTCCACAGTATTAAACTGTCTGGAAAGTGCCGCCACAATAACCACCGGAAACTCCAGACCTTTGCTCTTATGAATGGTCATAATACGTACTGCATTCAGATCTACTGCTTCGCCGGAAATCGGAAAGTCAATCTCATACTTACGGATTTTACCAATATATCTTAAAAAGTGATAAAGCCCATGATAACTGGATTGTTCAAAACTGTATGCTTTTTCAATCAACATATCCAGATTCTGCATTCGGATATTTCCCTGTGGCAGGACTCCCATCTGATTGTATAAACCGGTTTCTTCATAGATTTCTTCCAACAATTCATATACCGGCTCGTAGGTTGCTCGTTTCTTAAAATCGCTCACGAGAGAAAACGTTTTATTAAGTTTTGATTTAATTTCTTTCTCTTTTTCGTTTAAGAGTTCATCTGCTTCATCCGCAAACCTCACGCATGCTTTTGCAAATGTTTCTTCTTTGAAATGATATTTAATCATTGCAAGTTCTTCTTTATTTAAATTTCCGATACAGGATGTTAACACACTTGCCAACGGAACATCCTGCATGCGATTATCTAACACCTGTAAAAAAGCAAGTGCGATTACAATCTCCATGGAG
This sequence comes from Lachnospiraceae bacterium, assembly GCA_045593085.1. GTDB lineage: Bacteria > Bacillota > Clostridia > Lachnospirales > Lachnospiraceae > XBB1006. Next base: position 24,379 of record JAZNWA010000010.1, on the reverse strand, counting down.
TCGAAGTATCCGGTATTTCCGTTAACAATCGCAGGAATTTTCTGCTGTGTCAACACTTCTTTTAATACATCCCACCAAACTGTACTTCTGCTAAGAACAACAATATCCGAGAAGCGGGTTGGGCGTAATAAGCCGGTTTCCTTATCCGTAACCTGTCCCTCATTCACTTCTTTTAGAATCCGTGCTGCAATGGCAAAAGATTCTGCCCGTTCCTTACTAAAATCACGTCCGTCAAAGCTTTCACCATCAACCAACAATACTTCTGCCTTAAAGTCATGGGATTCCTGATTTTTATAATCCGCTCCCACCTTTAATTCTGCCGCCGTATCGTATTCAATATCTCCAAAATCCGCACGCATCAGGCTTCGAAATACATCATTGGAAAAATCCAGTACCTCTGCCCTGCTTCGGAAATTCTTATCCAATAAGATCTTTTGTTCTTTTGACGCTTCTATGGTATAGCGGTTATATTTTTCCACAAACATATCCGGGCGCGCCAAGCGGAACCGATAAATACTCTGCTTTACATCGCCTACCATGAAAATATTATTTTTTCCTTCGCTGCAAGTAGAAACCGCACGCAATATATATTCCTGTAATAGGTTTGAATCCTGATATTCGTCAATCATGATTTCTTTATATTGTTTTTTGCAGGCTCTTGCGACGTCCGTTTCCGTTCCGTCTTCATTGATCAAAATCTCTAAAGCCATATGCTCCATGTCATTAAAATCAACACGGTTTAACTTCCTTTTTGCCATTGCTAAGGCATCCATAAAGTCTTCTGTCAATTCACACAAGACCTTCATCATCGGAGTTCCCAATTCCCCTTCGACTTTTAAAAGCTCTTCTCCGGTAGTAAAATAGCCTTCTGACAGTTTCTTTATTTTATCCTTTGTCCAATCACGGACCTTCTTTGCCTTTTCCTTGATTTCTTTCATTGCTTCATCTTTTAAAGAAATGCGTGGCATATCCACAAACTTGTAACCTCGGACAGCACTTCTTAATTCTTCGAAGCTTTCTTTTGATGCAAGAACCTCAATCCCTTCTTTTATATTTGTTAAATCCAAATATAATTTTTCCAATTCAGGAATCTCTTCGATTTCTTTGATTGCACCGGACAACTCACAAAGAACATCCTTTAAAATTATCTTTGCTTCCTTAAACACAGCCTGTGCCAGCGGATGGTTATTTACATCAACCTTCCGATAGGTTTCTACACATTCTCTCAACCATGCTTTTGGCCAAGGATGAGAAGTTGCATTCCGATACATGGAAAAAACAAATTTCGAAAGTTCTTCATCCTTTTTTCCTGTACAATAATTTTCAACAAATGCAAGGAACTCCGGTGTACGATTCTTATAGTACCGGTTAACCACTTCGTCAAAAACATCTTCCATCAAAAGGAGTTTTTCATTTTCATCCATGGTGGAAAATCCCGGTTCCATATCCAATAAATAAAAATGCTCCTTGATGAGGTTTAAACAAAAACCATCTATCGTTGTAATCATCGCATTTCGGGATAAAACGACCTGCTTCTGCAAATGGGCATTACTTGCATCTTCCTGCAGTCTCTTTTCCAGGCTGTCTGCAATTCTCCCCTTCATTTCTGCTGCTGCTGCCTTGGTGAAAGTCACAACAAGCAATTCATCAATATCACAAGGATGCTCCCGGTCCATAACGCGCTGACAGATTCGCTCAACCAATACTGCTGTCTTGCCGGAACCGGCTGCCGCAGACACTAAAAGATTGCGGTCACGGGTAGTAATAACTTTTTCCTGTGCTTCTGTCCACTTCATTGCCATTTGCATCCCTCCTCACATGTTTTTTACCGATTATCAGACTAATCAGGTTGTACCGGCTTATCAATTACCTGTTTTTCAATTGCCTGCTTTATTTTTGCCAAAGCTTCTTCTTCTTTGTAATTTTCGATTTCCCGATACTGATATCCCGGTATTTTATCATCAAATCCGCAAATGCCTTTATAAGTGCAATATTCGCAACCGGTGTAGTCTCCCATCTTATATGGATTTGCTCCGATGTGACCGTTTAAGATCTCATCACCGATTTGTTCCATTTTTCCTTTGGCATAATCAACCACCTGCATAATCTCGTTTGCATTCGGTTGAAAACGCTTCATATAGACACCGGGATCCTCAGACGCATTGGTTCCCAGTCCCTTCATCTGCAATTTCTTGTCCATTCTTTTAGCAAGTTCTTCCTCGGATATTACTTCGTCGTTATCCAATTCCACCATCGGATCCTGCGCAATGTAATAATATGCTCCATCCGGCTTGTAATCCTTATCCGGATAATGCTTTTTCATAATTGCCTGTGCCGCATCTAAATAAACCATCAACTGTAATTGCAATCCCGCGTACACCTGCTTTAGCTCCAACTGCACGTTACCTGTTTTATAGTCCACAATGCGGTAATTTTCTTCCTCGGTCTGTGTTAAATCAATGCGGTCAATCACACCTCTTACGCTGACCTTTGAATTCGGAGACAATTTTTCCAAAAACCGCTGTTCGTAAAAACGCGGGACAAAATGGCTGCCTTCAAACTGTCTGGTAATTCCCCATACGCTACGGCTAACCAAACGGGTAATCCGTTCCACCTGATACCTGCTTCTCTCATTTTCGTAAAGAGCGGAATCCCTTTGTTCTGCCAACGCCATGGAAACAGCTTTCTCAATCAAATATTCCTGCTCTTCTTTCGATATATCTCTAAATTCCAATCCGCCTTCCAAGACATATCGGCCGTATAACTCCAGTGCTTTATGAACGATGGTTCCTAATTCCGTTGTCTTAAATTCACCCTCTTCACGTTGGCTTAATCGGATGCCATAATCTAAAAAGTGCTTCATGGCACATTTGGAATAATCTTCAAAACGGCTGATACTTCCTGCAATTTCTTCGCCGTAAAGAGCCTTTGATACCTCGAGGCTCAATTTTTCCTCTTCGTACATAAAACGAGCCTGTTTCATTAACGGTTCTAATCTTTGTTTCCATTCTGCATGATGGTTGTACCATTCAAAAAGGGCTTTCACGGATAGGTCGCTGATTTCTTTTTCCCGAAGCGAATGTACCATCCGTTCAAAAGAAAGTTCCGGACTGACAAATTCTTCTTTTTGTCCGTCTTTTTCCTGCATTTTCGGAAAGATTTTATGTAATTGGGAAATCATGTATGCCGGCTTTGCTTCATTTCCGTCAGCGGTACTTTCTGCGTATGTAATCACCAACTTTTCGCATGGCTTTGTCATAACCATATACAGATAAAACTGCTGGATAAAATTACGCTCTCTCGGTGTCGCTGCCAACTCCACCTGCATTTCTCCCAATACTTCGCGTTCTTTTTGGGATAAACACATACTTCCGGAAGAAATTCGCGGAATATTTCCATCGTTTACGCCCACGAAAAACAACACCTTAATATGTTCCAATCGGGTTCGTTCCATATCACCTACAATAATACGGTCCCGGCCTGCCGGAATGGAGCCGATTTTTGCATGTTCGATACCCGCCGTAATAATCTCTAAAAATTCCTCCGGGCTCATTTCTTCATGTCCCAGTAAAGCTACGCATTTATCTAATAATCCGAGAACCAAGTCGTAGCATTGTTCATATTCTTTGCTTCGTTTAATCTCTCCCCGTTCAAACAAATAATCTTTCTCTGCATCTAACTTCGTATGAATGTTGTAATATTCCATCAGTTCATACAGTGCTGATGCGTATTCTTTTGGACCCGCCTGCTTCTTTCTTGCCAGTCCGACAAAACCCTTCAATGGTTTTATCATTTTTTCCCTGATTCTATTTAAATGCTGCAACTCGTTTTCGCGGTAAACATTGTTTTTCCGAACAAACTCATTTTCATACATTTGATGTCCGCGAATACGGAGTGCCAAAACATAGTTTTCTAATTCATCAATTTCAAGATCCGTCATATCCGTCATTCCGGATTTTAAATAACGGAATACACTTTCCACTGAAAAATCCTCTTCCATCATGGACAACACGCCCTTGATAAATTCCACAAATCCACTGTAAATGATAGAATCTTTTTCATCTAAAAAGTATGGAATATGGGCTTTATCAAAAATTTTCCTGATATAACGCCCATATGTTTGCAAATCCGATGTCACAATTGCAATTTCTTCATAACGATATCCCGCCCGAATCAAATCATGAATACGGCCTGCGACATAGGAAAGTTCTTTTTTCGGATTCATAAGACGGACAATTTCAACATTATCCTGCTCTTCTTTATAAATCTCCTTCTTTGGGTGAAAAATATTTTTTTCAAGTGCTGCCAGTCCCGCTGCATTTACAAATCTTCCGGCAACCGGCTCCGGCATAATAATATCGTTTCCGATTGCAACGCCGGTTTCTTTTGCCAAATCCGATAACTGACGGATAAATTTTTTGCTGATGTAAAACAATTCATGACTACCGGCACATACTCTGGCATCTTCCCTCACATCGAGTAAAACCGTTACATACACCTCGGACGCCAATGGTAACAAGCGGCGCATAAAAAGATTCTGTACCGGTGTAAATCCGGTATAGCCATCAAAACAAACAACAGCGTCCTTTAAAATATCCGATCGTTCTGCCACTTGTGCCAACCGAAGCAATAATTTTTCCGCCGTAATATAATTTCCCTGCAAATAATCCTCGAGACCTTTGTAGAGCAAATGTAAATCCTGCAATTTGTAATGCAAAATGTTCTTTGGAGTCTGTTCTAACATTTGTTCCAAATCAGACACCGTTACATTATACTGGGCGAATTCTGTGAGAAGAGATTTCACTTCGTCCAGATATCCCGGTTTTTCCACCTTATGCTTTAAAACCGTCAATTCGTCCTTATGCTTTTGGACAATCTGACGAAGTACTAATATTTTTCCCATGTCCTCTAATACATTAACATCGGACATTCCAAGTTCTTCAAATACACGGTACGCGAGGCGTTCAAAACTCAATACATCAATATTCATGATGCATTTATTTTCGCTCGCCTCAACATACTCTTTCTGTGTACTCATGGTGAACTGCTCCGGCACTAAAACAAGGTACTTCTTCTCCGGATTTTTCTTTGCTTCATCCAATATGAAATTTCGTAAAAACGTGGATTTGCCGCTTCCTGCATTTCCAAGTACGAAGTGAAGTGCCATTGCTGTTCTCCTTTCTTTTTAATTCTTTGATTGCTCTTAGCGTTTTGCCATAAATCCTTCGATTTCTTCGGTTGTACGGATAATATCCTTAGAAAGATTAATACAACCGTCTTCTGTAATTAACAAATCATCCTCAATACGGATACCGATGTTCTCTTCTTCAATGTAAAGTCCCGGCTCATTGGTAATCACGCAACCCGGACGAAGCTTGATACCCTCTGCCACATTTGCATCATGTACATCGATTCCCAAATGATGGGACACACCGTGCATATAATATTTAAACAATTCGCTATCTTCTTTGATTAATCCCAATTCCTTTGCACCTTCTGCAAGGATTTTCTTACAAAGGTTGTTTAATTCCATTAAGGTCATGCCCGGTTTTGCTGCCTTGGTAACTTCTAAGTTAGCCTTCAATACCACATCATATACCGCTTTCTGTCTTTCGGAATATTTGCCGTTTACCGGATAAGTTCTGGTAATGTCTGAGCAATAACAGCCGCTTCTTGCACCTAAGTCAAGAAGTAACAAATCCCCATCCTTGCATTCGCAGCGATTGGTTTCATAATGCAACATGGTTCCGTTATATCCGCTTCCTGCAATTGTCGGGAAGGACGGTCCTTCGGAGCCCATGTACTGAATACGATGCTCATAGATTGCCTGTGCCTGGTATTCCATCATGCCCGGTTTTAAATTCTTCATGACATCTTCCAAACCTGCCTTTGTCATTTCAACCGCACGTTTAATTGCTTCAACTTCTGCTTCATCCTTTGCCATACGAAGATATCCAACGATCGGATAAATGTTTTCTACCGGAATTCCTACATATTTATCCATAAATTCTTTTGCCATTACTGCATTGTAATCCGGCAAATCTTCTTCGCCACAACGATAGGTATCAAAATATGCCTTTTTCACCCATCCGCTACGAATCATTCTTCCGATTACTGAGGTAAATGCATCGAAAAACTGTACATTTTCAATCTGTGCTTCTTCTTTTGCTTCATCCTTGGTCAACTTTTTGCCATACCATTTTTCCATGGTCGGATCAGCTTCTTCAATAAAAAGAATACTTCTTTCTTCTTCCGGATTGGTCTTGTCTAAGAAAAGAATCATATTCTCTCTGTTAATTCCGGTTAAATAATAGAAGTTTCTGTTTGCCTCAAAATGGAAATATGCATCTTCGCTTCTGTGAAGTGCGATTCCGGAATAAAGAATGCAAACACTTCCTGCTTCCATACGGTCTAACACCGCTTGTCTTCTTGCCTTTAATTCATTCATGGTTTATCTCCTTAAAAAATAATTTATTTGCTCGTCTTGTGACTAATGATTCCTGTTGTGATTTTATGTTGTCTCATTCTACAAAGTTCCTATTTTTACATAGGTTCTATTTTGTACGAAACTGATAGCACGTTGAAGTCTTATAGACTTGTCCCGGCAGCAAAATATCAGAGGGAAAATCCTTGCAATTTACAGCATTGGGATAGGTCTGCGTTTCCATACAAAAACCCTGTCGATGATAATAAGTAGCCCCTTTTTTCCCTTTTTGGGTTACAATGAAATTTCCGGTATAAAGTTGCATACACGGGCGATCCGTACGAAGTGTCATAACAATACCGGATTCTTTTCCTTCTGCTACGGCTGCAACACTCTGCTTCGTATCAAAGACAAAATTGTGATCATATCCCCCACCGATTAACAATTGCGGATGTTTTTTATCAATGTCCGTCCCGATTGTTTTTCCGTTTCTGAAATCAAACGGAGTCTCTGTCACATCTGCCACTTCTCCGCTTGGAATCATATTTTCATCTTTAAACGGCGTGTAGTGACCGGCATTTAATTGCAACTGATGTTCTAAGATACTTCCGGAATCATGTCCATCTAAATTAAAATACCCGTGCCAGGTCATATTCACCGGAGTGGCCTTGTCCGTTGTTGCTTCATAAGTAATCCGAAACTCATCTTCTTCTGTAAGTTCATAAATCACCTTCAATTGCAGTGTCCCCGGAAAGCCTTGATTACCATCTTTGTCCATCCCTTTTAACACCAGCTTATAAGGCTTTGTTTCATCATATTCCGCTTCAAACAGGTATTGATGAAATCCGTTTTTTCCACTATGAAGATTATTATTTCCATTATTAACTTCTAATCGGTAACTTTGTCCGTCCAAATCAAACCCCGCGTCTTCAATACGGTTTGAATATCTTCCGATAATCGCTCCGAAATAAGTATCACTGCTTAAATACTCCTCCGGTGTATCAAAGCCCAACATCACATCTACACTGTTCCCGCTCTTGTCCGGCACTTGCAGCGAATAGACAATGCCCCCAATATTTAATATCTCCGCTCTAAGCCTTCCTCGTGTCAAGATATAGCATATTACTTCTCTTCCATCCGGCATGATTCCCCAGACAAATGTTTTTTTATCCTCCATAAATCTCATCCTTTAACTCAAATGCTTTTCCTCAAATAAGCATACTTCACCCATTATTTTTCAGTATAACATATTTTCAAAGATAAAAGAATATTTTACACAAAAAAAGAGAGACTATTTTTGTATGAATTTTGTATTGAAACGATGGATTTTTCCTGGTTTTAGAAAGGACGAAAAGATGTGTAAAAGAAAGAAAAAGAAAGCTTCCGAATTAACCCCTTCGGACAGAATCTTGCGAAATCTTATGCGTCCCGACGGTGATTTGTTGGATGGTTCATTTATTAATAATGACGACAAAGATACTTCTTTTTCCCGTCGTGGAACGTTTATCGATGGAATTGAGCAGGATGTGGATGATTTGTAAATAAAAAAGGAGTTTGTCGATACGCATTTTTTACAAATGCTGTTTGACAAACTCCCTATCATTTTTTATTAACTCAACTGCACTTTTGCAGCTTCTTCCGGTTTGAAATCATTTTCCAAATCGTAAATATTATGGCCGGTAGATTCCTGAGACATACGTCCCTCCAAGGAATAGGTGCGGATAAAACGGCTTCCGTCTACAGTACTCCAGTATTCCGTATCCCAGGTCAAATACCCCATATCATCCGTTACTTTTTCCTTTAAGATTAAGTCCACCTGACGTCCGTCTAACATTGCCTGAATAAGACCTTTTGTATCTAATTCCAATTCTACTTTTTTAACAACATCTACTACATGCATGATTTGTTCCTCCTATGCAAAATTTTCTCTATAATCATACCACTTTCCATAGGAAATTCAAATACATTTTTTAACTGTCATAAAGAAAATTTATCCTGCATTCCAAAGACCTTCAAATCCCATTCTGCTGAAGTCGGATTTACATTTTCTTTTTCCATATACGATTCCTCCGAACAAATATAAATCAAACTTGCTGTTTACATTGTCAACACTTGTTTGAAAATTATTTTATTTTTTATATTATCTGATAAATCCAATCTCACATCCGTTCTTACTTGAACTTTCTACTGTCTTTCCTTCTTTCCGCTTACATATTTCATATCCCTGCTTCATATATTTGGACATACCAAAAAAAGTGAGTCATCTATGAAATACGATGCAATAATAATCGGAGCCGGTCTATCCGGATTAACCACGGCCTCCTTGTTAGCCAAACGGGGCCTTAAAGTCGCAGTTATTGAGCAGGGGGAAACTCCCGGTGGTGCCTGTGGTATTTTTAAAAGAAACGGTACCATTTATGACCAAGGTGCAGCTATGCTATACGGTTTTGGTGAAGAAGGTTTTAACGCTCATCGTTTTTTATTTAATTGTCTGGAAGAACCGATTCATCTAACAAAGCATACTCTGCTCTATGTAGTCAACTACAAAGGAAAGCGCATTCATTTTTTTAATGATGTAGACCTGTTTATCAATGAGTTATCCTTTCATTTTCCGAAGGAAGCCTCAAATATCCGACGCTTTTATAAGGATATGGAAAAATGCTACTATCACGTCATTAGCGAAGCAAAGAATTACACCACACCGGACGAAACCGAGGCTTCTGATGGTTTCAAAGCCGTGTTAAAACATCCCATATCCTACCTGCGTTTTCTGTCCTATTTAAATATCAGTGCAAAACACTTACTGAAAAAATACTTCAAAGATAAAGACCTGCTTGATTTTTTTAGCAAATTAACGTCTACTTATTGCTACGCCACGATTGATGAAGCTCCGGCCATTTTGGCGTCCGTTATGTTTATTGACAATCATGTTGGCGGCAGTTACTATCCCGCCGGTTCAACTTTGTTTTTACCGGGATTATTGGAAAAGGTGATTGAAGAGCGGGCCGGTGACATGCTCTATAACAAAACTGTCACGCAACTCCTATTTGAGAACGACCGCATCGTCGGCGTAAGATTGGACGACAATCAAATCGTCCACTCCGATTATGTTATTTACTCCGGCACCGTTTGGAATTTGTACAATCATCTTTTGCCACAAGAAAAGGTCACTTCCAAAATGAAGCAATGGGCAAATGCTCAAAAACCTACTTATTCCAGCGTTGTTCTTTATGCACTGGTGAACAAAGCTTGTTTACCAAAAAATCTCTGTCCGATTGAAATGTTGGCCTCTGAAGGCGGAATCGACGAAGATGAAATAACCGTGTATACTTTAAGTCTGGATGACCACACCCTATGCGATGATGATAAAGCAGTCATGATAGTGATCGGTCCGACTTTTCAAAACTGGGATTATAATGATGAACCAAGCTACAAAGAGCAAAAAAGACTGGAAACCAATCGAATCATCCACTTATTGGAAAAGCGTTTTCCGGATATTGGGGCAAATGTGCTATATCATGAACTGGCAACACCTTGTACCATTGAACATTTTACGCTGAAAAATAATGGTGCCTGTGCCGGTCCGAAGCAGGCTCTGGGCCAGCATATGCTAAAGCGACAAACCATAAAAACTCCTTGGGAAAATTTATTTGTCTGCGGTGAATCCACCACTATGGGAACTGGAACACCTACCGTTACCACTTCCGGAATTGCTGCCGCAAATGCAGTATTAAAAAAATCAGGCATGCCTGTCTATAAATGGCAACCGGATATGAAAAACTATGTGGAAATCTCCATCCCACCTGTTAAAAACACCTGGTTGGATACCTTCTATCCTCCGGATGAAGCCGACTTGATGAAACTGGCTTCAAACTGTAATTATTGTACCAATCCATCCTGTTGCAAAAAAGAGTTTCTGGACATTCCGGGCATTATGCGGCGCTTAAGTTGTGGCAATTTTACCGGTGCATACCGCCTGTTTACACAAGCCAAAACAGAACTTACCGAAGAAATCTTCGAAGGTTTGGAGCATAAATGTCTCCGAAAAATTGAGACTGCAAAACCTGTCCCTATACGGGAAATCTTTGAAAAATTACAGTCTCTTCTTCATGCATAGCTACCGATTCGCATATATGGCTACCGATTCATGATTATTTATCTTTCATCCGTGTCATACGAAAAACAGTCAAAACACCAAAAAACAAACCGGAAAAAAGAAGGACTATGATACTGGCTGAAAACGGAACGATTTTTTTACCCTGTACAAACTGAATTCCCATAACATTCATGAATACTTCCTGTGCCGGATTTTCATTTCCAAAACTGTCTTTTAAAAGAGGGTTCATGAGAAGTTTTCGGAACAATACTACCCCATGGGAAAGCGGAAACGACCGGATTACTTTTTGGACCGCGTCCGGAAGATTTCCCATAGGTAGGTATATTCCGGTCAAAAACCCAATTAAGGAACCAATAATTGTACAGCAGGAAGCTAATGCGTTACTGCTTTTTAGAAAAGAAACCACAAAGATTACCATTGATGCATTTGAAAGAGTCGTTAACATTATGATTCCCAAAAGTTTTACGCCATTTTTATAAAATAACGCTACGTGATACGCCCGTCTAATATAGATTCCTGATAGCATAAGCACAAAAGCTGACATAATAACTCCGATAAAAAAAGCTGCAAGCATATATCCACCCACCATCTGATACCGTTTTACCGGTGTGATGAGAAAATCTCTCCAAATTCCCTTCGCCCGGTCTTCTACCATGATTCCATATGCTCCCATTGTTGTCGTCACGGATGTAATTCCCAAAATCCCGGCAATCATCCACGTATCCATTAACAGTTTTGCATGTTTCATATCCGAAAACTGTTTCAACAAATTATCACGAATAAATAATGCATATAACACTACCACAATCACTTCCGCTAAAAATGATAAACAAACCGCTGATTTGTCTCTAAAAAACAAAATCAAATTACGATTGGCCAAATGAAACATCCTTTTCCTCCTGCTCTATAATGGATAAATAAGCATCTTCCAGGTTTCCCCGCACCACTTCAAACTGAGAAAACCTTCCCTTGCAATAATCTAATATTCGCAATGCGTCTTGTGTTGTACTTAGCGGAATCATAATTCCATTTTCATCCTCTTTATAATTTATGCACTTATTATTCAGGATACTTTTTATCGCCTGCATTTTTTCGGTGCATATCAAGAGACTGTCTTTCGCATATTTTTTCCTTAACCATTCGCTCGTTCCTTGTATTATAATCTTTCCGTTTTTCATAATAACAACCCTGTCAGCATATGTAGCCTCTTCTATATAATGGGTTGTCAAAATCACGCTTACCTTGGTTTGATTTTTTATGTCATGCAGAATTTCCCAAATCTCTTTGCGCATCTTAGGGTCTAACCCTGTTGTAGGTTCATCAAGTAACAACAGTTTTGGTTTAATTAACAATGCCCTTGCAATATCACATCTCCTTTTTTGTCCCCCGGAAAGTTTTCCATAAGGGCGTTCCAACAATTCTTTTATTCCGGTCATTTTTGCAACTTGCCGGATACGTTCTTTTAATACACAAGCCTTAACCCCATAAAGGTTCCCTCGTAAAAAAAGATTCTCTTCTACCGTCAGTGCATGATCCAATAAACCTTCCTGAAAAACAACACCCAGTCGCTTTTTTATTTCCATATCTTTTTCCGGAAGCTTTAATCCATCAATTAATACTTCTCCCGTAAATCCCGACAACTGTGTGGATAATATGTTTAACGTCGTTGACTTCCCTGCTCCGTTTGGACCCAATATAGCAAGAAGTTCTCCTCTTCCGACCGAAAAGTCAATTCCTCTTAATGCCTCATGGCCCTTATATGTTTTTTTTAAATTCTTTACCGTTACCATACGATGTAATAGACCTCACCACTTATAATTATGCGTTTTGGGGTTGCCCTATGTATAAGATCTATCTTCTTTCATTATTAATGCCGCATCCCTTTAGGGAATTATTTGGAGAAAGTTTCGAAAAAAAAGCTTTTGTCTCTCCGGAAAAAATTCCGGCAGACAAAAGCTCTCTATTGTTTTATAGCGAATATGCATATGTATTATTACAACAAGTATTATTCGTATTTTTCAACGATTGTGGAACATCCCATACCGCCACCGATACATAAAGTAGCAAGACCTCTCTTAGCTTCCGGACGTTTTGCCATTTCATGTAATAAGGTAACAAGGATACGACATCCTGATGCACCTACCGGGTGTCCTAATGCGATTGCACCACCGTTTACGTTAACTTTAGACATATCAAAGTTCAAGTCACGAGCAACTGCTACTGACTGAGCTGCGAATGCTTCGTTTGCTTCAACCAAGTCCATATCTTCAATGGTAAGGCCTGTCTTAGCAAATACTTTCTTAGTAGAAGCAACTGGTCCAACACCCATGATTTCAGGTTCAACACCGCCTAAAGCACCTGCTACCCATACTGCCATTGGCTTAACACCAAGTTCTAATGCTTTTTCTTCGCTCATTACAACGATTGCTGCTGCACCGTCGTTGATACCGGAAGCATTACCTGCTGTGATAAGTCCATCTGCTTTACCGGAACAGCATTTAAGCTTTGTTAAAGCATCCATTGTCATTCCTGCTCTTGGTCCTTCATCTACTACGAAATCAACGATTTCTTTCTTTACTTTTACAGGAACCGGAACGATTTCATCGTTGAATCTGCCTTCAGCCATAGCTTTTTCGCATTTCATCTGGCTATTTAATGCAAACTCATCTAATTCTTCTCTTGTAATACCATATTTTTCGCAAACATTTTCTGCGGTAATCATCATGTGATAGTTGTTAAATGCATCTGTTAATGCATCATTTACCATAGTATCAACGATCTTTCCGTTGTTCATACGGTATCCGAAACGTGCTTCCGGTAATGCATATGGAGCCATAGACATATTTTCCATACCACCGGCAACTACGATATCAGCCTGTCCTGCTAAAATTAAGGTTGCAGCTTCGTTTACACATTTAAGGCCGGAACCACAAACTACGTTTAAAGTAACAGCCGGTACTTCGATTGGTAAACCAGCCTTGATGGAAGCCTGACGTGCTACGTTCTGTCCCTGTCCTGCCTGGATTACACATCCCATCAATACTTCGTCAACCTGTTCCGGTTTCACACCTGCTCTGTTTAAAGCTTCTTTAATAACTACAGCACCCAAATCTGCTGCCGGAATGTTGCTTAAAGCTCCGCCCATTTTTCCGATTGCAGTACGACATGCGCCTGCTAAAACAATTCTTCCTGCCATTGTTTTTCCTCCTAATATATATATAAATTAAGCAATTTTGTGCTCTATTACTAAACTACCACTTCTTCACAGATTTTTCAACATTTGATAAATTTTAAACATACTTTTTGGTAGTTATAAAAAACTTAAAAAACCTTAATTTTCGTAATTGATTCAAACCAGGTCTTTCCGCTGGCTCTCTTCGTTGAAAGCGTTGTTACCAGGCAAGTCTGTACCGATAGAATCTCTCCGTTCTCCGAAGTTGGCGGCACTAATCCTCCGGTCGCACTGATCACGTAATACTCCCCATTATGTTCACCTAAATACAACATAATATGTCCCGGGAAATATACAATAGCCCCCGGCAGTAACTGCTCATAAACAGCCTTTTTCTCATCTACACTCATACTTTCCATGTCATATGTCGTAGTGGGCATAGTGGCCTGATCGCCGGAGTTTCTTCCAATGTTGATACCAAAACAGCGATATACATCCATTGCATACTGGGAGCAATCTCTTGCATTGTGCATACCGCCCCATCCGTAGCGGTCTCCATTAACTTTAAACAACTGTTTAAGCATATTTTTCGCCGTATAATCCAAGTAACCCACATTGACATCTCTGGAAACCGGGACAAACGCATATTCGTAATATAGCTTTCCGGCAGCATCCCGTGCCGGTACTTCAATAATATAACACTCGTACGGTAGCCGTTCCCCATCATTTCTGGTGTATTCTTCCGCTTTCACAAGTTTGCATTTTGTTCCCATATAAAGCACCAGTTCTGATGTTACACTGCTTGTATTGTCAACTTCCAGTATTACTTTGTCGCCGGTCACAACTAAAAATTCCTGCGCACTTCTCATTTCATTCCACGCATCTTTGCTTTCACAAAGGCCCACTGCTTCCGCACGAACCCAGCCTTTTGCGTAACTGCATAAAATGTAGTACCATTCCCTGTCCTGACTGGTATGTAAAACCATAACCGGTTCATTCATTAAAATAATGCTTTCCTGCAACTCACAGTGCTTTAAATTGCCTTTTTCTGTAGTTACAACGCCTCCATACGGCAACATACGGATATCTGTACGTTCTACCATCACACCATAGCGAATCTGATTTTTTTCCGCAAGCCCCAAGATATTCTGATTCACTTTTAATGTCTTAAACCGCATATCCGTGATAACATCACCGTTTTCGTCATAAACGGTTCCCGATGGTTGTACAAAAGAGCCTTCAATAGCGTTTTTCAGGGCTAAAAGTTCCACACTGGCAGGTTCGTCATCTTCATCAAAATCATAAAACCCAAACCATCTTTCTTCCAAATCTTCGGCATAAGTCTCATTCCATTTTTTTATGTTTTCTGCGGACAATATGATTTCCTCTGCATTTGGATATTTCTCAATCCAAAAATCTGCCGAAAGCATCTCCATCGTAACGCCGTCTGCCACATATATATAGTCGTCTGGGTCTAATTTCCCGTTATCGGAATCCGATGCATCACCCTCATCTTCTGTATCCCCATCTTCGGACCCATTTGGCTCTTCATCCTTTTCCTGCTCACTTGGATGTTGTGTTTCATCGCCTGTTTGCGTTTGATTTTCAGCATTCTGATTTGTCGCATTTTTTCCGCATCCCACAAGCATCGTACAACATAAAATCAATAGGAGAATTTTTCGAAACATAAACTTCTACCTCTTTTCTATCGCTATATTTATAAATATTTTGACCTGACCTTTAAAAATAATGGTACTGCTTTCTGCATTTCAAAACAAAAACCAGTGTTGTTACCGTGGCTAACACTTCTGCCGCAACAACCGAATACCACACCCCGCTTAGTCCCCAGATTATTGGCATCACAAGAATCGCAACGGCTTGAAAAACCAAAGTTCTCAAAAATGAAATAATGGCTGATATAAGTCCATTGTTTAATGCCGTAAACATGGATGAACCATATATTCCAATTCCTGCAAACAAATAGGAAAATGCCGTAATTTTAAATGCGTGGGTTGTCATTTCACATAGTGCCAGATCATATCCCACAAATGCATTGGACATTGGATACGCCAAAACATATGCTAATACAATCATGGAAATT
The DNA here is from genome assembly GCA_045593085.1 of Lachnospiraceae bacterium. Taxonomy (GTDB): domain Bacteria; phylum Bacillota; class Clostridia; order Lachnospirales; family Lachnospiraceae; genus XBB1006. Next base: position 8,565 of record JAZNWA010000010.1, on the reverse strand, counting down.
CCGGTGAAAATAAGGAAGAACGTACTTTTTTTAAATATATTCTTTTGTTCACTGTGATTTCCTGCTCCGTAATTGTATCCGATAATCGGCGCCACACCGATGGAATATCCGATAAAAATGGATACAAAAACGAAGTTGACGTACATCAAAACACCATATGCCGCCACCCCATCTTCTCCTGCGAATCGAAGAAGTTGAAAGTTATATAAAATAGATACCAGCGACATGGATATGTTGGTTACCATTTCTGATGACCCATTGGTGCAAGCCTTAACAAGCGCCCGACCATCAAATTCAAACCTGGTCATCCGAAGGGCACTGCTATTTTTGCATATAAAATAAATAAGCGGCAATACTCCGCCCAGAACCTGACTAAGCCCTGTTGCAAGAGCGGCGCCCACTATTCCCCATCCGAAAACTGCCATAAAAAGGGCATCCAGAACAATATTACATACACCGGCTGCAATGGTTAATACAAGACCCAAATTAGGTTTTTCAGCAGTAATCAAAAAGCTTTGAAACATAACTTGCAACATAAAGCCCGGAAGTGCTGCGATAATGATTCTTCCGTAAATAACGCAAAGTTCAACAACTTCTCCTCTTGCTCCAACCATTATTGCAATTGGACGCATAAAAAGAATACCCGTCACCGCTAATACCAAACCGATTGCAATAGCTACATAAACCATGAGAGAAAAAACCTTCATGGCCTTTTCTCTCTTGCCCTCTCCCAGTAACATTGCTACATATGCACTGCCTCCGGTTCCTAACATAAAGCCGATTGCGCTTAGCATCTGAACAACCGGAAATATTAAATTAACTGCTGCAAATGGAATCTTTCCAACATAATTAGATACAAAAAAGCCATCTACCACACCGTAAACCGATGTAAAAATCATCATCACAATAGATGGAATAACAAAGCGTATCAACCTTCCTGTTGTAAAGTGATCCGATAATTGAATTCTCATTTTTTCTGTACCGATTTCTTCTTATTTTCTGCTGCCATCTGATAGATTTCTTCCGTTGCAAAAGAAAGTTTTGTAATAACATTTTCCTTGGCCGGATAACAATAAAAGCAATCTTTTTCCGTAACTACATCAAAACAGTCAAATGGCTTAATACGATGATGCAAATATTCTACATGAAGTCCGTTCATCTGAAGCGGTGTCCTTTGAATCCGGTATGGACTGCCGTTATAAAAGCCCTCCAGAATAAATCCGTTCTCCGCATCGTGGGTGATTTTTCCATTTTTTAAGTGTTTAAACCCATAAACACCAGGCATAGAATAAACATCCACATCATCTTCAAAACGATAGGTTCCTTCTACAATCTGCTTGCGTACCTGTGCTCTTTCCCAGTCAAACCAATCCGGGATGTGAGAAAACTCGGTTTCTCCACTAAGTGCAGACAATGTACCGTTTTCATTTAATCGCCAACGTTTACCGCAGGCTTTGCAGAACAATTCTTCTCCTGCAGAATCCATTTTTGACTCTGTCATACAATGTGGACAGCGATACAGGATTCTGTGTAATCCTTCTGCACGATACTTCTCTGTAATCAGAATGTTATTATCCAATTGATATTTGTATTCGTCATAAATAAAGGCCTGTTGTACCCGTTCCTTAATCTGTTCCTCTGAAAAAGTATTTACTTCTTCCTGACTCAGAACCTGTGTCAAGGTCAAATGAAGCGGCACTCTTCGTTTTTTTCGGAAATTCCAAAATGGTGAAGACAAATAATTGCCCCTGTGAATTGCCACAACCACCGGCACCTTATTCATTCGAATCAACTTATACAAAGAATCCGGTAAATAAGACGTGGTTCCGCATGGTGAATATCTTGCTTCCGGATACATGCACAAAATGTCTCCCTTTTTCAAACATTTGCCGATAGCCTTAATCAAAGACAAATCTGTTGTAAACTTTCGTGTACACTTCGCTCCGATCCACTCCATAAGCCATGGACGAAGTTGATATCCGTCTACGTTCACCACGTTATTAACCCTATGCGGCCAAGTCGCCAACGCACACAATTCAAAATCCATAAAGGACATATGATTGCTCAGCAAAAGATATGGCGGTTTTAACTCCTCCATATTAATTTTTTCAATTTTATACTTTTTCCCAATCAAAGCAATTTTTGAAAGAAGCCAGATTAATCCCACAAAAAAAAGCGGCTGACGAATCGGCATCTTGGTTGAATCATAAAATTTTTTTTGTTTATATTTTGGATGCATAATTCTTTCCTTTCTATATGTAGTTTCATTCTACACGATAAGACAAAGTATGACAACAAATATCTTTTCTTCCGGATTGAATTTCCACCCTATAAATGCTATAATAACCTCGTTTTTAGGAGGATTTTATGGGCTGGATTTTTTACATTATCGGTATTTTATGCTTGATTATCTTATTCATTCTGTTATTGTCATTTGTTTGTTTTTTGATTGTATTTTACGAATTTCGTCCCAAAAACAAACCACTCCCGGAGCATCCCATTCCGAGAGGTAAAATATATGAACCGTATCGTGATTTGATGATTGGATGGCAAAATGAAGCCCGTGCTCTTTCTCCTGCTGATTTTAACATAACCTCTTTTGACGGATTAAATCTCCACGCACAATATTTTGAATATCAAAAAGGTGCTCCGATGGAAATCATGTTCCACGGCTACCGTGGTAGTGCTATGCGGGACTTGTGCGGTGGTATTAAGCGAGCGTTTGCCGTCGGAAGAAATGTATTACTAGTGGACCAGCGTACCAGTGGTGGTAGTGACGGTCATATCATTACCTTCGGCATTAAAGAGCATAAAGATGCACTTTCCTGGATTGATTTTGCAGTCAATTACTTTGGACCGAATGTGAAGATTATTTTAACGGGCATCTCAATGGGCGCTTCCACTGTTATCCTGGCTTCCGGATACGAATTGCCAAGTCAGGTTGTGGGCATCTTGGCAGACTGTGGATACTCTTCTGCCGAAAAGATAATCAAAAAAATTATTCGACAGTTGCATTTACCTATGTTTCCAACCTACCAGCTCATTAAAACCGGTGCAAAACTTTGGGGTGGTCTTGACATTGAATCCCTCAATCCGGTCGATGCGATTAAAAATTGTAAACTACCAATCTTTTTTGCACACGGAGACAATGACGACTTCGTTCCTTGTGAAATGAGCAAAGAAAATTATGACGCATGCACCTCACCAAAGCATTTCATGATTGTTCCGGGAGCAGGTCACGGTTTAGCTTATGCCGTTGAGCCACAAAGATACCTTGAAGAAATGGCTGCATTTTATAGTGAAAACGGGATACCGACAGAAATTGTTACAAAATCTCCAACTATGTCAGAAGGATTAAATTAAAAAAAGCCGGAAGGGATAGTATCCTTTCCGGCTTGAATTTTATTATATGTTATTAAGCACTTGATTTATTTCTCTGCTTTCCACAAACTATGTAAATTACAATACTCATATGCAGCGATTAATGCTTCACCCTCTGCCAGCACAAATTCTGCTCTTGGCTTATCGGTGTACTGCAACTTTCTGATCTGACTACCACGCGTGGTTTCAATGGAAATCCACTGAATGTAATGGGCCTCAATCATTGGATGTTCTACAGCACCAACTTCTACTACAACATGGTTTCCGTCAACTGTAATCACCGGAACATGTTTTTCATGGGCTCCGTCGCTTGTTCCCGGAACGATTTCCGTCATTTTCTGACCACAACAAAATACCGGAACGCCGGACTCTTTTACATATTCAATAATATTGCCGCAATGTTCACAAATATAATACTTCATATATTTTCCTCCTCAATATTACAATATATGCACTGTTCTCAATCAGTTCCTTTAATAATTTTCTTTACGTACTTCAAAATAAGCCTGCGGATGCTTACATACAGGGCATACAACCGGTGCTTCCAAACCAACTACAACATGTCCGCAGTTTCTGCATTCCCACATTGTTACGCCGCTTTTCTTAAATACTTCCATTGCTTCCACATTGTGAAGTAATGCACGGTATCTTTCTTCATGCATTTTTTCAATGGCTGCAACTCCTCTGAACTGTTCAGCCAATGCAGTAAAGCCTTCCTCTTCAGCTTCTCTTGCCATGCGCTCATACATGTCGGTCCATTCTGCATTTTCACCTTCTGCTGCATGAAGTAAGTTTTCTGCTGTGTCGCCTAACTCTCCTAAAGCCTTGAACCATAACTTTGCATGCTCTTTTTCATTTTCTGCTGTCTGCAAAAATAATGCCGCGATCTGCTCATAGCCTGCTTTTTTTGCCACACTTGCAAAATAAGTATACTTATTTCTTGCCTGTGATTCTCCGGCAAATGCCTCCCAAAGATTTTTCTCTGTTTTTGTTCCTGCGTATGGATTCTTTCCCATTGTTTTGCCCTCCTATTTTTTTCGTGCTTTCTAAAACACTATATTGTATATTTTAATTCTCAAGGATAAGTATGTCAAGAAAGTCCTTTTTCTACTGATTATTGTTTATCCAACTTCTTATTCTCTTTATTCGGAAAAAACAAACGTGACACATCCACATTCTCATGTCTTAGTAAATACACTTTTTTATCCATTCCTCCGGCGTAACCGGTTAAACTTCCGCTTGTTCCCACAACCCTGTGACATGGTACTATAATTGAAATTGGATTATGTCCAACTGCTCCTCCGATTGCCTGTGGGGACATTCGTTCCATGCCACGCTTTTGAGCCATCTCTTTCGCAATGTCATTATATGTAATTACCTTGCCATAAGGTATATTTTTTAATATCTTCCAAACCTCTTGTCTGAATTCACTTCCGATAGGCGCCATCTCCAGTTCGTCGATGCACGGTCTGGCTCCTGCAAAATACCGGTCCAACCAATATTTCGTTTTTAAAAGGATTTCCTCATTATCCTTTTCTTCCATCGGTTCTTTCAAATCCCCCATGTAATGCTTCTGGCCATCTATCCAAAGTCCAATGAGTTTACTTTCTTTGCTCGCAAGTAAAATATCTCCAAGAGGTGATGCATAATGTGATGTATAAATCATGATAAGTTCGCCTTCCTCCGATATAATGCTTCTGTACTTTTTTGGACATATACACATTTATATCCGGTCTACTAACCAAAAAATCGCATAAAAATCTTTTCACTGAGGGAGCGTTTCCCTTTTTCCTTGTACCAAAGACATATTTTGTTCCAAGTCCGCTTCCCACGTACACTGTAAAAAACTTTCGCAAAATCTTGGATAATAACATAGTTTTTTCCTTCTATATGTCCAAACACTTCAATGACTCGGAAAAATATTCGTTTTTTGCTTTATGCTATTGTATTTTGTACATATTTCTCTCTATTACAATCGTCAAAACCGGGATTAATACAATCTGCAAAATAATTCCCGGCACTGCGGTCAATACTGCACCTGTTAAAAATGCACTTAGACCAAATTTGGAAGCATCAAATCCCATACACCCAAACATTGCCATGCCCCAGACAAGTCGTCCAATGACCATCGCACAAAGTAAAGATATATACACATTGATTTTTTTCTTTGGAAGCTTGCTATGTAACCATCCTGCCACAAACCCATATGTCGCCAATTCAAATGCCATGCAAAATGCAGTCGGAAACATTGGTGGCATTCCTAATGTAAAAGAACGCAAAATTGGGGCAAGGAAGCCTACTATTAGCCCCCAAGGGCCTCCGCAAAAGAATCCACATAAAAGCACCGGAATGTGCATTGGACATAACATCGAACCAATCTGCTGAATCTGAATCGTCAAAAAAGGCATTACAAATGCCAACGCCAAAAACATGGCAGATAAAGTTAGTTTCATAATATCATTTTTTCTTTTCATTTTTAAGTTCCTTTCTACGACAAACGAAAACACACGCCACATAGGTTTTTTGTATGCTCTGAATAAAAAAAGGTGAGTTTCTCCCTCTTCTGAGGAAAAATCACACCTTCTGGTATTGTTATCAATTTAAAATTATACTACATATCATATAAAGGCTTCTGCCTATTCTGTCGAACTTCTGAACGACATTGCAATTGTATCATTCTTTATATAATAGAGCAAGCATTATTTTAGAAGTTCTTTTACTTTTAAAATCACATCTTCTAATATATTTGCTGTAGATAAATCTGAAAGCCCTGCAACCAAATTATCGCACTTGTTCACAGGTAGCAATATCCTCACAGCATCTGCCTGTCCTACTGCCATTGACATTTGTGGAGTTATCTCTCCCAACAAAGAATCTGCTATCACGATACCAATTGGTCCGATAACCACATCCGCTTTTCTACAAGCAACTATTGCAGGGTTTTCACCAGTTGCGGCTTGATCTGCTCCGGCTTTTAACATTGTTGCAGTTGCTGTCGCATTTGTTCCGATTGCAATTACTTTTATATCTTTAAAATTTATTTTTAAGGACTTAATAAGTTGTCCCCCTAATTGACCGCCTTGTCCGTCTATCACTACTATATTCATACTGTACCTCCTGAATCAAACGCACCTATAACTTGGAATTGGTTAAACAAGAAAGTCCTTAAAGATAATTTCTGTTTCTGGTAAGTAGATGATTTTGAAAAGATATTTGTTATCTTTCTTTAGAACAATATACCGTGTTCCCATAGCACTTAATCTGTAGCCTTTTACTCGATGTGAGTATCCAAGAGCTATCTCAGCAGAAGTAATATCTGAAAATAAAACCATTCGCTCTTTCTTTATTCCAAGATAGTAATCTACTATGCGAATTTCGTTTCCGTTAATTTCGATGTATGCCTTACATATATCTCTCGTTGTAATGCAATACCAAGCGGTTAGTACTATAGGGAGAGCAATCATCAAAATACCAACCAACACACTTTTGGCATAATAAAAACAAGCGAATGCTGCTAACAAAAAAACGAAATACATCAAACCTACACCGACCAAAAACAACGCAACGAGAGGTTTGGGTAATTTAGAAGAGCCTGTTTGACTATGTGTGTTAAACCGCATAATTATCACCTATTTCTTTTCTTCTACGATACTTCGACTAATTCAAGTTTATCTAACTATTTTACAAATTGGAATTTGACGCAATTAAAATCTTTTATACCTTTTCTTGCTCACCTCAATCATATCATTTATTGATGATACTATTTCAATTGCAGCCGCTCTTGTGTCCTTTATTGTAACAATGCGTATAAGCTCAATAAAAGGTTCGTCGGTTTTTTTATTAATCGAGAAAACAGCCCCTTGTAATTCATTATAAAAAATACCATTTATATATGCATTATATTGTTCCAAAGTCTGATTTGTTGGTATATTCCCAATTTGTGGAACGGTAATAATACATTTGTAATTATTGTAATTATTGTAATTATTGTCATTTTCATCAAGTTCTATTTTATATTTCAGACTTGCAGCACTTTTTAATGGTTCATTTATGTCACAACAATACGGAAATGAAAAACACTTCAATGTATTAATAAAGATTGGTTTTATATGTGCACTCAAAAGAAGGTTCTCAATTTCTTTATACATTCTTTTTATTTGCTCATCATCAATAGAACAATTCATAGCTTTAATTTGTTCATTTGGCTTCATTTTTATAATAAGAAGACATGGGAAAATAATATCCATCATCACGGCTTCAATACACACAAATAACGCTATACTTTCAAGTGCATTTATTTTAGAAAATCTAGATATTAAAAAACCAAGTATTGAAAAGATAGTTATTGTGACCAAACTATTTTGCTTCTTACCACAAACATTTAGAAGTTGTACTAGAAAATTCACAAACGCACAAACAAACAAAACATTTTTTGCTCCTGTAAAAAAACTAATTAATCCTACGATTCCACTAATTATTACTAACATACTCTCCACCTTTCTTCTGCACCCATAAATACCTCCAAATTCCAATTTGTCTAAATGTTTATTTCATACAATTGAACTACGTCCAATTGTCATCCCTCGCTCTAAAGAGCTCGGTCAATTAAAATTTATATAACTCATTATAAAATACCCCACAAATTTACACAACATTATTTCAGCATCACCTCGAATCCATTCCGCTTCGCTCCACTTCTTCTCGGTGTTCGCTTGAATTCCTATGAAATATCGATACTTATATTGCTGCGCTCCATACCACAAAACCGGCTCGAAGCAAGTGCATCAAAGCTTTTTCATTTCGTTCTCGTCTTCGAACTTGTGTTCGCACCCATTTTATGATATAATGATTTTAGTAGCAATATTGCTGCTAGGCAATCGTGTTACAGGGTGGTTGACCTTCATTCTACATAGAATGGAGGTGATGCTTATGAAGAAATTTGACTTTAAAGACTTGATGTCTTTTGGCATGTTTATTCTGGCATTACTAACGTTCATTTATATGATCAGTCAGTAAAAGCAAAAACCTTCCCTGTACTTTGACTGAAGTGAACCCCTTTTGTTAGACAAAAATAAAAGTCTAATGAAAGGGGTAATTTTATGTCAAAAGGAAAGAAAATGTTTTCCACAGAACTAAAATTGGAAATTGTACAAAAATATGAAACCGGAACTATTAGTCTAAAAG
>JAZNWA010000009.1:0-2060 GCA_045593085.1 Lachnospiraceae bacterium | reverse complement strand
AAAAAGGAATGGTTACAAGTGGCTATCAAGTTTATATAAAATTTTTTTGAATAGCCGCACATTTTACTGTCATAATCCGTTAAACATTATGAAGGGAGGTTTCGCTTAAAATGGATATTGAAGAACAATATGACAAAATATACCGATATTGCTATTTCAAGATGTATGATGATCAAATAGCACAGGATATTACACAAGAAACCTTTCTTCGTTTTTGCAAGCAAGGATTAAATCTTGGCAGTGACAAAGAGTTGCCGTACTTATACACAATTGCAAAGAATCTGTGTATAGACCACTTTAGAAAGCGGACGGTTGAAAGTTTAGAAGAAATAACAGAAGAAGTTATAGATGACCCAACCGAAGACCTGATAAGTAATTTAACATTAAGAATGACTATATCAAAATTGCCGGAAGATGAACAAGAGTTGATTTTCCTACGATATGTAAATGAAGTATCCATTACAACGATTTGCAAAATCACCGGCTTATCCCGCTTTGCTGTATATCGGAAATTATCTAAATCTTTGAAATGGTTGAAAGAGGAATTATTGAAGGAGGGATTTTCAAATGGATAATAAATTAAAACGGAACATTCAAAAAGCATTTGAAGCCCCACAACCAAACCGGCAGGAAAAGATACGATTTTTAAGAACATTACCTGGGTCAAGAATTAGTATGTTTCGCTTTATATTAGTACAGGCATCATACATGAGGAAAATTACATTGGTGTTTTCTGTTCTGTTGCTGCTGCCTGCGGTGATCGGGGCTAATTATATCAGCGAGAATACATTATGGATCGTGTCTGCGTTTGTGCCGATTTTAGGGCTTTTGGCAGTAGCGGAAAGCACCCGCTCTACGATGTATGGAATGAGTGAATTTGAAATGTCTACCCGGTTTTCTTTGAAAAGTGTGGTGATGGCAAGAATGAGCGTTTTAGGCGTACTTGATTTCATTGTTTTAGTCTGTGCCATTCCATTGTGTTACACCGGAAGCGGATTTTCTTTATTACAAACAGGACTATATCTGCTTGTACCATATATGCTGACTGTCAACATCAGCTTATGGATCATTCGACGCTTCCAAGGCCAAGAAACGGTTTATGTATGTATGAGTGTTGCAGCATTGATTGGCGGAGCTAATGTCGGACTGCATTTTATCACAGATCTTATATACCAAAATGCCAACATTGTCTGGTGGTTTATTCTATTAGTTCTCCTGTTCGCAGGAATGGCGCATGAGATATATTTAGCAATAAAACAAACGGAGGAATATACATGGAACTTGTCATTGACAGACTAACAAAGCAATTTCAAAACAAAATCGCAGTAGACCGTGTCAGTCTACGTTTGCATAGCGGAGTTTTTGGCCTTTTGGGCACGAACGGTGCCGGAAAAACTACCCTTATGCGTATGCTCTGTGGGATCCTGCAGCCTACAGGCGGTACGATCGCTTTCGACGATATGGACGTCCGTGAAGAAGGCTATCGTGCAGTATTAGGGTACCTGCCTCAGGATTTTGGCTATTATCCTGAATTTACTGCTATGGATTTTCTGTTGTATATGGCGGCATTGAAGGGGCTGCCCAAGAAGTCAGCGAAACGGCGAGCAAATGAACTTCTGGAATTGGTCGGTCTGCAAGACATGGGCCGCAAAAAGATTAAAACATTTTCGGGCGGTATGAAGCAGCGACTGGGGATCGCTCAAGCACTGCTGAACAACCCGAAGCTGCTGATCCTCGACGAACCCACCGCCGGATTGGACCCCAAAGAACGCGTGCGCTTCCGAAACCTTATCCAACAACTCGGTAAAGACAGCATCGTACTTCTGTCCACCCATATCGTTTCCGACATAGAGCATATTGCCGATGAGGTACTCATGATGAAAGATGGAACCTTGATTTATAACGGAACATGGGACGAACAAATGGGTGATTTAGAGAGATTCTATCTTGCACAATTCGAGGAGGGGAGCCATGAATAATCTGTTTACTCTATACGGCTATGAGCTTAAAAAGCTGATGCAGAAGAAGCTAGTTTGGATCGCTCTTTTTGTTTGTATGGC